>DASRBA010000278.1:0-3220 GCA_035637895.1 Myxococcaceae bacterium
CGGGCCGTCCCGCGGTAACATACGCCCGGTATGAATCGGCGAGACCTGCTCAAGCAGTCCATCGGCCTGGGGGCGGCGGTGGCCACCGGTTGCGCCACTCCGCACACGCTGGGCGCGGGCGCTCCGGGGCCGGACATGGACCAGTACCTGGCCAAGCTCGACGCCGACCTGGCGTGCCTGGACCGGGCGGACATCCAGCCCGCCCTCCGCGGCCACCTGGGGCCCGTCGCGGACGACCCGCGCTTCCGCAAGGCGTTCCAGTCGCACTCGCCGCTGGCGATCAAGGCGGCCAAGGCGCTCTACCTCGTCGCCTCCTTCCGCGACCTCCCCGAACCGTCGCGCCTCCACCCCGGCATGCAGCAGCGCATGCTCCAGGCGGCGCCGATGATGGCCGAGGCGGTGTTCGGGATGCGCGATCACCTCGCCAACCTCACCGCCGAGCAGAAGAAGGAGCTGCAGGCGAAGCTGCGCGCGAAGCCCTCGCTGGGGGAGGCCCTCTGCCGTTCGTTCGACGACCAGGTCACCATGGCGAGGATCCAGCCGGAGCGGCGGGTCCGGCAGCGGATGGTGCTGAACTCGTACGCGTGGCGGATGGAGCACCAGTCGGTGGCGGCGGTGGTGGAGCCGCAGTTGGACAAGGTGGACCGGTTCCTGGCGCAGCAGAAGACGAGGACCGTGGCGCGCCCTCCCTCGGCCGATCCGGAGCCGTGGAGCGCGATGGACATCGGGTTGAAGGTCCTGGGCATCGGCGCGGTGATGTCCGCCCTGGGCTTGATCCTGGTGCTCATCCCCTCCCCGGCCCAGAGCGTTGGGGCCATCGGCACCACCGTCGGTGGGGCGCTCCTGGTGATCGGCCTGCTGGTCGTCGTCTTCGCGTCGCTGGCCGATTTGATCGAGGAGCCCAAGTCCCCCGCCGTCGGCCCGAAGCCGCCCACGCCCGAGATGGGCGCGCCTCCTCCCATCTGAGCGCGGGCGCATCGCCGTGATCGACGTCGCGGTGGTGGGGGCGGGGATGGGCGGCCTCACCGCCGCCGCGCTCCTCGCCTGCCGCGGGTTGAAGGTCGCGGTGTTCGAGCAGCACTTCCTCGCCGGCGGGTACTGCACCTCCTGGGAGCGGGTGGTCGCCGGGGCGGGCGGGCGGCGGCTCCGGTTCGTGTTCGACGCCGGCGTGCACGACGTGAGCGGGCTGGGCCCCGAGGGCGGCGTGCGGCAGTTGCTGGAGTTGCTGGGGGTGGGGGAGCGGGTGAAGTGGCGGCGGACGGGGTATCTGCACGTCCAGGGGGAGCGCTCCTTCCTGGTGCCGGGCGGGTGGGACGCGTTCGCGGAGGCGCTGGCGGAGCAGTTCCCCGAGGAGCGGAGTGGAATCCGGGCGCTGTTCGAGGAGCTGGATCGCTGCTGCCGGGCGTGCGTGCCGGAGGGCGGCGTGCTCGGGTTCCTGCGGGGGCGGGACGCGGCGCAGTCGCGGCGGCGGCGGCAGTCGGAGCGGTGGTTGACCGCGCCGTTCGACGCGCTGCTGAAGACGCACGTGAAGGCCGGGCCGCTGAGGGAGATCCTGTTGAGGGTGGGCCGGTACCGGACGTTCCGGGTGGGCGCGCTCACGGTGGGGGAGATGGCGCCGCTGTTCGAGTACTTCCGCCAGGGCGGGTTCTATCCGGAGGGCGGGTCGCAGGCGCTGCCGGACGTGCTGGTGGAGCGGATCCGGAGCGCTGGGGGCGAGGTCCGGCTGTCGGCGCCGGTGCGGGGAATCCGGGTGGAGGGTGGTCGGGCCGCGGGCGTGGCGCTGGAGGGAGGAGAGGTGGTGGCCGCCCGCGCGGTCCTGTCCAACGCGGACGTGCGGCGGACGTTGCTGGAGCTGGTGCCGGAGGGCGCGCTCCCGGCGGAGCTGGTGCGGCGCGCGCGGGAGGCGGTGCCGGCGACGTCCGCGTTCATGGTGTTCCTGGGGCTGGAGCCGGCGCCGCGGCTGCCGGCCCCCGCGGTCTTCGTCCGTCCCGAGCGGGGGGAGCCGGTCTCGTTCTGGATTCCGCCCGATCCGTCGCTGGCGCCGGAGGGGGCCGCGGCGGCGACGTTGATCGCGCTCGTGCCGCAGGAGGAGGCGGGGCGGTGGGACCGGCGCGCGGCTGGGTATGGGGAGCGGAAGCGGGCGTTTGCGGAGAAGTTGCTGGACACCGCCGAGCGCGTGGTGCCCGACCTCCGCGGCCGGATCGTCTTCCGGGAGGAGGCGTCCCCGGCGACCTTCACGCGGTACGCGTGGACGAGCGGCGGCGCCATCTACGGGCTGGAGGTCGGCGGGTGGCGCCCGCCGCTGCGGCTGCCGGTGGGTGGGGTGTATCTGGCCGGGGCGGGCGTGTTCCCCGGTCCGGGGGTGGAGAGCGTGGTGGTCTCCGGAGCGATGGCGGCGGCGGCGATCGCGGAGGACCTGGGGGTGCCGCTGTGCTTCGCGTAGAGGTGGCGATCACCGGCGTGGGCGCGGTGAGCGGGTACGGCAAGGGCGCCGATGCGCTCTGGAGGGGGATCGCCGAGGGGCGGGATGCGCTCGGGCCCATCGAGCGGTTTCCTGGCGGTCCCCTGGCCAGCCCGCTGGGCGGCGTGCTGCCGCCGTGGCCCGGCGAGCTCTCCGGCGACGACGAGCTGCGGTGGCGGGACCTGTGCGTGAAGGTCGCGGTGTGCGCGGCGCGGGAGGCGCTGGCGAGCGCGGGGCTGGGTGATGTGCTGAAGGCGGCGCCCGAACGCGTCGCGCTGGTGGTGGGGACGAGCGCGCAGCAGGACCAGCTGGGGCTGGACGACCAGGTGGCTTGGATGGCGCGGGAACTGGGTGTGCGGGGGCCGTGCGTGGCGGTGGGCACGGCGTGCTCGGCGTCCACGGGCGCGGTCGGATTGGGGCGCGATCTGCTGGAGTCCGGGAGCGCGGACGTGGTCCTCGCGGGAGGCGCGGACACGCTGACGCCGGAGCTGGTGGCGGGGTTTCACGCGCTGGGGTTGTTGAGCCGGGGGAAGTGCGCGCCGTTCAGCGAGGAGCAGGGGACGACGCTCGGGGAGGGGGCGGGGTTCGTCGTCCTGGAATCCGGAGCGCGCGCTTCGGCTCGGAGGGTCGAGCCGATCGCCTGGCTCCGGGGATACGGGTTGTCCGGGGACGCGCACCACGAGACGTCGCCGGATCCATCCGGCTCGGGCGTGGCGCGGGCGATCCGAGCGGCGCTGGCGGATGCCGAGGTGGCTCCGG
>DASRBA010000279.1:0-2927 GCA_035637895.1 Myxococcaceae bacterium
CCTGTACGCCGCCGAGCCGCGCTTCTGGGCGCGCTGGCAGCCGTTCAAGGGCTTCGCGTTGAAAGGCTCCGCCGGGCTCTACTCGCAGCCGCCCGAGTCCACCGACATGGAGGCGGAGCCGTTCGGCACGCCCACCCTCCACCACGAGTGGGCGTTCCAGACGTCGGTGGGGGTGGAGCAGAAGATCACCGACGTCATCAACGTGGACCTCACCGGCTTCTTCAACCGCCGCTACGACCGCGTGGTGGCGCCCGGCCTCACCACCAACGACGAGAACGGCCTCAGCCACACCGACCGCTTCGGCAACCTGGGGCTGGGGCGCGCCTACGGGCTGGAGCTGCTGCTCAAGCACGAGATCACCAAGGACTTCTTCGGCTGGCTGGCGTACACGCTCAGCCGCACCGAGCAGCGCCGCGTGGGCGCCAAGGACTACCTGCTGGGCGGCTTCGACCAGACCCACATCCTCACCGCGGTGGGCAGCTACCGGCTGCCGCACGGCTGGGAGATCGGCGCGCGCTTCCGCTACGTCACCGGGCGGCCCTACGCGCACGTCGTCCACTCGTACGACGTGGTCTCCGAGGACACGACGGGCTTCTCGTGCCAGCGGGAGCCCGCGGGCTCCTCGCGCTTCCCGGGCTTCAACCAGCTGGACATCCGGATCGATCGGAGCTGGCTGTTCGACAACTTCACGCTCGACGTCTATGCGGACGTGCAGAACGTCTACAACGCGCAGAACATCGAGACCTACTTCACCGACTACCGGTGCCGGGACGAGATCCCGGTGCCGGGCATCCCGGTGCTGCCGGTGCTCGGCGTGAAGGGGACGTTCTAGATGGGCCGCGCGTGCGTCATGGCGGTGGCGATGGTGGCGGCGGCCGGCTGCGTGGACATCCCGGACGACCCCACCACCATCCACGACCTGCGCGTGCTGGGCATCGCCATGGACCCGCCGGAGCTGATGGCGCCGGTGTGCCCCACGGTCTCCGGCGGCGGCATCGCCATCCCGCAGGAGGACCTGGCCACCTACACCGCTTCGGTCACGCTCACCGCGCTGCTGGTCGACCCGGCGGGCGGCGGGCGCCCCATCTCCTACGAGCTGTTCGCCTGCTCGTCGCTGGGGGACCGCACCTGCGAGAAGGAGAGCGAGACGGTGCTGGTCACCTCCGGCCAGACCACCGCGGGCCTCTTCACCTACACCTTCCGGCCGGGGACCATCCTCTTGCCCAACGGCACGCCGCTGCTGGCCCAGGTGCTGGAGAACGACACCGTGTACCACGGGCTCGGCGGCATCCGGGTGCCGCTGGTCCTGCACGTCGGCGCGCAGGGGGAGGAGATCTTCGCCCAGAAGATCATGCTCTACAGCTGCCAGTTCTTCGCCGACCAGAAGGCCAACCTCACCCCGGTGCTCCCCGGCCTCCAGATGAACGGGGCGGAGTGGCCGGCCGACCCGGAGGCCCTGGGGCTCAGCGGCCGGGGGCCCTTCCGGACCCTCCCGGACGACCTCACCCCCCTGGAGGAGACCTACGTCGTCCCCTCGATCCCTGACCAGGAAGGCGCCATCTCGCGCATCGACCTGGTCGAAAGCTGGAAACTCTCCTGGTACACGGATTATGGGACCTTCTCGTCCAGCACGACGGGCGGGACGGACGTGGCGGGGCGGGAGAGCCGGCACAACAACGAGTGGCGCCTTCCCGCCACTCCCGAGGAGCGCGACGTGACGTACTGGGTGGTGGTGCGCGATGGACGGGGCGGGCTCTCCTGGAGCACGTGGAGGGCGCACTACACGCCATGAGCTCCCCAGGCACGCCGGATCCGGAGCAGACGCTCTCCCTGTCGCAGTGCCCGCTGTGCGGGTTCCAGCCGCTGCCCGATGGCGCGGTGAAGTGCCCCCGCTGCCAGAAGACCTTCACCTACGCGCTGCGGCAGATGCGGGCGGACATCCGCGCCAGCTCCGCCGCCCAGGGCCCACCCTCCGTCTCCAAGCGGCACATCAGCGTGGACCAGGAGGCGGCCACCCTGCTGGGCACGCGCATCGAGGATGTGCCCGGCTTCTTCGTCCCCGGCCCCGCGGCCGTGCTGCTGCTGGCCGGCGCGGTCATCTGGTTCCTGCGGGTGGTGGGCATCGGCACCTCCCAGGGCGAACCCACCTGGGTCTACGCGCTGGTGGGCGTGGACCTGCTGCTGCTCCCGGTGGTGCTGCTCAACGGCAAGGGCGCGAAGATCATCGCCGCCTCCGCCTTCGCGCTGCAGCTGGCGCTCGCGGTGTGGCTCTCGGGCGCGGGCTTCTACAAGCCGGCGCCGCTCTTGTACGAGCTGCACGCCGCCGCCGGGCTGGTGGCCACCGCCGGGAGCCCGGGCGCGCTCCGCCGCCGCGGCGCCATGCTGGGCGGGCTCTTGGCGGCCATCCTGGGCGCGGTCTTCCTCGGGCGGTCCGTGCCGGAGGGCGGGCTGCGCAAGGAGCTGGTCAGCCAGGACATGGGGTACCGGCTGGTGCTGCCGCTGGGCTACGACCGCATCGCCGACGAGGCGCTGGCGCCGCACCTGCGGATGCCGAAGGCCAGCTCCGGCTCCGGGGTGGCCTTCGCCGGCAACGCGGCCTTCGGGGTGCTGACGGTGGAGCGGGACCGGAGCATCCAGCTCATCGGCGGCTGCCAGTCCTATCTCGAAGCGCTGGGGGCGACCAACGCGCCGAAGCCGGTGGAGGGCGCCGCCCCTGGCGCGCTCGGCGAGGTGGCGCTGGTGTACGAGGTGCGCTCCCCGGCGGGCGACGTGGGCCGGCTGGGCTGCGGCAAGCTGGACGACGGCCGCTTCGTCGCGCTGGCGGTGGTGACCGTGGGCCAGGACGCGGCGGCGGCGCAGGCGGCGTTCGACCGGGTGGGCCAGGGCCTGACCATCAAATAGACGGAGGCGGCGCCGGATGCGGATGA
>DASRBA010000280.1:0-26783 GCA_035637895.1 Myxococcaceae bacterium
CGACCACCCGGATCCGACCCGCATGGGGTCGCCGGTCAACTGCAACGACGCCACCAACTGGGGCCGCGACGCCACCGGCAACGCGACGCCGATCACCGCGCAGCTCATCGCCGGGTCGGAGTTCATCGTCTTCGACCACCCGGCGAAGCGGCAGAAGTTCACCATCGACGCCCGCGCGCACACCCGCTACGTCTCCGCCGGCCGCTACTACAACGAGCTCTCCGGGCTGACGAAGAAGCTGATGTACAGCGGCGACTACATCCAGGTGGGCGGTTCGCTGGCGCTGCTGGGCGGGGTGGCGGACTACCTCACGCTGCGGGCGCGGGTGAGCCTGGACTACGAGTCGGACCACTCGCTGTCCAGCGAGCCGTTCGGCACGGACCTGAACAACAACGGGCAGATCGACTACCAGACCAATCCGGCCGAGGTAAACCCCAACTTCGACTACCGGATGGACATGGTGGCGCGGCAGTTCCGGGCCACGGCGACGTACCTGTTCGGCGTCAACCTGTCCGCGTCGTTCAACTTCTAGGTTTGAGCGACAGCCCCAGCCGGTAGACATCCTGCCCGGACCAGCCGGCGCGGCGGGCGATGTCCGTCGACAGCGCCTTCAGCTTCTCCCCCGCGGAGAGCCCGTCCTGGAGCGCGCGCCGCACCTCGTCCTCGGTCCAGCGCGCCTCGGCCGTTCGCCCCTCCACCAGCACCACCACCTCGCCCAGCACCTCCTGGCCGCGGTAGCGCGCCGCCAGCGCCCCCAGCGCGTCCCGGACCAGCTCCTCGTGCACCTTGGTCAGCTCGCGGGCCACGCAGGCGCGCCGGTCCGCCCCCAGAACAGCGGCCAGGTCCTCCAGCGTCTCCGGGAGCCGCCGGGCCGCCTCGTAGAAGACGAGCGTGGCGCGCAGCGGGGCCAGCTCCTCCAGCAGCGCCTGCCGCTCCGGCCCCTTGCGCGGGAGGAACCCCACGAAGTGGAACCGCCGGGTGGGCAGCCCGGAGGCGGACAGCGCGGCGACGGCGGCGGAGGGCCCAGGTACCGGCACCACGCGCACCCCGCGCTGGACGGCCTCGGAGACGAGCAGTTCCCCCGGGTCGGAGATCCCCGGCGTCCCGGCGTCCGTCACCAGCGCGGCGTCCTCGCCCGCCTCCAGCCGGTCCAGGATGGGCCCGGCCCGCTCCCCTTCCGCGAACGCCGGCAGGCTGACCAGCGGCTTGCGCAGGCCGTGGCGGTCCAGCAGGACGCGGGAGTGGCGGGTGTCCTCGCACACCACGAAGGCCACCTCGCCCAGGACGCGGAGCGCGCGCGCCGACACGTCCTCCAGGTTGCCGATGGGCGTGGCCACCAGGTACAGCGTCCCGGCGGGCATCACATCCCCGCGTCGAAGGCGTCCGGGATGTGCTCCACGGAGGCATCCGGGCCGCGCCCCACCACGGAGATGACGTCGAAGCGGACCATCCGGTCCCTGGCGTCCGAGCGTTCGAACAGGTAGTGGAGCGCCGCCTTGGCCACCTTGCGCTGCTTGGCCCAGGACACGGTGTGCGACGGGTCTCCCCACGCGGCGGTGGACCGGGTGCGCACCTCCACGAAGCAGAGCAGGTCGTCCCGCTCCGCCACCACGTCCACCTCGCCGTACGGGCAGCGGAAGTTCCGCGCCACCACCCGGTAGCCGCTCCGCTCCAGCAACTCCACCGCGGCTTGCTCCCCCGCGTTCCCCAGCACCTTCCGGTCCGTCATCCCCATGCCGCTACAGCGTACCGTTCAGGTCTGCCACCGATGGGAACGCCGGGTGCGCGGTGACGTGGACGACCTGGGTGAGCGTGCCCAGGTGCTTGAGCATGCGCGAGAGCAGCCCCAGCTTGGCCTCCTCCACGCCCAGGTCGTTCTCCAGGAACACGGGGACCTTGGAGCGGGCGGAGTACTTCTCCACCAGCGTCAGCCGCAGCGCGAGGTAGAGCAGGTCCAGGTCGCGGGACGGGATGGCGCCCACCTTGAGCTTCTTCCCCTGGGAGAGCGCGGAGATGGCGCCGTTGCCGTCCTGCTCCAGGCCCGAGTAGCGGCGGTCGGTGAGCGCGCTGAAGTACTGGTTGGCGCGGTCGCGGACCAGCCCCGCCAGCGACGGGACGTCCGCCTGGAAGAGATCCGCCGCCAGGTGCATCAGCGAGGGCCCCGGGTCCTCCAACTCGCTGGTCGAGCCGGGACCGGAGGGGAGCTGGGAGGTGGCGGGGCCGGAGGCGCCGACGGGGACGCCGCCCTGCGCTTTCTGGATGGACTCCTTGGTGCGCTGCAGCTCGCGCTCCACCTCGCGGGCCTCGCGGATGTAGCCGCCCTGCGCCTGGAGCTTCTGGTTGATGGCCTCCACCTGCTGCTTGAGCTTGTGGTACTGGCCGGCCACCTGGCGGTTGGCGGGCTCCGCCTCCCACGCCTGCAGCTCCTTGCGGAGCGAGGCCACCTTCCCCTCCAGCAGCGGCTTCTGCTCCAGGACCTTCACCACCTCTTCCGCGGTCTCCACCCCCAGCGCCTTCATCGCCGCCTTCACCGGGGCGACCTCGGCCTCGAAGGCGTCGTGGATCTTCTTCTCCCGCCCGGCGCGCAGTGAGCCCTTCTTGGAGACGCGGGTGGACCCCTGCAGGTCCTCCACGTGCTTGATCGCGGTGAGCGCGGCGAAGGCGAAGGCGGGGATGTCCAGCAGCGCGAGGACGCGGCCGTACCCGGAGAGCAGCGCCCCGGCCACCAGGAACACCGCGCCCAGCCCCGCGCCGAGGAGGAACTGCTGGTTCCGCCACAGCGGCTCCACCGGGGCGGACGACGGGGGCGCGCTCGCCGGCTCGTCCGCGGAGCCGTCGGTGCCCAGCTTGGCCAGGGCCTCGTCGCGGCGCTGGACCGCGCCCTGGTACCGCTGCGCCTTGTGGACGATGTCCGCCTCCAGGCCCACGGACACCGTGTCGGGCGCGGAGCGGGCGTCGTCCTGGGCCTGCTCGAGCGCCTCGCGCAGGCCCTCGCTGCCCTTCATCTTCTGCTCCAGCTCGTCCATCTGGCGGGTGAGGCCGTCCTGCTGGAACTGGAGGGCTTCGATGTCCTTGGAGAGCTTCAGCTCCTTCTCCAGCTCCCCCACCCTGGCCTGCGCGGCCGGGACGTCCGGGGCCGGCTCCACCGGCATGTTGTGCGCCATCGACGGGCGCGCCGGGGTGGCGCCCAGGGCGGCCGCCCCGCCCTTCACCGCGCGCGGCCGGCGGGAGGGCATCTGCGCGGCGGTGCAGGTGAAGATCTGCTCGAAGGCCGAGCGGGACGGCAGCCCCACCGTGGCGCGCAGGTAGGTGCCGATGTCGGAGGCGCTGTCGCTCACCAGCTCGAAGGTGGTGGTGGCCTTGTTGAGCTTCTGCAGCACGCCGGCCCCGCCCAGCTCGCGCATCAGCCGGTAGGTGACCTGGTCGTTGCCCAGGATGGTGAAGCCGACCTTCCCCTTGGCGCCGTCCGCGGCGAACGAGGCGTCCCCGCCCCGGCCGTCCGAGTAGAAGATGGCGGCCGCCAGCGACGACAGCGACGGCGGGGGCGTCGAGGGCGGCTTGAGCACGACGTAGCCGGGCTTCAGCGGCGCCCGCAGGGTCGGCGAGCACCCCTTGACGCCCTGGGCCTGGAGCTCGAGCAGGAACATGGCGGCGCGGAGTCTACCCCGCGCCGCGGGCCAGGCGGCCTACTCCTTCTTGCCACCCGCGGTGCGAGCCTTCTTCTTGGTGCCCGAGGCGGTGTGCTCGGCGTGGGCCGCTTCCTTGGCGGCCCTGGCCTCCGCGGAGAGCTGGATGGTCGCATCCGCGGCCACCACGCCCTCCTGCTCCTCCTGCTGATCCACGCGGGACGCCTTGCCCTTGAGGTTACGCAGGTAGAAGAGGCGGTTGCGGTTCACGTCGCCGCGGACGAGCACCTCGATGCGCTCGTAGCGGGGGCTGTGCAGCGGGAAGATGCGCTCCACGCCGACGCCGTAGGACATCTTCCGCACCGTGAAGGTGGCGCGGTTGTAGCCCTTGGTCTTGCGGATCACGATGCCCTCGAAGGGCTGCACGCGCTCCTTCTCGCCTTCCTTCACCTTCCAGAACACGCGGATGGTGTCACCGGTGCGGAAGTCGGTGATGTCCTTCCGGATCTGCTTGGACTCGATGTACTCCAGGGCTGCGCGGCGCATGACGCACTCACTCCAAAGGACGCGAAAAGAGCCGGGCTACGTAGCAGAGCCGCCCCGGGTGGACAAGTCCTTCGACGGCCCGACACCTACAGTTCCCCCTCCGGGGTATCGAGCAGCCGCCGGTCGGCCTCTGAGAGCTGGAGCCGGGCGAAGAGGTCGGGCCGCCGATCGCGGGTGAGGGCCAGGGCGTGCCAGCGGCGCCAGCGGGCGATCCGGGCGTGGTCGCCGCCCTGGAGGACCGGGGGAACGTCCGCGCCGCGGAACGAGGGCGGGCGGGTGTACTGGGGGTACTCCAGCAGCCCCTCCTCGAAGCTCTCGCTCCCCGGGGACGCCTCGTTCCCCAGCACGCCGGGGAACAGGCGGGCCACCGCGTCCACCACCGCCAGGGCGGCCAGCTCGCCCCCGGTGAGGACGAAGTCGCCGACGGACAGCTCGCCGTCCACGGAGGCCATCACCCGTTCGTCCACGCCCTCGTAGCGGCCGCAGACCAGCACCAGCCCCGGCCCGTGCCCGGCCAGCGCGCGCGCGGTGGCCTGGGTGAAGACCGGCCCGCGGGGGGACATCAGCAGCACGCGGGCGCCGGGGAGCTCCGCGCGGGCGGCCTCGATGGCCAGGGTGAGGGGCTCCACCTTCATCACCATCCCGGCGCCGCCGCCGTAGGGCGCGTCGTCCGTCACGTGGTGCTTGCCGGCGGCGTGGTCCCGGACGTTGCGCGCGGCGAGGTCCACGAGGCCCTTCTCCGCCGCCTTGCCCAGGATGGACTGGCCGGCGTACGCGGTGACCATCTCGGGGAAGAGGGTCAGGATCCGGGCGCGGAACGGTGCCCCCATCAGTCGGTCAGCTCCGGAGGCCGGATGACGATCCGCCCCTCCGCCTCGTCCACGCGCACCACGAAGTCCGCCGCGAAGGGGACCATCAGCTCCTCGCGGCCGGGGGCGCGGATGACCAGGTTGGGCACCTCGCCGGCGCTGAAGACCTCCACCACCTCGCCCAGGGGCTCGCCGGACTCGGTCTGCGCCTTCAGGCCCACCAGGTCGCCCTGGAAGACCTCGCCGTCGCCGGGCGGCTCCAGGTCCTCGCGGAAGACGAAGACGGTGGAGCCCACCAGCCCTTCGGCGCGGGTGCGGTCCTCCACGCCCTCGAAGCCGACGAGGACGTCCTTGCTCGCCTCGCGGGTGGAGTCGATGCGCAGCTCCAGCTCGGAGCCGTCGCGCAGCTTGAGGAGCGCGCGCTCCACGTCGAGCAGCGCGGTGGAGGCCGGGTCGAACGTCCTCACGCCCACCTCGCCGGAGAGGCCGTGGGCGCGGGCGACGTAGCCGACCTCGAGGTGCGGCCGGGGCACCGCGGGAGCTACGGCTCGCCCGCGGGAGGGGGCGCGTCAGGCGGCGGGCTCGCGGGGGCCGGGGCCGGCGCTCCCTGTCCCTGGGCCTGCGCCTGGCGGCGGTCGTCGAGGATCTCCAGCCGGGCCTTGACGCCCTTGCGCTGCGCGGTGACGGCCAGGAGGGTGCGGAGCGCGTTGATGGTGCGCCCGTCCCGGCCGATCACCTTGCCGACGTCCTCGGGGGCGACCTTGAGCTCGAAGGTCTTGCCGCCCTCGGCTTCGGACACCTTCAGCTCCACCTGCTCCGGCTTGTCGACCAGTTGCTGGGCGATGTAGGTGATCAGCGATTCCACGGCTGGCCGCTACGCCTTGGCGGCCGGCGCGGGGGTGGCGGCCTTCTTGGCCTTCTTCATCAGCGTGGAGACCGTGTCGGACGGCCGGGCGCCGATCTTCAGCCAGTGCTGCAACCGCTCGTCGTTGAAGACGATCTTCGGCGGGTCGAGGTTCGGGTCGTAGGCGCCGATCGCCTCGATGAACTTGCCGTCGCGCGGGTTGCGCGAGTCGGTGGCGACCACGTGGTAGTAGGGCTTCTTCTTGGCGCCCGCGCGGGCGAGACGGATGACGACGGCCATTGGTTCCTGACGCTCCTGCTCTGCTGGATGCTCTCGGAAGGCGCGGCTTCTAGCCCCCGGAGAGGGGGTGGGTCAAGCAACGCCACCCGGTTGGTCGAACCGCAGGCGTTCACCCTGCCCGCCCTGGTTGGCGAGCTGGCCGCAGGCGGCGGCGATGTCCCGGCCCCGGTTCTGGCGGATGAAGGCCGCCACCCCGGCGGAGGCGAGCACCTCGCGGAAGGCCTCCGCGCGGGCGTCCTGGGTGGTGTGGAAGCCCAGGCCGGGGTTCTCGTTGTAGGGGATGAGGTTCACCTTGGCGGGCACGCCCTCGAGCAGGCCGGCCAGCCTCCGGGCGTCCTCGTCCGAGTCGTTCTCCCCCCGGAGGAGGACGTACTCGAAGGTGATGCGCCGGCCCTGCCGCAGCGGGAACTTCCGGCACGCCTCCATCAGCGCCTCGATGTTCCAGCGCCGGTTGACGGGCATGGTGCGCGAGCGCTGCTCGTCGGTGGTGGCGTTCAGCGAGATGGCCAGCTTGACGTCCGTCTCCTGGGCGAAGCGCTCGATCATGGGCACCAGGCCCACGGTGGAGACGGTGATGTGCCGCTGGGAGAAGTTGGGGCCCTCCCCGGCGCGGAGGATGGAGAGGGCGCGCTTGACGTTCTCGAAGTTGTGGAGCGGTTCGCCCATCCCCATGAACACCAGGTTGGTGAGCGGGCGGAGCAGGTCGCTCCCCTCGTTCTTGCGGATCTCCCGGTTCACCGCGTGGACCTGGGCGACGATCTCCCCGGAGGTGAGGTTGCGGAGCAGGCCCAGGGTGGCGGTCGCGCAGAAGGTGCAGCCCATGGCGCAGCCCACCTGGGTGGAGACGCAGAGGGTCTTGCGGTCCGGGGCGGGCATGTAGACGGACTCGATCAGCCGGCCGTCGGAGGTGCGCCAGCGGTACTTGATGGTCCCATCCACCGAGCGCTGCTCCAGGTCCTTCTCCAGCGCGCCGATCTGCACCACCTCCTTGAGGCGGGCGCGGAAGGCCTTGGAGAGGTCGGTCATCGCGTCGAAGTCGTGGACGCCGCGCTGGTGGAGCCAGGAGAAGAGCTGGCGGGCGCGGAAGGGGCGCTCGCCCAGCTCCTCCTGGACGAACCGGGTCAGGTCCGGCAGCGGCAGTGAGAGGATGTCGACCATGGTCGCCAGAGGCGGGAACGGGTGGCGGCGCGCGACACTTCCCACGCCGCCCACCGTCAAGTCAAAAGAGCGGAAGGCGGGGAGGCCGCGGGGCGGGCGGTTTCCCCTGGATCCGGCTGCGGTCCAGGCGTAGTTCCGCCCCCCATGCGACCCTCCCAGATCCTCGTCCCGCTCGCGCTGGTGGCCGGCGCCGGCCTTCTCGCCTGCACTCCCGCGGAGTGTCAGAACGGAGCGACGCAGCAGGGCAACTGCGGGCTGAACAACCGCGGCAAGGTGGATCAGACCTGCACCAACGAGGCCTGGGTCGACACCGGCACCTGCGTCGATCCGGACGTGTGCAAGGACGGCGACCTCGCCGCGACGACGAGCCCGTGCGGCTTCTACGGCACGCACGCGCTGAAGTGCGTGGGCGGGCAGTTCGGGTCCACGTACAGCAACTGCACCGCCCCCCAGAACCTCACCATCCCCGTGGTGGGGCGGAAGGACGTGATGCCGGACATGAAGCGCAAGCGCGTCTACATCACGACGAGCGGCATCGCCACGGGCGGCGAGGTGAAGGTCTACAACCTGATGACGCGGCAGTTCGAGACCTCGCTGCACACCGGCGGCCAGTACTTCGGCATGGACCTCGCTCCGAACGGGGACGAGCTCCTGGTGGCCGACGGCGCCGGCAACGGCTCCACCGATTGGATCTGGAAGATCGACCTGACGACCGGCAACGCCACCAAGATCACCTTCACCGCGGGCCTGGGCGAGGCGGGGACGTACTCGGTGGCCTACACCACCCAGACGGAGGCGCTCGTCACCGCCCGGCAGAGCGGGTCCGGCGCGGTCCCGCTGCGCAAGGTCGACTTGACGGCCGGCACCGGCGTCGAGCTCCGCACCATCGGGCAGGACAGCATGCTGGCCCCGTCCGCCGACCGGACGGTCATCGGCTTCGAGTCGTCCAACGGCTCCAACGGCGGGTGGGGGCGGTACCGGGTCAGCGACGGGAACTTCCTGGACGCGGCCACCGGCTGGTTCCTCTTCGAGATCGGGACCAACCGGAACGGCACG
The DNA here is from genome assembly GCA_035637895.1 of Myxococcaceae bacterium. GTDB lineage: Bacteria > Myxococcota > Myxococcia > Myxococcales > Myxococcaceae > DASRBA01. Next base: position 8,340 of record DASRBA010000280.1, read on the forward strand.
CAGTACGCGGTCCCGACGTACAACGGGACCTACATCTCCGACGGCGCCCTCGTGGGGCTGCGGACCATGGGGGTCTACGCCGGCACGCAGCCGAACGCCGCCGCGTACAGCCCGGTGGCCGACGAGATCTACTTCGCCTGGGTGAACTCGACCGTGTCGATCGACGTGTACGACACGACCACCTACCAGAAGCTGCGCACCGTCGAGGCGAGGACCGGGCTGTTCGACTACACGGGCAACCACGGCTTCGACAACGGGCACATGCGCATCTCGAGCGACGGGACCCTGCTGTTCGTGACCTCGGGCAGCAACGTGCTCGGGTACGTGGTCAGCGGGCAGTGAGCGCCCGCTACCGCTTCCAGTCGTAGGCCTGCGTCTCCGTCTCGCGGAAGAAGTACGCGATCTCGATCTTCGCGTTGTCGGTCGAGTCCGACCCGTGGACGGTGTTCTTCTCCACGTTGGTGGCGAAGTCCTTGCGGATGGTGCCGGGCGAAGCGTTGGCGGGGTTCGTCGCGCCCATGATCTCGCGGTTCTTCAACACCGCGCCCTCGCCCTCCAGCACCATCAGCACCACCGGGCCGGAGGTCATGAAGGTGACCAGGTCGCGGAAGAAGGGCCGCGCCTTGTGGACCGCGTAGAAGCCCTCCGCCTCCTTGGTGGAGAGCCACTGCATCCGCATCGCCACCGGCTTGAGGCCGTTCTCCTCGAACCGGGAGACCACCTTCCCGATGATCCCCTTCTCCAGCCCGTCCGGCTTGATGATCGACAGCGTGCGCTCGATTGCCATGGGCGCGCCTTCTAGCCGATGGCTCGTGCCGTGGGTAGCCTGATGGCGCCATGCACGCCGCCCTCTTCGCCCTGGCGCTCGCCGCCGCCCCGTTCGGCTCCCGGGAGGAGCTCCGCGGACAGGTCCGGGAGGTTCTCCTCTCCAAGTCGTGCCGCCAGTGCCACCTGGGCTACCTGAAGACCGCCCAGCCGAAGGCGCTCAAGGTCTTCGACCTGACGAAGGAGGACTGGCCGGCGACCATGCTGGACCGCCAGTTCCGCGGGCTCAGGGGGCGGCTGACGGAGTCCGCCACCGCGGCCCAGCTGGACACGGTGGACCGCTTCATCGAGGCGGAGCTGAAGGCCCGGCAGGAGGGCGCTACTTCTTCCGCGGCCCCCGCTTCACGGCTTCCTGCAGGGTCGTCCCCAGCTCGGCCGGAGAAGGCGCCATCACCACCCCCGCGGCGTCCAGCGCCTTGATCTTCTCCGCCGCCGTCCCCTTCCCGCCCGCGATGATCGCGCCCGCGTGGCCCATCCGCTTGCCCGGCGGCGCGCTCTGGCCGGCGATGAACCCGGCCACCGGCTTGGTGAATTCGCGAGCGATGTAGTCGGCCGCCTTCTCCTCCGCGCTGCCGCCGATCTCGCCGATCAGGATGACGGCGTCCGTCTCCGGGTCGGCGTTGAACAGCGTGAGCACGTCCACGAAGTCGGTCCCGTTCACCGGGTCGCCGCCGATGCCCACCGCGGTGGACTGCCCCAGGCCCAGGTTGGTGAGCTGGAACACCGCCTCGTAGGTGAGCGTCCCCGAGCGCGAGACGACGCCGATGCGGCCGGGCTTGTGGATGTGCCCGGGCATGATCCCCATCTTGCACTTGCCCGCCGGGGTGATGACGCCGGGGCAGTTGGGGCCCAAAAGGCGCGTCCCCGGACGGTCCTGGAGGAACCGCTTGGCGCGGACCATGTCCAGCACCGGGATGCCCTCGGTGATCACGACCACCAGCGGGATCCCCGCGTCCGCCGCCTCCATGATCGAGTCCGCGGCGAAGGGCGGCGGCACGAACACCACGCTGGCGTCGGCGCCGGTCTCCTTCACCGCCTCCGCCACGGTGTTGAACAGCGGCACCTTGCCCTCGAACTTCTGGCCGCCCTTGCCCGGCACCATGCCGGCCACCACGTTCGTCCCGTAGGCCAGCATCTGCTGCGTGTGGAAGGCGCCCGCGCTGCCGGTGATGCCCTGCACCACCACCCGGGTCTTCTCGTTGACCATGATGCTCATTGCGCGCCCTCCTTAACCCTTCACCGCCGCCACGGCCTTCTCGGCCGCCTGGCGCAGGTTGTCCGCGGGGATGATGGCCAGGCCGGATCCCTTGAGGATGGCCTTGCCCTGCTCGACGTTGGTGCCCTCCAGCCGGACCACCAGCGGGACCTTCAGCCCCAGCTCGCGGGCGGCGGCCACCACGCCCTCGGCGATCACGTCGCACTTCATGATCCCGCCGAAGATGTTGACCAGGATCGCCTTCACGGCCGGGCTCTTGAGGATGATCTTGAACGCCGCGGTCACCTTCTCCTTCGAGGCGCCGCCGCCCACGTCGAGGAAGTTGGCCGGGCTGCCGCCCACCAGCTTGATGGTGTCCATGGTGGCCATGGCCAGGCCGGCGCCGTTCACCATGCAGCCGATGTTGCCGTCGAGCGAGATGTAGGCCAGGTCGTGCTCCTTGGCCTCCGCCTCGGTGGGGTCCTCCTCGTGGATGTCGCGGTACTCGGCGATGTCCTTGTGGCGGTAGAGGGCGTTCTCGTCGAAGTTCATCTTCGAGTCGAGCGCCACCACCTTGCCGTCCTTCAGGATCACCACCGGGTTGATCTCCGCGAGCGAGGCGTCCGTCTCCACGTAGGCGCGGTAGAGCGACTTGCAGAAGGAGACGAACTTCCCCACCGTGTCGCCGCTCAGCCCCAGCGCGTACGCCAGCTTCCGGCCCTGGTAGTCCTGGAAGCCGACGGCCGGGTCCACCGTCTCGCGGAGGATCTTCTCCGGGTGCTTGGCGGCCACCTCCTCGATCTCCACGCCGCCCTCGCTGGAGGCCATGAAGGTGACGCGGGAGGTGACGCGATCCAGGGTCACGCCCAGGTAGAGCTCGCGGGCGATGTCCAGCCCCTCCTCGACGTAGAGCTTGCGGACCTTCTGCCCTTCCGGGCCGGTCTGGGCGGTCTTGAGCATCATCCCCAGCATGGCGGCGGCCAGCTCCTTGGCCTGCGCCGGGGACTTGGCCAGCTTCACGCCGCCGCCCTTGCCGCGCCCGCCGGCGTGGATCTGCGCCTTCACCACGACCACCGGGGTCTTCAGCTCCTTGGCGGCGTTCTCCGCCTCGTCGGGCGAGGTGACGAGGATGCCGCGGGGGATGGCGACGCCGTACTTCTGGAAGATCTGCTTGCCCTGGTACTCGTGGATTTTCATTGCGGAGGGACTCCTCGGATCCGGGGGACGCCTTCTACCGGAAGTCGGTGCCGCGCGCGTCCTCGAAGTTGGTACCGGAGGTCACGGCGCCGGTGAGGTCTGCGCCGGTGAGATCGGAGCGCTCGAAGTTGGCGGCGGAGAGGTCGGCGGCGGCCAGGCGCGCGCCGCGCAGGGAGGCCTTCTCCGCGTTGGCCATCCGGAGCTGGGCGCCCTCGAGGTTGGCCTCGTCCAGGCGGGCCTTCTCCAGGTTGGCCTCCCACAGCTCGGCGCGGGAGAGGTCCGCGCCGCGGAGGTTGCACTTCTCCAGGTTGGCGCGGGAGAGGCGCGCGCCGCGCAGGCCGGCGCCGGCGAGGTCCGCGTCCTCGAAGTTGCCGCCCTCGCACTGGATGCCGGCGAGGTTGGCGCCGGCCAGCACCGCCTCCTCGAAGTTGGCGCCCTGCGCGCGCGCCCCGGCGAGGTTGGCGTTGTCCAGGCGGCACTCCTCGAAGTTGGCGTCCTCCAGCGAGGCGCCCTCGAAGTTGGCGCCGGCGAGGTTGGCTTCCTCGAAGTTCGCCCCCGAGCAGCGGGCGCCGGAGAAGTCCGCGGCGGACAGCTCGGAGTCCTCCAGGTTGGCGCCCTCCAGCGAGGCGCGGCGGAAGCTGGCCCCCGCCAGGCGGGCGTCCTCCAGGTTCACGCCGGAGAGGTCCAGCTCGTCGAGGAGGGCGCCGGAGAGGTCCACGCCCTCCTCGGCGGCGCGCTCCAGCGCGGAGACCACGTCCTCGTCGGTGGTGGTGAACAGCACGGCGCCTGCCCGGTTCCTGATCTGCGTCATCGGAGAGCTCCTGTGTACCGCGGGTGATGGCGGAAGGAATAGCCGCGGGGCGCTCGCCGGCGGATGGCCGGGCGCGCCAGAAAGCATGGCCCGGCGTGCCAGAATGCGCGGCCTGTGCCGCGCCCGCGCCGAGAGCTCCCGGTCCGCACCGACGCGGTGGCGCCCCTGCTGGAGCTCTGCGCGCGGGGAGGCGTGGAGCCGGGGCGGCTGGCGCGGCGGTTCCGGCTGCCGGAGGCGGCGTCGAGGGAGCCGGAGATCGAGTTGCCCCCGAGCGTGCTGGGCGCGCTGTTCGACGCGGCGGCGAAGGAGCTGGGGGACCCGGCGCTGGGGATCCACCTGGCGCAGTCGGTGGCGCCGGCGCGGTACAGCCTGGCGGAGCTGGCGGCGAGGGCGTCGCCGACGCTGGGGGAGGCGCTGCAGCGGTGGGTGCGGTACGCGGCGCCGGAGGAGTGCGCGCTGGAAGGGGCGCGGTTCACGCAGCGGTGGGTCGGGTATCCGCGAGGGCTGTCGGCGCAGGTGGATCAGTGGGGGCTGGCGCAGGTGCTGGTCCAGGCGCGGGCGCTGACGGGCGCGGCGGTGGCGCCGGACGCGGTGTGGTTCATCCACGCGCGCGTGCGGGACCTGGAGCCGCTGTTCGACTTCTTCGGGACGCGACAGATCCACTTCGGGCGGCCGGAGAACGGGATGGCGTTCCCGGAGGAGGCGCTCCAGCTCCCGATGCGGAGCGCGGATCCGAGGCTGCTGGCGACGGCGGAGGCGCTGGCCGGGCGGGAGCGACCGGTACGGCCAGGAGCGGAGCTGGCGGGGCGGGTCTCGGAGCTGCTGAGAGAGGTGCTGGCAGCGGAGGAGCCGCTCCGGGCGCGCGCGGTGGCGACGCGGCTGCACATGAGCGTGCGCACGCTGCAGCGGCGGCTGGAGGACGAGGGGGCGTCGTTCGTCGCGCTGGCGGACGGCGTGCGGAGGGCGGCAGCAGAGGCGCTGATCGCGGAGGCGAAGGTCCCGCTGGGCGAGGTCGCGTTCCGCGCCGGCTTCAGCGACTTCGGGACGTTCAGCCGGGCGTTCCGGCGGTGGACGGGGAGATCGCCCGGCGCGGCGAGAGATACCGAGCGCGGGCGCGCCTGACGCGCAACATGCTGACACTCGACGCGCCTGACGCGCGCAATACGCCTGACGCGTACGTGGCCATGTCCGCTCGCGCGGAGGGCCGCGAGATACGAGCACCCAAACGTCAACGCGCGCCTCAGCTACGATTGGCGCGTGCGCTTGACCGCCTCGCTCATCCTCCTGCTCCTCTCCGCCGACGGCGGCACCCCACCTCCCCTCCCCGAAGGCGCGGTGGAGTTGCTGCCGGCAGGTACGGCGCCGGACGCGAAGCTGCCGGTGGTCATCGCCATCCACGGGCGCGGAGGGAACCCGGAGCGGTTCGGGAAGCTGGTGCAGAACTGCGCGGCGGGCGCGCGCATCGTCGGCCTCCGGGCGCCGGACCGCTGGGGCGAAGGCTTCAGCTGGCTGGAGATGCCCATCGCCTCCGCCGGCGACAGTCCGGAGAGCGACCGCGCCTTCACCGCGCTCCTCCAGAAGCGCGTGGTGGAGATCCGCGCCGCCATCGCGCAGATCGTGAAGGCCCGCCCCCACTGCGGCGATCCCATCCTCGTCGGCTTCTCGCAGGGCGGCGCGCTGGTGCTGGCGCTCGCCGCGTCCGCGCCCGCCGACTTCAAGGCGCAGTACCTGGAGATCGCCGGCGCCCTCCCCGCCTCGTTCCCCCTGGGCCCCAACCTCCCGGACCTGATCGGCTTCCAGGGCACCGCGGACCAGTCCGTCCCCTACGCGGAGGCGACGGCCACCTTCCAGCGCGTCCCCAAGAGCGTCACCTGGACGCTCTACGCGTACGAGGGCGCCGGCCATGACCCGCCGCGCGAGCTCCGGAAGGACCTCGGTGACGAGTTGCGGCAGGCCTACCAGCGCGCCTGCCCGAAGCCGTGAATATTCGCGGCGGCCCTCCGTCCAACGCCCCGACACGACCACGCCGCCACGCTCCCTCCCGGTGAGCGCGACCGTGATCCGTCCTCTCCCCACACCGCGCCATCGCTCTGAAATTGGATGGAACCGACCGCGCGCGCGGCTGCGTCTCAATGCCCGCCCGCGCCACCTGCGGGTCCACCTGACACCCGGAGCCCCCCTCGATGAAGCTGACCTCCACAGTCCTCGCCCTCGCCCTCGTCGCCGCCGCTCCCGCCTTCGCGCAGGACGCGTCGACGCCTCCCGGCACGCAGCCCGCCTCCGGCCTGCAGCCCAACATCGGCCACCTCGACGTCCGGCTGGCCGCGTCATCCAACGTCTACCTGAGCTACGTCGGCCTCAGCGCGAACGCGGACTACGCGCTGCTCCCGCTGGGCCCGTTCAACGTCACCGTGGGCGGCGAGGTGTCCTACGACACCTGCTTCCTCCTCTGCGCCGCGTACGCCCTCCTCTACAACGAGGGGGTCAGCGACACCGCCATCACCCCGGCCGCGCGCGCCACCATCCATTTCCCGCTCGGCGGGCTCACCCAGCAACCGGTAGACGTCTACCTGCTGCTCAACGCCGGTCTGCTGTTCGCCAACCACAGCACCACGGAGCTCAACGGGCTCTACTCGTGGAAGGGGAGCGCCGTCGGCCCGGCGTTCGGCGGAGGCTTCGGCGGCAACTACTTCTGGGGCAACTTCTTCTTCACCGGCACGGAGATCACGGTGCAGTGGAGCGCCTACCAGTACACCGCCCAGTTCACCAGCGGCAACGGGACCGTCCAGACCGAGGAGCTGGCCGGCGGCGGGACCAAGCTCAAGGTCCAGGTCTTCCTCGGCCTGCGCTTCTGACCCGGCGGGGGAATGCAACGGAAATTCCCGTGGGGACTCCCAGGGCATTCGCACCCCGGAGCTCCCCACATGGCCGTCGCACCTCCTTCCCCCACCCCGCAGTCCGCCCCTGTCGCGCCCTCCACGCCGCCGGATCCGAAGCCTGACGCGCCGCCGCCGCCTTCCGCCACGGCGAAGAGCATCGAAGCCAACATGGGGTCCACCTCCCCCGTGGAGATCCCGACGGACAAGGTGAAGAAGGACGCCGACCACGACGGGACCCAGAAGAACGCCAACGAGGACAAGGGCCACGACTGGGAGAAGTACCTCGGCCTGAACAACGACCAGGTGCTGGGCATGCAGCGCCAGCTCCTGGCCGACCCGCGCATCCAGCAGGAGCTGTCGCAGCTCAAGCCCGGCCAGTTCCTCATCCTCAACGAGGGCAAGGCCTGGGACAAAGGCGACAAGCACGCCGGCTCGTTCAACCGCGGCGAGGTGATGCTGAACCAGAACGGCCTCTGGGTCGGCGACAAGCGCGGCTTCGCCAAGGCCTACGACCTGCAGCCGGACAAGAACGGCAACATCTCGTACCCCGGCTTCGAGAAGGCGTTCGCCGCGCCGCCGCCCGGCCAGCACGACATCGTCGACCGCTTCTCCGGCGGCGAGCTGAAGGTGAAGCTCAAGGCGGACGAGCAGGGCCTCGTCCACGCCCAGGTGAAGCAGATCTACCACGGCGGCCTGGGCAACCTCGGCGGCATCCTCGGCGTGATCTCCACCGTCGCCGCCTTCATCCCCGGCGTGAACGTCATCGCCGCGCCGCTGGCCATCGCCACCAACGTGGCCAACGCCGCCACCGCCATCGCCAATGGTGACGCGCTGGGCGCCCTCGCCTCCGCCGGCGGGCTGGTGGGCGGCGCGCTGGGTGGGCTGGGCGGCGCGCTCGGCGACGCCGGCGACGCGCTGGGGACCATCGCCAAGGTGGCCGGCACCGCCGAGGGCTTCAAGAACGCCGTCGACTCCGGCGACATCGGGTCGATCATCGGCGCCGCGCTGGGCACGGTCGCCGACGGCGCGGGCGCGCTGGGGAAGACGGACCTGTCGAAGCTGCTCGGACTGGGCGCGGACCTCACCCGCGGCGCGAACGGCGCGGCCAACGGCGACCTCTTCGGCGCCCTCGGCGGCTTCGGCGCCGCCGCCAAGGACTTCATCGACCTCCGCAACACGCCTGCAGCCCCCCAGGACCCCGGGGCGGCACCGACCACTGGGACCAACGGTGCCGCCCCTGGGGCGCTTCCGCTTCCACCTCCGTCCGCGCTGCTCTTCTCCCCGGAGCTGCAGGGCGCGGCGCTGCCCCCGCCGGCGGACGCGCCGCCCGCCGTCACCGTCCCGCCCGAGGCGGCCGACGCGCTGTTCGCCTCCGGGCGGCCGGTGCAGACCCAGGCCGCGGACGGCCGGGTGCTGACCTTCAACACGCCGGAGGAGTACCGCGCCTACGTGGCGGAGAACCGCGCGGCCAACGGGGTGGCGGGCGGCGGCGACCCCGTCGGCGTCCAGCTCAACCTCGAGGGCGGGGGCGGCAAGGGCAAGCGCTACGGCGCCGCGCTGGGCGAGCTGTTCGACCAGGGCATCGTCCCCACCTCCGTCGCGGGCGCTTCCGCGGGGGCGATCACCGCCTCGCTGATCGCGGCCGGCGCGGACCCGGCGAAGCTCCAGGCCATCGCCCGCGATCCGGCGCTGGCGAACCTGGTGGACCTGGACATCACGTCGCTCAACGGCGGGCTGGCGGACGGCCAGAAGCTCTACGACTTCGTGGACCAGAAGCTGCGCGAGGTCACCGGCATCACCGACCGCCCGGTGACCTTCCGCGACCTGAAGATCCCGCTGCAGGTCCTGGCCACGCGCGCCTCGGACACCGCCGCGCCGGAGGGATCACTCGGCGACGTGGAGAGCCGCCGCTTCGTGTTCAGCCAGGAGACGACGCCGGACACCGCGGTGGCGCTGGCGGTGCGGGCCTCCGCCGCCATCCCCGGCGTGTTCGACCCGGTGCGCGCGGTGGACCCGACCAGCGGCCGGCAGATCCTCCTCGTCGACGGCGGGGTGATCGACAACCTCCCCAGCACGCTCGGCAACGCCCAGAACCGCCTCCCCGTCCTGGGGATCACGCTGACGGAGCCGGGGTCCAACAACCCGAACGCGTTCGTGAACCGGGCGCCGGCGGGCAACCTCCCGGCCGGGAACATCGACGTCACCAACCTGCTCACCAACATCCGCAACGGCCTGCTCCTCAACGAGCGCTCCGGCCAGGAGGCGGACGACTTCAACGACCGCGCCTACCCGCTGCCGGGCCAGTTCCAGCTCAACGTCCCCATCTTCAACCTGCAGGACCCGTTCAAGACCGACTCCACCCTGAGCCTGGCCTTCGACCCGAACGTGGATCCGGGGCTGGACGTGCAGACGCGCGACGTCACCCGGTCCTTCACCCGCCAGCTGTTCAACGGGCTCGCGCAGGGCCAGGGCGCCACCAACCTGGACACCACCCTCCCCAAGGACCTGCGCTTCACGCAGCAGGTGAACCTCAACGGGCAGGCGTACACGGCGACCTACCGGGGCGGGGACTCGATCCAGTTCCGGCGCGACGGCGGCGGCGACGCCTTCAAGCTCAACCTGGGCCGCCTGAACATCCAGGGCCTCTCCATCGACGGGAAGTCCTTCGGGAGCCTGGCGGGAGAGCTGGAGATGGCGGCGCGGATGGCCGGCTTCGAGCGCCAGAAGCGGATCATCGTCCCGTAGCCGCGGCTTCAGCGCGCGGGCGGGGCCGGCATCGCCAGCTCCCGCGCCAGGGCCGCCGAGGCGTCCGCGTCCGACGTCCGCTCGGAGTCGCGGAAGCCCTGCTCCGCCTGCATCGCCAGCTCGCGCGCCTCTGGGCCCGTCTTCCCGGTGGCTCGCAGCGCCTTCGCCAGGTCCATCCGCGCCTCGGCGAGCTTGGCCGCGCCGGCCTCCTTCTCCACCACCGCGAGCGCGCGCCGCAGCGTCTCCACCGCGTCCTGCGGGCGCATGGCGCGCAGCTCCGCCCCGCCCAGGGCCTGCAGGGGGACGAACATCGCCGGGTGGTCGCGACCCAGCTTCTGCTCGAGGAGGTCCGCGGACTTCTGCAGCGACTCCACCGCCGCCGGCAGCTGCCCCTCCGCCTGCTGCGCCAGCCCCAGGTTCAGCCAGCAGGTGGAGACCAGGTCGTGCTCCGGGCCGTAGCGCTTGACGGCGATCTCCATCGCGCGGCGCATCAGCCCCTCCGCCGCGGCGCCCTCTCCCAGGCGCGCCCGCGCGGCGGCGACGTTGTTGAGGGTGATCGCCACGTTGGCGTGGTCGGGCCCCAGGCTCCGCTCGATGATCACCAGGGCCTTCATCTCGTGCTCGAGGGCGTCGCGGTAGAGCCCCAGCCCCATCTCCGCGGTGCCGATGTTGTTGAGCGTGGCCGCGACCTCCGGGCTCTCCGGGCCGAGGACCCGGGACCGCATGCCGTACGCCTTCTGCAGCCACTCCAGCGCCTCGCGATAGCGGCCCTGGTGCTTGCACATGGTGCCGATGCCGTGGAGGGCGGAGGCGATCTGCGGGTGCTCGGGGCCGAGGGCGCGCTGGAGGACGGGCAGCGCCTTGCGGTACGCCTCCTCGGCGCGCGCCGGGTGCCCGGAGCCGTTGAGCATGGTGCCCCAGGTGAGGTACGCGCGCGCGACGTCCGGGTGGTCCGCGGGCAGCGCCTTCTCGCGCAGGTCCACCGCCTGGGCGGCGGTGGCGATGGCGGCGTCGATCTTCCGCTCGTCGTAGTCGATCCACGCCTTCGCATCCAGGATCTGCGCCTCGAGGTCCGGCGCGGGGCCGTCGCGCTCCACCACCGCCAGGGCCAGCTCCACCCAGCGGCGGCCCTCGGCGGCGCGCTCGCCCTTACCGACGACGGAGGCCAGCTGGGCCATCACCCGCGCGCCGCCGATCTCGTCCCCCGCCGACTGCGCCGCGGTGACCGCCCGGAACAGCGCCTCCTCCGCGCCCTTGGCGTCCCCCTGCGCCTTGCGCAGCGCGCCCAGCAGCTCCAGCGCCTCCGCCAGCGACGCCCGCGACTCACCGCGGGCCGCGTCCCGGGCCAGCGGCTCCGCCAAGGCCAGGCCCGCCTTCACCTGCCCGGCGGCCAGGAGCGCGCGCACCTTGGCGGCGCGCTCGCGCAGCTCGTACGCCCCCGCCTCCGACGGCGCCCGGAACGCCTGGAACGCCTCCGGCGAGGCGCACGAGGACACCCGCTCCAGCCCGTACGTCGCCTGGACGGACCGCTCCACCGCCGAGCGGTCCGCGTGCTCGAGGACGTCGACCAGCGAGCCGACCTGCATCCGCAGCCGGGCCAGGCAGTCCTTCCGCCGCCCCCACAGGTCGTTCCCGGCCTTCCCCGCCGCCCGCGCCGCCGCGCACGCGTCCACCGCCGCCCCGCGCCACTCGTCGGCGTAGGCGTCCAGCCGCTTCGTCACGTGGTCCGCCGCGCTGGCCGCGTACGGCGCCTGGGTGGCGAGGAAGGCCGCGCGGATCGCCGCCCCGTGGCCCGCGTTCCAGTCCCCGGAGAGCGCGCGCCCCTCGCGTTCGCAGCCGTACCGGCCGCGGGCGATCACCGCTCCTCCCCCCAGCACCAGGAGGGCCCCGGCCGCGGCGCCGGCGATGACCAGGCGCCGGGTGCGGCCCTGGCCGGCGGCCCGCAGCGCCGCCTGCGCTTCGCCCATGGACTTGAAGCGCGCCGCCGGGTCCACGGAGAGCCCGCGGAGCACCACCTGCCGCACCCGCGCCGGGACGTCCGCGCCCTTCGACCCGGCCCGGAGCGGCGCCGGCTTGCCCTCCAGCGCGTGCGCTTGCAGGTCGCGCACCAGGTACGGCCGCGTCCCGAAGAGCGCCTCGTACAGGGAGACGAAGAAGGAGAACTGGTCGGTGCGCTCGTCCAGCGTGCCGCCGCGGTGCTGCTCGGGCGCCATGTACAGCGGCGTCCCCACCAGGTGGCCGGTCCGGGTGAGCGCTTCGGTGAGCACGTTGCTGGTCGGCTCCTCCTCCACGTCGTCGTCGCCGGCGTCGTCCGGTCCGCCCGCGCCGTCGGCGGTGGAGGGCAGCGCGCCGGCGATCCGCGCCAGTCCGAAGTCCAGCACCCGCGCCCGCCCCTCCTCGTCCACCAGCACGTTGCTGGGCTTGAAGTCGCGGTGGATCAGCCCGGCGCGGTGGGCGGCGGCCAGGCCGGCGCCGGCGTCGAGGAAGACCCGGATGATCTCCCGCCACGGGCGCTCCTGCGCGTGCAGCCAGTGGCGCAGCGTCGTCCCGCGGACCAGCTCCATCACCACGTAGATCTGGCTGTCCCACGCGCCCAGGTCGTGCACCGCGACCACGTTGGGGTGATGGAGCCGGGCCAGCGCCTGCGCCTCCCGCTGCAGCCGCGCCTTCGAGTCGACGACCTCTTCCCCCTCGGCGGAGAGGATCAGCTTGAGCGACACCCGGCGGGCGAGGCTGGGATCGTACGCCGCGTAGACCACGCCCATCCCGCCCTGCCCCAGCTTCTCCTCGATGACGTACCGCCCCACCTGGGTGCCCGGCTCCAGCGGCGGCCGGTCCGCGTGCACCACCCGCACCGGGGTGGCGCCCAGGCTGAGCGCGCCTCCGGGCTCGGTGGGGGGCTCCGTCGGCGGCTCTTCGCCTCGCACCATCGCCGCGCAGATCCGCCGGCAGTCGGCGCATCCGTCCAGGTGCCGCTCCACGCCGGCCCGGGCGGATTCGCCCAGCCGCCCCTGCAGCAGGGCGACCAGCGTGTTCTCGTCCGGGCAGCCGGCGGCGGTGAGGGGCGTTTCCATGCGGGGAAGGGCCCCAGAGTATGATCTCTTTCCCCGTGCGCGCGCCCGCAGACGAGCTCGCCCGAAGGCTCCTGGCCCGCCGAGCCGGCGACCTGGACGCCACCGCCACCGCGCTGGGCGAGGCGCTGGCCGCCGTCGACCACGCCCATCCGGAGTGGCCCATCCTCCCCTCCGACTTCGTGGACGCCCTCGCGGATCGCCTCCCGCCCGGCCCGCCGGACCGCGCGCTGGCCCAGCTCCGCGCGCTCGACCTCTACCAGGCGCTGGCCGCCGCGAAGGGGCACGCGCCCGCGCTGGCGGCGCTGGAGCGGGAGGCGATGCCGAAGGTGCGCGCCGCGCTGGGCCGGCTGGGCGCCTCCGCCTCCGACATCGACGACGCGGCCCAGCGGCTGCGCGCGCACGCGCTGGTGCCGGAGGGCCTCCGCCCGGCGCGGATCTCGGGCTACGCCGGATTGGGCCCGCTCTCCGCCTGGCTCTCGGTGGTGGCGGCGCGCCTGTTCCTCCACGAGTCCCGCCGCCGCACGCCGTTCCCGGGGCCGCCCGGGGACGACGCCCTGGAGGTGTTGTTCGACTCCCCGGAGATGGAGGCGTACCGGCGGGAGGGGCGCCCCGCGGTGAAGGCCGCCTTCCAGCGCGCGGTGGCCTCGCTCCAGAAGCGGCACCGGACGCTGTTGCGGATGAGCGTGGTGGACGGGCTGAACGGAGAGGAGATCGGCGCGGTCTACGGGGTCAACCGGTCGTCGGTGGCGCGCTGGCTCCAGCAGTGCCGGGAGGAGCTGGGCGAGGCGATGCGGAGAGAGCTGGGTGAGGCGGGCCTGGACTCGCTCATCGGCGACCTGGTGAGCCAGCTGGATCTGAGCCTCGACCGCGTCCTCAAGAGCGACGGGTCCTTCAGACAGGGATGAAGCGGAGGCCGGTGAGGTTGGCGCCTTCCAGTGCCGTCTTCAGGCGGTCCGACGCGATCAGGTAGACCAGGCAGCGCTTGACCCGGAAGAGGTCGCGCCCTTCGGTCCTGGTTGGGTCGATCCGGAGCTTGTCGAAGGGCTTGTAGTCGCCGATGCGCTCGGGCCGGCCGTCCTCGGGCCCCCAGCGGCGGATGCCTTCGGAGCGCGCCTCGTCGACGCAGTCGACGGCGTGGATGGCGTTGACGATGAAGTAGGGCTCGGATTCCCCCTCCACCGTGACGGGGATGAGCTCCACGTCAGGACCCGCGATCTCGCGGAAGATCGCCGCTGCGCGCTGGCTGGCGATCGGCATCCCGCTGTCCGCCATGGTGTAGTCGAGTGGATTGCCAGGGCGACGGAAGTCGAGCCTGAGTGGACCTCGCAGATTCACGGGACCGACCCCGGAAACGAACAACTCTGGATTCACCCATCCGTCTGGGCCAATCGGGGCCTTCAAATACCAGCGGCCCGGGATCTCCTTCGAGTCCCAGAAATCGTAATACTCACCCACGGGCTGCCCCCGTCACGAGTTGATTGAGGCGAGTTCCCGGCGTCTGGATCCGCTTACCCAGATCGCGCAGGGCGCGGATGATGGCTTCTCGGAACGCAGGCGTACCTGGCTGGAGTCCTCGTTTCGCGTCACTCAACTCCCTCAAAACCTGCTCATGGTACGCCTCGGGATGAGGGCCAACGTGGCCTTCCACCTCCACCAGGTTCGCCGGATCGTCGAAGCTCAGGTTCGCATCCTTGAAGATCTCATCGAAGATCGGCGACCACGGCCCGCCGCTCGCGTCGGAGATCCAGTTCTTGTCCGTCGCGATGTGATGGAGATGCCCGCGCGCCAGGTAGATCAACTGGAGCGCGAGGCGCGACACCTGCCCGGCCTGGACGAGCGCGGTGAGCTCCGCCTCCGTGAGCACGATCGCCCCCGACTCCGCCACGAGTTGGACCGCCAACGTCCCGCCCTCTCCCGCCAAGGCGAACTGTGCCCCACCCGAGCCCGGGCCGCGCAACCAGGCGGTCACGCGCTCCAGCGCGGCCGGGGCGTTCACCAGGAGCTGGCCCACGGAGACGTAGAGCTGGGTGAAGTTGGCGGCGGCCACGCCCGCCTTCATCACCGGCGCCCAAGGTGCCCATTCGAAGATCATGTCCCGGAACGCCCGAGCCTTCTCGATGCTCTCTTCGACCTGCGCCTTGTGGTCGAGCGACCAGCGCCAATCCTGCGCCATGGCGATCCGGACCTCGTTCGCGTACTGCACGACCCGGTTCGAAGGGCGGCGGGCGACGAGCCGCATCCCGCGCTGGACGGCCTGCACGTCGGCCGCGACCGCGTCGCACTCCAGCGATGCGAACTCGATCGCAACTGCCGCGGCCCGCCTCCGATCCACATCGTCCACCTGCTCGGGGTTCAGCAGATCCACCGCCTGCGCCACCTGGGCCTCGATCGCATCCAGCGAATTCTCTCCGTAGCTCCGATCCCCGAGCGTTCGCACCACCGGGCGCAGCCCCTCGGCACGCAGCACGACCAGGGCGCCTTCCATGGCGAGATTGGGAGCGCTGGACCACCTGGGCCCCGGCGGTTCCATGTGCGGCTGAGGGAGGTCGTCGCAGCTAGCGACGAGAAGGAGGTTCGCGAGGAAACAGCTTGCGATCACCCTCGTCCGAGGTGGGCTCATAGTATTCCGGCTGCGCGGACCCAGGGATGTCGTACTCGAACACGATATCGATGAGCCCGCCGTCGGGATGTCCCTGGGGCTGGCCACCTGGGCACTTGAGGATCTGCAAGATGCGGTCCTCCCGGTCCACCTCGTAATCACCTGGGTATGCGGTCTCGTTGATCTGGACCGTCACGGACCCATCCCAGGACTTCTTTTGCGGTTCGTACTGGTAGGTGCAGGGGCCGATCACCTTGTGCGGCAGGATCTCCCAGTCGATGTCCGGCTCCTGGATGCGCCCGGACTGGCCGTCCCAGTCGCGCCGGCACGCGCACCTCCCGTACATGCAGGAGGACACGGCCAGCGCGCACCACAACCCAACCGCCCTGGCGCGGTGTCTCACCCCGGGCCGCTCGACGCCTTCCCCGGCTCGTCCTTGAAGAAGATGTCCTTGATCACCTGCTTGGTCACCTCGCGGTTCATCGCCGCGATGGAGGTGGTGAGCGGGATCTCCTTCGGGCAGACCTGCACGCAGACCTGCGCCTTGCCGCAGTCCTGGATGCCGCCGTCCTCCATCAGCCCGCGCACCCGGTCCTCGGCGTTCATCGCGCCCGAGGGGTGCATGTTGAAGAGCCGGGCCTGGCTGATCGCCGCCGCGCCGATGAAGTTGTTGTTCAGCTGCACCTGCGGGCACGCCTCCAGGCAGCACGCGCAGGTCATGCAGGTGGAGAGCACGTAGCGCTCGCCCTGCTCCCTCTGCGACTGGCGCGGGCCGGGCCCCAGGTTGTGGGTGCCGTCCAGGTTCACCCACGCCTTCACCTGCTTGAGCGCCTCGAACATCCGCTGCCGGTCCACCGCCAGGTCGCGCACCAGGACGAACTTGCGCAGCGGTTCGAGGGTGATGGGCTGCTCCAGCTTGTCCACCAGCGACGAGCACGCCATCCGCGCCTTGCCGTTGATGTTCATGGTGCAGCTGCCGCAGACCTCCTCCAGGCAGTTGGAGTCCCACACGATGGGGGTGGTCTTCTTGCCGTCCGCGGTGACCGGGTTGCGCTGGATCTCCATCAGGCAGGCGATCACGTTGGTGCCCTTGACGTAGGGCACCTTGAACTCCTCGTAGCGCCCCTCGTGATCGACGGTCTCCTGCCGCCAGATGCGGAAGTGGATGGTGCGGCCGGCCGAGCTGGAAGTGGTGTCCATGTCCGAGCGCTCCTAGGCGTACCAGCGGGGCTCGGGCTCGAGCACCGGGGTTGAGATGTCCTCGTAGGTGATCTTCGGCGCGTCCTTCGAGTAGTTGGCGATGGTGGTCTTCGCCCACTTCTCGTGGCGGGTGCGCCACTTCGCCATCCACTCCGGGTCCTGCGACGGGTCCTTGGTCTTCGGCTCCGGGAGGGAGAAGTCCGGCTTGTAGTGGGCGCCGCGGCTCTCGTCGCGGAGCAGCGCGGAGTAGGTGATCACCTCGCCCAGCTCCAGCATGTTCCACAGCTGGTTCATGTACGAGAGCGACCGGTTGGCGTTGTTGGACGTGTCCAGCACGTTGCTCCTGCCCCAGCGGTCCTTCAGCTCGCGGACCTTCTCCAGCGTCTTCTTCAGCTTGTCGTTGTAGCGGACGACCGTCACGTTCTCCGTCATCCAGTCGCCCAGCTCCTTGCCGATCTGGTACGGGTTCTCCTTCCCGTCCATCTTGCGGATCTGCTCGAAGCGCTCCACCCAGTACTTCTTCGCCGCCTCGTGGTGCTTGGCCGCGTCCTTGGTGGCGCTGGCCGACGCGCTCTTGGCGTACGAGATCATCGACGGGCCGCCCAGCATGCCCGCGTAGATGCACGACACCAGCGAGTTGGCCCCCAGCCGGTTGGCGCCGTGGATGGAGTGGTCCGCCTCGCCGCCGGCGAACAGGCCGGGGATGTTGGTGGCCTGGTTCTTCGGGTGGGCGGGCTCCGGCTCCTGGTTCTTGCCGGGCTGGAAGGTCACGTACAGCCCGCCCATCGAGTAGTGCATGCCGGGGAAGATCACCATCGGCGTGGTCCGCGGGTCGTCGCCCACGAACTTCTCGTAGATCTCCATCACGCCCTTGATCTTGGCGTCCAGCACCTTGGCCGGGATGTGCGTCACGTCCAGGTAGACGCCGTCCTTGCCGCCCACGCCCAGGCCCAGGTTGCGGACGACGTCGAAGATCTCCCGGGTGGCCACGTCGCGCGGGACCAGGTTCTTGTACTTGGGGTACCGCTCCTCCAGGAAGTACCAGCGCTCCGAGTCCGGGATGTCCTTGGCTTGCCGCGGGTCGGCCTTCTTCCTCGGCACCCAGACGCGCCCGCCCTCGCCGCGGACGGACTCGCTCATCAGCCGGAGCTTGTCCTCGCCCGGGATGGAGGTGGGGTGCACCTGGATGAACTCGCCGTTGGCATAGATCGCGCCTTCCATGTACGCGCGGCCGGCGGCGGTGCCGGTGTTGATGACGGAGTTGGTGGAGCGGCCGAAGACGATGCCCGGGCCGCCGGTGGCCAGCATCACCGCCTCCGCCGGGAAGGTGCGGATCTCGTTGGTACGCAGGTCCATGGCCACGCTGCCGATGCAGCGGCCGCCCTCGTCGCGCACCATCCCCAGCCACTCCCAGTACTCGTACTTGGTGACCTTGCCCTCCGCTTCGAAGCGGCGGACCTGCTCGTCCAGCGCGTAGAGGAGCTGCTGGCCGGTGGTGGCGCCGGCGAAGGCGGTGCGGTGGTGGAGCGTGCCGCCGAAGCGCCGGAAGTCCAGCAGGCCCTCCGCGGTGCGGTTGAAGGGCACGCCCATGCGGTCCAGCATGTAGATGATGCCCGGCGCCGCGTAGCACATCCCCTTCACCGAGGTCTGCTCGGCCAGGAAGTCGCCGCCGCGCAGCGTGTCCTTGACGTGGATGTCCGGGCTGTCGCCCTCACCCTTGGTGTTCACCGCGCCGTTGATGCCGCCCTGCGCGCACACCGAGTGGGACCGCTTCACCGGGACGATGGAGAGCAGGTCGACGTGCTGACCCGCCTCCGCCAGCTTGATGGCCGTCATCAGCCCGGCCAGGCCACCGCCCACCACCGTGAATCGAGCATCCGCCATGAAAGGTTTGCTCCTAGCCGAACCGCATCTGGAAG
>DASRBA010000281.1:0-4102 GCA_035637895.1 Myxococcaceae bacterium
CGCCGCGGCCCAGCGACGTCTTCCCCCGCAGCGAGACCATGGGCCCCAGCTCGACGTCCGGCTCCAGCGCCACGCCCTCCTCGATGAAGGCGCTCTCCGGGTCGGCCATCGTCACGCCCGCCTTCAGGTGGGCAGTGTTGATCCGCCGCTGCATCGCCTTGGCGCAGGACGCCAGCTCGGCGCGGTCGTTCACCCCCTGCACCTCGGCGAAGTCGGCGTGGAGCGCGGCCACCGGCTTCTTCTGCGCCGCCATGGCCACCAGGTCCGTCAGGTAGAGCTCGCCCTGCGCGTTGGAGGTGCTGACGCTCCCCAGCGCGTCCCAGAGGAACCGCGAGTCCACCACGTACAGCCCGGCGTTCACCTCGGTGATGGCGGCCTGCTCCGGGGTGCAGTCCTTCTGCTCCACCACCCGCGCCACCTTCCCGCTGTCGCGCACCACCCGCCCGTAGCCGTGGGGGTTGGCCGGCGTGGTGGTCACCATCGCCAGCGGCGCGCCCGAACCCTCGTACGCCTGGACCAGCGCGCGCAGGGTCTCCGTCCGCAGCAGGGGCGTGTCGCCGTAGAGGATCATCACCGGGCCCTGGTGGCCGGCCAGCGCCTCGCGCGCCGACCGGACCGCGTCCGCGGTGCCCCGCTGCTCCGCCTGCACCGCGAAGGTCACCCGGCCGTCCGGGAAGAGCCCCTTCACCGCGGCGCTCACAGCGTCCGCCTGGTGGCCGATCACCGCCACCACCGGCGAGCAGCCGGCCTCCACCGCCCGAGCGACGGGGTAGGCGCACAGCGGACGCCCCAGGAGCGGGTGGAGCACCTTGGGGCGGTCGGACTTCATGCGGGTGCCCTTGCCTGCGCAGAGCACCACCGCGGCGTAATTCGATGGCATGGACGCAGATCTAGAGACGGCCCGGCGCACCGTCAACGGCGCCGGGCCCTCTTCCAGGCTACGGCCCGCTTTCCTCCTACTTCGCCGAGATCGACCCGGAGGCGAGCACCATCACGTCCAGCGCCGGGGTGGCCTTGGTCCCGAAGCCCGAGAGGGTGGTGGCCTGGGCGCGAACCGAAGCCTCGTAGGTGGCGTAGGCGCTGGCCACCGAGGCCGCCACGACGTTGAAGTCCACCGCGCCGGCCGCGGACAGCGTGGCCTCGAAGGTGGTGCTCAGCGTGGTGTCCAGGGTGGCGGCGGCGCTCCCGGAGGCCAACAGCGCCGAGTCGACGATGAGGTGGGTGCTGGTGCTCACGCTCAGGTAGTTCCCCAGGACGGACCCGGTCACGTCGGCGTCGCCCTTGATGGCCGCCTGGTACGCCCGCCACGCGGAGGCGGAGGCGGAGGCGGAGGTGGACGCGGAGAGGGCGGCGCGCAGGGCGACCGCGGCCGCGGCCGCGGCGTCCACGGAGGCCTGGGCGGCGCCGGCCGCCTGGAGGGTGGCGGTCACCGCGGAGGCCGAGGCGTCCGCCTCCAGCGCCGCCGCCTGCCGGACCGCCGCGCTGATCACCGCGGCCCCGTCGATGGAGGCCTGCAGGCGCGCCTGCAGGGTGGCGCTGAACGACGCCGAGCTGCAGTGCTCGGCCTTGGCCTGCTGCTGCTCGGTGACGCCGGCCGCGGCGCGCGCCGCCTGCAGCTCGGTGAAGAAGGTGGCGTAGGCGGTGGCGGCGTCGTCACCGTGATCCAGCGCGGCGCTGAGGTGGGCGGCGGCGGCGGCCTCCGCGGTGAACAGCGACTGCTGGGTGACGGTGAGGCCCGCCTGCTGGTAGCTCTTCTCCTCGGTGCGCTGGGCGGAGATGGCGGCGTCCGCCAGCGCCTGGATCTTCGCGTCCGGGTCGGAGGAGGCCTTCACCGCCGCGGCCACCTGGGCGTCGATGCGCGCCCGCAGGTCGACCGAGTTGGCCTGGGCGGAGCTGGAGCCGCGGCGGATCATCTGCACCAGGACCGACGCCTCGACGGAGGTCTCGGTGTCGAGCGGCGCGGCGACGTAGGTCTGGATGCCGGGCTGGACGGACTCGTAGAGGCCGGAGGCCACCACCTGCCCCTGCGCGTCGAGCGCCTGGATGATGACGTGATCGGCGCTGGAGGTGATGGTGACGGAGTACTGGCCGGACGCGTCCACCTTCGCCGTCTTCGAGTCCTGCATCTGGGTGAGGGTCCCGTCCGAGTTGATCTGCATCAGACGGACCTCGGTGGCGGCGGAGACCGTCCCGCTGCCGCCGAGGCCGCCGGTGTCGCTGAGGCCCTGCTGCTGGGTCCCGCTCTGGTCGCTGATCTTTCCGCGGATGGTGGCGGCTTGGTCGCAGGCGGCGAGGGAGGCGGCGAGCGCGATGATCGAGAGGGTGCGAATTCGTGCAGTGGTCGACATTCGTCGTGTTCCTTGGAGAGAGTTTTTTGAGAACCGGCCCTGTGCTGCGGGCGGGGGACATTGCAGGCGGCGCGCCGGAGCTCGCGGTGAGCGCGGTCAGGGGGTTGCGCGCGGAAGGGTCCCGCGCACTCTGGCGCGCGTGTCGCGCGAACGTCAGCGACGTCATGTGAGCGCGGCGGCGCCGTCGATTTTCAGAGGGGGAGATCCAAAAAATGCGGCTCGCGCAACATCAATCAGCGCCCGTGCGCGCTCACGGGAAGCTGCGCTCGTTCGAGGACGCGGGCCGCGCGCGCGCGCACGCCGGCGTGTACCCGATGGCGCAGGCCTTGTTCCTCACCGCCAGCGCCTGGATCCGATCGCGCGTGATGCCCGTGCCCTGCTCGTACGCCTCCGCGAGGTGCTTGCACCCCAGCCCGTCCCGGAGATCGCACCCGCGCTGGTAGTACTCCACCGCGCGCTTCTCGTCCCGCGCCGAACCCTTCCCCTCGCTGGCGGAGACGCCGATCATGGTGCAGGCGCGCCCGTCGCCGCCGGCGCAGTCCTTCTGGTACAGCGCCAGCGCCTTGGCGTAGAGCTGCACCGAGCGCGCGGAGTCCACCGGCACGCCGTGGCCTCGGTCATACATCCACCCGAGCGTCCGGCACCCGAGCGCGTCGTTCCCCGTGCAGCCCCGCTCCAGCAGGCGCACCGCCACCTCCGCCTCGGCCCCGGTGATGGACTCCTTCACGTGGGTGATGCCCAGGTTGGAGCAGCCGCGCGGGTCGCCGCCGTTGCACGCGCGCTGGAAGAAGGCGGTGCCCTTCACCAGGTCGCGCGGGACGCCCATCCCCTCGTGGTAGATGACGCCGGCGTTGGTGCAGGCGGCGGCCGCGCCCTTCTTGCACTGGTTCTCGACGGCGCGGACGTCCGGTGGCCCCTGGACCTCTTGCGCCGGCGCGGCGGCCCCCAGCGCGGCGAACAGCACTGCCCAGCGTGCGTTCATGTGCGGTCGCCCGCATTAAACCGGAAACCGGGCCGTCCGCGCGCGGCTATAGTCCGCCGCCCCATGCGAACGGCCACGCTCTCTCCCCGCACCCGCGCCGCGCTGGTGGTCGCGGCGGCGCTGCTCTTCGCCTGCACCGGCCCGGCACACCCGGTCACGGTGACCTTCCACGTCAACGTCCCGCAATCCACGCCCACGGCGGCCTCCGTGAGCATCGTGGGCGACGCGCCCACCCTGGGGAACGGGAACGGCCAGGGGCTCACGCTGGACAAGCTGGCGGAGGGGCAGTTCTCCGGCAAGGCCGACCTGGAAGCCCAGAGCACCGTCCACTACCGGATCGTCCAGCGCGACCCCGACGCCATCGAGCTGCGCGACGACTTCAGCGAGCCCGACCGCTCCTTCACCGTCGGCCCGCAGGGCTCCCCGCAGACGCTGAGCGTGACGGTCGCGCGCTGGGGGACCCCGCTGGACGCGACGCAGGCGCCGGTGGTGTTCGAGATCACCCCCGCGCCCTCCACGCCGTTCGGCGCCGCGCTCTACCTCGCCGGGAACGCGCCGGAGTTGGGCGCATGGAAGCCGAACGGCGTCCCGCTGGCGCTGCGCTCGGACGGCACGTACGTCACCCGCCTCGGCTTGCCCAAGGGCAGCACCGTCCAGTTCAAGGTGACGCGCGGGAGCTGGAGCACGCAGGAGCGCGGCGCGGCCGCGGAGGACATCCCCAACCACACCTACGTGGTCCCCGACGAGGGCGGCACCGTAGCCCTCACCACGC
>DASRBA010000282.1:0-38214 GCA_035637895.1 Myxococcaceae bacterium
TGGTACAGCGACCCGATGCTCACCCCCGCCACCTCCGCCACCTTGTTCGTGGACGTCCGGTCGTACCCGTCCCGCACCAGAACCTGAGCAGTCGCCGCCAGGATGGCGTCCACCGTCGCCCGCGAGCGCGCCTGTCTCGGCGCTTTTCTTGGGGTCGTCCTGGGTCGCGCGCGCATCGTCAGCCCCTCCCGGGAATGCGAGTAGAGAATGTGAGTGAAAGCTCATAGATATTCTGCCGTACGCGAACCCGAGGTGCAACCCATGACCGCCACCGCCGCCGCCGTCCCCCAGGACCTCGCCACCGCGAAGGACGCCCCCGGGCCGAAGGGGTGGCCGCTGGTGGGGCTCGCGGGAGAGTTCCGCGCCAACCCCCTGGCCCTGCTCACCCGGTCCATCCAGCAGCACGGGGACGTGGTGAGGCTGAAGCTGGTCCGGAACGCGTACATCGTGAATCACCCGGACGGGGTGCGCCACGTCCTCCACGACCATCACCTCAACTACAAGAAGAACTTCGTCTACGACCGGCTGAAGTCCGTGCTGGGCGACGGCCTGCTCACCTCCTCGGGCGACCTGTGGAAGCGGCAGCGGAAGCTGGCCCAGCCCGCCTTCCACCGCCAGCGCATCAAGGGCTTCGCCGACCTGATGTCCACCCACACCGCCCGGATGCTGGAGCGGTGGCGCTCGCTGGCCGCCTCCCGCAAGACCTTCGACGTGCACCACGAGATGATGCGCCTGACCTTCTCCATCATCGGCGAGGCCCTCTTCTCGCTGAACCTGGAGGGCGGCACCGCCGAGGTGGGACAGGCGTTGCACGACGCGCTCGAGATCTCCCAGCGCCGCTTCACCGCCTTCTTCATCCCGCCCAAGCAGCTCCCTACCCCGGACAACCGCCGCTTCGCCGCCGCGATGAAGGTGCTGGACAGGGTGGTGGAGGAGATCATCCAGACCCGCCGCGCCGCCTCGGACCTGGGGAGCGACCTCCTGGGCATGCTGATGGCCGCGCGCGACGAGGAGACCGGCGAGGCGATGGACAACCGCCAGCTCCGCGACGAGGTGATGACCATGGTGCTGGCGGGCCACGAGACCACCGCCAACGCGCTCTCCTGGGTCTTCTACCTGCTCTCCAAGAACCCCGGCGTCGCCCGGCGCGTGCAACAGGAGGCGCGGGAGGTGCTGGGCCAGCGGGCGCCGTCGATGGAGGACGTCCCCAACCTCCGCTACACGCAGCAGGTCATCGAGGAGTCGATGCGGCTGTACCCGCCGGTGTGGATCATCGGCCGCGAGGCGGTGGAGGACGACGTCATCCAGGGGGTCCGCATCCTCAAGGGCTCCAGCATCCTGCTCGTCCCCTTCACCACCCACCGGCACAAGGACTTCTGGGAGCACCCGGAGGGCTTCGACCCGGACCGCTTCGCCCCCGAGCTCTCCCAGAAGCGCCACCGCTACGCCTACTTCCCCTTCGCCGCCGGCCCGCGGATGTGCATCGGCGACGGGTTCGCCAAGATGGAGATGCCCATCATCCTGGCCATGGTGGCGCAGCGGTACGCGCTCCACCTGGAGCCCGGCTTCGTGCCGGAGCTGGACCCGGTGGTCACCCTGCGCCCGGGCAACGGCATCCAGGTCACCGCCAAAGAGCTGGTGGCGTAAGCGCCGCGGCTTCAGGCAACATCTCGCTCCGTGACGGACCAGCCGGAGGACATCCAGTCGGTGGAGCGGGAGGCGCCCATCCGGGACGCCCACCGCCGGAGCGACTTCTCCGCCTCCGCCACCGCCGCCCTGGAGGTCTACGGCCCCGAGGTGCTGGGCTTCCTCATCGCCATCCTCAAGGACGAGGCGGTCGGCTCCGACGTGTTCTCCCAGTTCTGCGAGGACCTGTGGACCGGCCTGCCCAGCTTCCGGTGGGAGTGCACCTTCCGGACGTGGGCCTACACGCTGGCGCGGAACGCCGCCCGCCGCTACCTGCGCTCGCCGCACCTCAAGCGCAACACGCAGCTCTCCCGCGACGCGCTGGCGGAGGTGGCGGACAAGGTCCGCACGTCGACCATCTCGTACCTGCGCAGCGAGGTGAAGCAGGGGGTCCAGCGGCTGCGCGAGTCGCTGGACGAGGAGGACCAGGCGCTCCTCATCCTCCGCGTGGACCGCAACCTCCCCTGGAACGACGTGGCGCGCATCATGCTGAACGAGGGCGAGGGCGAAGGGGCCTCCGACGCGGCCTCGCCCGCCGCCATCGCGCGCAAGGCCGCCGCCCTGCGCAAGCGCTTCGAACGGGTGAAGGACCACCTCCGGGAGCTCGCCAAGCAACAGGGCCTGCTCCAGGAGGGGTGAGGCCCCTCTTTTCGGCCTACCCTGCGCCCGGATGGACACGTCCGCCAAGCTCGCCGCGGTCCGCGCGTACTGCCAGGCCCACCCCCAGTCCGTGCTGTACGACGAGCCGGGGGAAGCGCTGTTCGACCCGTTCGGCGTGAAGACCCTCCCCCTGCGCGGGGGCGATCTGGAGTCGGTGGAGTCCCTGACCGACCAGCAGACGAAGATGCCCTACCTCCGCCTCAGGCTCGCGGACGGCCGGCAGCTGGGGCTCACCGACGCGGGCATCGCCTTCCCTCCCGACTTCTCCAACTCCGGCCCGCTCACGGACCTCCCGGACGCGGTCTGCTTCCGCGACTACCGCGGCCTGCTCGACCGGCTCAAGCACGACCTGTACGGGCACGCCGACACGCCTCCCACACGCGCCACCCTCAAGCTGATGATGATGTGCATCGCCATCCTCGACGGCGCCCGCCGCGCCGGCTTTGACGTGGGCCGGGACGAGCGCGAGCTGGAGACCCACCTGGCGGAGCTGGAGAAGCGCGCGCCTCCACCCCCCTCGCCGTAGATGGAAGCATTGGCCCGTGGTCTGCCCGCGCCTTCGCCCGTGGTCTGCCCGCGCCGCAGATGGCCTCCCGCCTTGACCCACCCCTCCTTCCCCCATAGAAGACCCCCGCTTCCTCGGAGGTGCCATGCGCCGCATCCTGCCTTTCGGCCTCGCCGCCACGCTCGCGGTCCTGCTCGCCGCCGGTTGTGAGAAGAAGAATTCCAACCCGTCGCAGAACCCCACCGGCACCGGGATCACCCCGGCCATCGGCGCCACCGGCCAGGCCCCGCCGCCCGCCGCCTCGGACGTCATCCTGCTGGGCGAGGTGGGATCGCTCACCGGCGCGCAGGCCACCTTCGGCATCTCTACCCGCAACGGCGTGGAGCTGGCGATCAACGAGGCCAACGCCGAGGGCGGCGTGAAGGGCAAGAAGCTGGCGGTCCGCGTGTACGACGACCAGTCCAAGCCCGAGGAGGCGGCCAACGCCGCCACCCGCCTCATCACCCAGGACAAGGTGAAGATCATCCTGGGCGAGGTGGCCTCCACCAACTCCATCGCCATGGCGCACAAGGCGCAGGAGGCGGGCGTGCCGATGATCACCCCCTCGTCCACCAACGAGAAGGTGACCGCCATCGGCGACTACATCTTCCGGGTCTGCTTCATCGACCCGTTCCAGGGGTTTGTGATGGCGAAGTTCGCCAAGGAGAACCTCAAGACCACCCGCGCCGCGGTGCTGCGCGACACCAAGTCGGACTACTCGCAGGGCCTGTCCGACGTGTTCATCCACAAGTACACCGAGATGGGCGGGAAGATCGTCGAGACCCAGTCCTTCGCCCAGGGCGACACCGACTTCCGCTCGCAGCTGACCGCCATCCGCAGCGCCAAGCCGGAGGCCATCTACGTCCCCGGCTACTACAACGACGTGGGCATCATCGCCCGCCAGGCGCGCGAATTGGGCATCAAGGTGCCGCTCCTGGGCGGCGACGGCTGGGAGTCGGAGAAGCTGTGGGAGCTGGGCGGGACCGCGGTGGTGGGCAGCTACTTCTCCAACCACTACTCGCCGGAGGACCCGTCCCCGAGGGTGCAGAACTTCATCGCCGCCTACAAGAAGGCGTACGGCAGCGTGCCGGACTCGCTGGCGGCGCTGGCCTATGACGCGGCCCGAGTGGGCATCGAGGCGATGCGGAAGGCGCCCTCGCTCGAGAACAAGGACATCCGCGACGGCATCGCCCAGACCAAGGACTTCCCGGGCGTGGCGGGCACCATCACGCTGGACGACAAGCGCAACGCCATCAAGCCCGCGGTGGTGGTCCAGGTGGGCGACACCCAGTCGAAGTACGTGGCGACCATCACCCCCTGATGTCGGATTTCATCCAGCACCTGATCAACGGAATCGCCTCCGGGACCATCTACGCGCTGATCGCGCTCGGCTACACGATGGTCTACGGGGTGCTGAAGCTCATCAACTTCGCCCACGGCGACGTGATGATGGTGGGCGTCTACGTCGGCTACGCCACCGCCTTCCAGCTGGGCCGCGCCGCCCGCACCACGCTGTGGGGCGTGCTGGCCATCTTCCTGGTGGCGATGGCGGCGTGCGCGCTCATCGGCTTCCTCATCGAGCGGTTCGCCTACCGCCCGCTGCGCGACAAGCCGCGGCTCACCGCGCTGATCACCGCCATCGGCATCTCCTTCGCGCTCTCCTACGGCTTCCAGCTCGACTTCGGGCCGCTGCCGGGCGCCGCGCCGCGCGCCTTCCCGGAGGTCATCCAGCCCACCGAGTGGCTGGTGCTGGGTGACCGGGAAGTGGTGGTGTGGAACTGGCAAGTCATCTCCCTGCTCATCGCCGCCGCGCTGATGGTGGGGCTGCAATACCTGGTGTTCCGCACCCGCTTCGGCCGGGCGATGCGCGCCGTCTCCTTCGACCACCGGGTGGCGGGCCTGATGGGCATCCCCACCGACCGGGTCATCGCGGTCACCTTCATGCTGGGCTCCGCGCTGGCGGCGGGGGCGGGCATCCTCTACGCCATCAAGGACACCTCGGTGCAGCCGCTGATGGGCCTGTACGTGGGCCTGAAGGCGTTCGTGGCCGCGGTGGTGGGCGGCATCGGCAACGTGCCGGGGGCGATGGTGGGGGCGCTGCTGTTGGGGCTGATCGAGGAGTTCGTCGTCGGGTACACCGCCTCCTCCTGGCGCGAGGCGGTGGCGTTCGGGGTCCTCATCCTGGTCCTGCTCTTCAAGCCGGAAGGGCTGTTCGGCCGGGTCGCCGCGGAGAAGGTCTAAATGGTCGAGTCCGCCGCGCCCGCCGCGACGCCCGCCCTCCTCCCCGCCTGGGCCCGCGGCGTGACGCCGGTGGTGATCGCCCTGGGCGCGCTCGCCTTCGCGCAGTGGAGCTCCGGCGGCTCGCCGTTCTTCGTCTACATCGCGTCCGTGGTGGGGGTGAACTGCATCCTCGCCGTCTCGCTCAACATCGTGAACGGGATGACGGGCCAGTTCTCCATCGGCCACGCGGGGTTCATGGCGGTGGGCGCGTACACCGCCGGGAAGATCTCGCTGGCGTTCGCGGACACCGCCGTGGCCGGCGTCCCGGTGGTGGCCTCCGACCAGCTCTTCTTGCTCATCTCCCTGCTCGCGGGCGGGACGGGAGCGGCGCTGTTCGGCTTTCTCGTCGGCCTCCCCTCGCTCCGGCTGCGCGGCGACTACCTGGCCATCGTCACCCTGGGCTTCGGGGAGATCATCCGCGTCATCGTGCAGAACACGCCGGCGCTGGGCGCGGCGCTGGGGCTCTCCGGCATCCCGCAGACGTCCACGCTGTTCATGGTCTGGTTCTGGGTATTCGTCACCGTGCTGGTGGCGCGGCGCATCGCCCACTCCTCGCACGGGCGGTCGCTGTGGGCCATCCGCGAGGACGAGGTGGCGGCGGAGGCGATGGGCGTGGACACCACCGCCTACAAGGTCCGGTCCTTCGTCATCTCCTCCTTCTTCGCCGGCGTGGCGGGCGGGCTGTTCGCCCACTTCATCCCCATCATCAACCCCAACTCCTTCGGCTTCGTGAAGTCGATGGAGGTGGTGGTGATGGTGGTGGCGGGAGGGCTGGGCTCCACCACCGGCGCCATCGTCGCGGCGGTGGCGCTCACCCTGCTGCCGGAGGGCCTGCGCACGGCGTTCAACGCCTTCAGCAGCGACCCGGCGCTGGCGCAGAAGGCGGACCAGATCCGCATGCCCATCTACGGCCTCTTGCTGGTGGTGCTGATGCTGGCGCGCCCGCAGGGGCTGTTCGGCACCCGCGAGGTGTGGGACGTGCTCCCTCGCTGGCTGCCCCGCCGCCGGAAGGGCGTCGCGTGAGCGCGGCCGCGAACGGGGAACCGCTCCTCCAGGCGAAGGACGCCAGCATCGAGTTCGGCGGCCTCAAGGCGCTCCAGCGCTTCAACCTGGAGATCCGCCAGGGAGACCTGCAAGGGCTCATCGGCCCCAACGGCGCGGGGAAGACCACCGCGTTCAACGTGCTCACCGGCGTGTACGAGCCGACCTCCGGCGACGTCTTCGTCTGCGGCCAGCGGGTGAACGGGAAGAAGCCGCACCGGATCAACCGGCTGGGGCTGGCGCGCACCTTCCAGAACATCCGCCTCTTCCGCGCGCTCACCGCGTTGGACAACGTGCGCGTGGCCTGCCTTTCGGAGTCCCGCCCCGTCTTCTCCGCCGAGCGGCTGGCCGCGCTGCGGCGGGAGGGCGGCGCCTGGGCGTGGATGGCGAACGGGCTGGACGCCTGGAACAACTATTACGACTGGTGGCGCGCGCTGCTCTTGGCCCCCGGCTTCCTCCGCGAGGAGGAGGAGCTCACCCGCCGCGCGGAGCAGCTGCTGGAGGTGATGGGCCTGTCCCACCGCCGCGACGAGGAGGCGCGCAACCTCCCCTACGGCGAGCAGCGCCGCCTGGAGATCGCCCGCGCGCTGGGGACGCGGCCGCGCGTGCTGCTGCTGGACGAGCCGGCGGCGGGGATGAACACCCGCGAGAAGGCCGACCTGATGGTGCTCATCCGGCGCCTGCGGGAGCAGTTCTCCCTGGGCATCCTGGTCATCGAGCACGACATGAAGCTGGTGATGGGGATCTGCGAGCAGATCACCGTGCTCGACCACGGGGAGACCATCGCGGTGGGGACGCCGGAGAAGGTGCGCGCGGACCGGAAGGTGATCGAGGCGTACCTGGGCGACAGCTACCTGGAGACCCACCCGGAGGCGGCGCAGGAGGCGGCGCGGTGAGCCAGGTCCAGGTCATCGGCACCCGCGCCCCGCGCGAGCCGCTCCTGGAGGTGCAGGACCTGCACGTCTCCTACGGGGCCATCCAGGCGCTCCACGGCGTCACCCTGTCTTTGGGCAAGGGCGAGGTGGTGGCCCTCATCGGCGCCAATGGGGCGGGGAAGACCAGCACCCTGCGCGCGGTGAGCGGGATGGTGAAGCCGCACGGGGGGAAGATCCGGCTCTCCGGCGCGGACATCACCGGGTGGAAGTCCAACCAGCTCGTCCCGCGGGGGATGGCGCACGCGCCGGAGGGGCGCGGCATCTTCCTCAACCTCACCGTGGAGGAGAACCTGGACCTGGGCGCGTACCTGCGCAAGGACGCCCCCGAGGTGGAGAAGGACCGCGAGTACTGCTTCGGCCTCTTCCCGGTGCTGCGCGAGCGCCGCCGCCAGCTCTCCGGCACGCTCTCCGGCGGCGAGCAGCAGATGCTGGCCATCTCCCGCGCGCTGATGAGCCGGCCGCAGCTGTTGCTGCTGGACGAGCCCTCGCTGGGCCTGGCGCCGCAAGTGGTGGAGACCATCTTCCGCATCCTGCGGGAGGTGAACCAGAAGGGCGTCTCCATCCTGCTGGTGGAGCAGAACGCGCACCTGGCGCTGTCCCTGGCCAACTACGGCTACGTGCTGGAGACCGGCGAGATCGCCATGGCGGGCCCGGGCAAGGAGCTGCTGCAGAGCCCGGAGATCCGCAAGGCGTACCTGGGGGAGTGACGGCATGGCGATGGCCCGCACCCACGCCGTCGTCATCGGCGGCAGCATCGCGGGGATGTGCGCGGCGCGGGTGCTGGCGCGCTCGTTCGCGCGGGTGACGGTGGTGGAGCGCGACGAGCTGGCCGACCTCCCGGAGATCCGCAAGGGCGCGCCGCAGGGCCACCACGTGCACGCCATGCTGGCGGAGGGCTCGCGGGTGCTGGAGGGGCTCTTCCCCGGCTTCGACGCCGAGCTGGCCGAGGCCGGCGCGCCGCAGCTGCAGGTCGGGAAGGACGTGGGCTACCTGGCCACCCACGGCTGGGGCCGCCCCTTCGAGCCGGTCATCCTCATCCGCGCCGCCAGCCGCCCGCTGATCGAGCAGCGCGTGCGCCGCCGCGTCCTGGCCACCGAGCGCGTCTCCGTACGGAGCGGCTGCGGCGTCCAGGCGCTGCGGGCGACGTCCGGCAACGCGCGCGTCTCCGGCGTGACGCTGGTGGGGCGGGACGGCCAGGAGGAGCGACTGGACGCCGACCTGGTGGTGGACGCCTCCGGCCGCGGCACCCGGGCGCGCCAGTGGCTGGAGGCGATGGGCCGCGCCGCGCCGTCCGAGACGGTGGTGGACGCCTTCGTCGGCTACTCGACCCGCGTCTACGAGGACGTCCCGGCGCTCACCGGCGGCTGGAAGGCCGTGTTCCTCGCCTGGACGCCGCAGGTCACCCGCGGCGGGGTCATCTTCCCCATGGAGGGCGGCCGCTGGTTCGTGACCGTCGCCGGCATCGCGAAGGACTACCCGCCGGCCGACGAGGAGGGCTTCCTCGCCTTCGCCCGGTCCCTGCGCGAGCCGCACCTGAGCGACGCCATCGCGGGGGCGCGGCCGGCGACGGAGATCCAGGCCACCCGCTCCACCGCCAACCGCTGGCTCCACTTCGAGCGGCTCCCCGACCAGCCGCCGGGCTTCGTGGTGATGGGGGACGCGGCGTGCGCGTTCAACCCCATCTACGGGCAGGGGATGTCGGTGGCGGCGTCCGGCGCGGCGCTCCTGGGGGAGCTGTTGGAGCGGGACCTCCCGGCGGAGAAGTTCCCCCGCGCCTTCCAGCGCGCGCTGGCCGCCCGCCTGCGCCCGGTGTGGACCATGTCCACCAGCGCGGACTTCCAGCTGCCCACCACCCAGGGCGAACGCCCGCTCTCCACCCGCGCCGGCCACGCGTACTTCAACGCGCTGCTGAAGCTGGCCACCAAGGACCCGGACGTCACCCGCACCCTCTCCCGCGTGCTCCAGCTGCTCGACCCGCCGGCCAACCTGATGCGGCCGGGGATTGCCCTGCGGGCGCTGGCGGGCGCGCTGCGCGCGTGATCGCCGGCTGATTTTTTGACGGTCGGGCTGTTACAGGTGACAACACCCCTGTTCCACGAAAACAGGGGTGGTTCATGGCGCGCGCGCTCTTCGTGCTGGTGGTCCTCTTTGCCTGGGATGCGTTCGGCAAGCCGGTGGAGGTGTCCGTCCCCGGCGCGCTGGACCTGGCGACGCTGGCGCCCGCCGAGCTGGGCAAGGGCGACCTCTCCATCCAGGACGGCGTCCTCCGCGCGCCGCAGGGCATCCGCTTCGCCTCCGCCGGCCCGGAGCGGCTGATGCTGGTGCCCCTGGTGATGGACGTGGCGCTGGTGGTCCGCGCCGCCGACGGCCGCGAGTTCCGGGTCACCGTGCTGGCGGACGCCGGGCGGACCTTGATGATGGACGTGGCGGCGCCGGGCGAGGCCGCGCCGAAGCCGCCCGCCCAGCTCCAGGGCACCTACGTGCTGGCGGCGATGTCGCTGGACGGGCTGCCCACCGACATGGCGCTGCCGCCGCTCCGCCTGCGCGAGGACGGCAGCTACCAGCTGGGGAGCGCGAAGGGCCGCTGGGACCAGGAGCCCCGCTGGGTCACGCTGGACGGGTACTACGCGTCGTGGGGGCGCGCGGAGATCGCCGAGGACGGCGAGCAGCTGCGGTTCCGCTTCCGCCGCGGCGCTCACCTCGTCCAGGCGGTGCTCCAGCGCGTGGAAGAGGTCCCGGAGCGCGCGCTGGTCGCCACGCCCTGACGCCGGCCCGGGCTACGCGGGCTTGGGCGCGGCGGCGGCGGTCTCGCCCTTCTCGTGCGCGTCCCAACGCTTCTGGAAGTCGGGGCCCAGGTCGTCCCACTTGGGGAAGATGTCCTTCTTGGTGACGAACTCCCGGCAGTAGAGGCACTGGTGCTTGCCGCCCTCGGCGGGCGCGATCCAGGTCACGTGGTGGGTGCAGGCGAGCATCGGCATGGGCCTTCCGCATATAGCAGGAAGCGGCCCTGGCGATGTACGGTCGACGATCGCGATGGCCCCCGCTCCCGCCGATCCGAAGAAGCCGCCCGCGCCTGCCTCCGCTCCCGCCGCGGCGCCGAATTCGCCCGCCCGCACCATCAGCGGCGAGCTGGGCGCGGCGCCCGCCGCCCGCTACACGGGGCCGGACCCCAAGGTCGCCTGCGGCCTGCTCCAGGGCACCGGCCCTTCGGACCAGGCCCTGGCCGTGGTGGCGCACGTCACCGGCGGCCCCGTGCCGGTCGCGCTGGGCGCGGAGTCGTTCCCCGCGCTGCGCGGCGCCGTCCGCACGCACCTGGACTCCAACCTGCCACCGGGCGAGAAGCCGCTGCCGGTGGGCGGCGCGCCCGTCTTCGACCTGGAGCTGGCGCTCACCCGCTTCCACGACCGCGCCTACGCCGTGGCGCGCGTGGGCCCGGGCGTGCCGCTGGGCGACAGCGACGAGTCCACCCAGACCGGCCTGCAGAAGGCGGCCTGGAAGCTGCCCCGGCCCTGCTGATGGCCGGTCCCTCCAAGGCCGGCCCGGCCCTGCGCCTGCTCCGCAAGGGGCAGGTGGAGCGGGCGGCGGAGATGTTCAAGAAGCTGCTCCAGCAGGACCCGTCCGACCTCGGCTGCATGGTGGGCCTGGCGCGCGCGCACCTGGCGCGCAAGAAGTTCGACGAGGCGCAGCCGCTCTTGCGGCAGGTGCTGGCCCAGGTGCCGGACCACGGCGAGGCGCAGAGCCACCTGGCGTTCATCGACCTCCAGAACGGCAACGCGCCGGCGCTGGACCTGCTCAAGCGCCTCACGCTCTCCCGCAAGGCGGGCTTCTTCGAGTTCTTCAACGCCGGCACGGCGCTGTTGCAGCGGGGGGACGACCAGGGCGCGCAGGTGGCGCTGGAGCGCGCCAAGCAGGCGGATCAGAAGAGCGCCCAGGTGCGGGTGGCGCTGGGTCGGCTGCACTTGAAGCGCGGCGACTTCCGCGACGCCATCGCCGAGCTGAAGGCGGCGGTGGAGCTGGCCCCCAACGACCCGCTGCCGGTGCTGCTGCTCTCCCAGGCGTACGCCGCCACCGGGGAGGCGGGCCACGGCGCGGACGCGGTGGGCAAGGCGCTCATCACCCAGCCGCAGTCCGCCCCGCTGCACGAGCGGATGGTGGAGGTCAGCCTGCTCGCCGGGTGGCCGCAGAAGGCGATCAAGTCCGCCATCGCGCTCCGGCAGATCAACCGCCTCAACCCCGACTACGCGTACATGCACGCGGTGGCGATGCTCGCCTCCGGGCTGGTGCCGGAGGCGCGCCACATCCTGGAGGGCACGCTGCAGAAGGAGCCGAAGTCGGCGGCGCTGCGCCAGGCGCTGGCCCAGACGCTGCGGCTGATGGGCGAGGAGGCCAAGGCGCTGGCGCTGCTGGAGGAGACCGCCCAGCTCAAGCCGGGCGACCCGGGCGTGGCGGCGGACCTGGCGGCGGCGCACCTGAAGGCGGGCGACGCGGCGAAGGCCCAGAAGGCGCTCAAGCGCGCCCTGGAGGAGCACCCCGACCACCCGGTGCTCCACTACGACCTGGCGCTCGCCCAGGCCAAGGCGGGGGACAAGGCGGGGGCGCGGATCAGCGCGGCGAAGGCCAAGGCGTCCACGGACCTGCTGGTGGCCGAGCTGGCGGGGAAGCTGCTCGACGGGTTGAAGTAGTCACCGCGCCAGGCCGGTGACCTTCACGTCGAACTCGGCGGACGAGCGCCGGACGACCTCCGCGCGGCACTTGAAGACGCTCAGGTCCTGGGCGCCGCCCTCGAAAGCCCCGGCGATGAAGTCCGGCGACTGGTCCGCGCCCTTGAACATGATCAGGTACTCGCCGGGCGCCTCCAGCTTCTTCACCTCCACGCTCAGCCCCGACGTGGCGAGGGAGACGACCTTGGGTAGCTGCATGATGAACCGGTCCACGCCCAGGGCGATGACGAGCGTCCGGATGATGCGCCCGATGATGGTGGTGAGGTAGCGGCCCGCGAAGCGCTGGCCGATCTGGTGGTGGGCCTCCTCGCGCGGCAGCTCCGGGTAGACGTGGCGGGCGGCGACGTCCAGCGTGGCGACGAGGACGGTGGTGGGGTAGCGAAGCTCCGGGTTGTCCACGTCGTACCCGGCGGCGCGCAGGTCCACCTTGAAGGCGCCCTCGGGCTGGAACAGCTTTCCGAAGAGCCCCTCGAAGACGTTGTGATCCGTGGTGGCGGCGCTGCTCACGGGGCTGGCCGCGAGCCTACCGCAGGCCGGTCACGCGGAGCTCGAAAGCGGTGGGATTGGCCGGAAGCACCAGCTCCACCGAGATGCCGGTGGACGTGGCCTCCATCGCGCCGGCGATGAACGAGGGCGAGAGGAGCTGGCCGCTGAAGAAGAGCCGGACCTCGCCCGGCGCTGGCCGCTCCACCCGGACGTGCAACCCGGTGGTACCCATGGGGGCGATCTTCGGGAGCCGGACCAGGAACCGCTCCGGCCCCAGGACCTGCAGCAGCGTGCGCACCACCTTGCCGAAGATGGTGTCGAAGAACGAGCCCACCATGCGCTGGCCCACCCGCCGGTGCGCCTGCTCCCGGGTCAGGTCCGGGTAGAGATGCTTGTGGGTGATGTCCAGCGTGGCCACGAGGACCTCGTTCGGGTAGCGCATCTTCGGCGCGCGCACGTCGAAGCCCGCGGCGCGGAGCTCCTCCGCGTAAGCGCCTTGAGGCTGGAGCACCCGGGCGAGCGCCTCGAAGAGACTGCCATCGACTGTGACGCCGTCACTCACGGGGGGTGACGGAGACTACACCTCGCGTCAGAGGCACTTCTGGTTGGTCTCGATCGTCTCGTCCAGCCCGGGCGGAACCGGGAGATTGCTGCTACTCATGCCAACCACGAATTCGTTGGCACTCCCGGCCTTCATTCGCAGGTTGTTGCGCTTCTCGCGGCCGATGGTGCTGGCGCGCTGCCCGTCGTAGTCGTGCGCCGGGAGCACCAGCGTGTCCTCGGGGAGCGAGGCCAGCCGCTGGAGGCTGTCGAACATGGCGGCGGCGTCGCCGGTGGGCAGGTCGGTGCGCCCGCATCCGCCGATGAGGAGCGTGTCGCCGGTGAGCACGCGGCCGGGCAGCACCAGGCACAGGGCGTCCGAGGTGTGGCCCGGCGTGGCCAGCACCTCGATGCGCAGGTCGCCCAGCTGCACCACGTCGCCGTCCTTGAGGCCCCGGTCCACGCAGGGCGCGGGGGAGGCGGCGTGCATCAGCATCCGGGCGCCGGTGAGCTCCTTGAGCCGGGCGGAGCCGGAGAGGTGGTCTCCGTGGGTGTGCGTCTCGATGGTGTAGAGCAGCCGCAGCCGCTTCTCCGAGAGCAGGTCCAGGTACTGGTCCACCTGGTCGCGCAGCGGGTCCACCAGCGCCGCCTGGCCGGTCTGCTCGTCGGCCACCAGGTAGGTGCGGCACTCGCCGTGGGGCTGGAGCACCTCGAACAGGTAGCCGCGCGCGGCCTCCGGCTCCGTCACCGGCGCGTCCGCCTCCTGGGTGGACTCCATCCAGCGGTCGGCGCAGCGCCCGGCGAACTCGGCGGTCATCGCGTCGCCCTTCACCCGGTAGCGGCCGATCCACTTCTGGTCGCGCACCCTCTTGACGAACTCCAGCAGCCGGTCCACGTCCGAGGCGTCGTTGTACAGGCCCACCGACGCGCGCACCGCGCCCGGCTTGCCGGATCCGCTGGACCGCGCGGAGGCCGCCATCCGGTGGGCGGCGTCCTGCTGGAGCAGCTTGTCCACGTAGATGTGCGCGCAGAAGCGGCCGTTGCGGACGGCGATGCCGCCCTCCTCGGAGAGCACCGCGGCGGTGAGCAGGTCGGACACGCCCTGCACGTTGAAGGAGACCACGCCCAGCCGGCGCTCCGGCTCCGGGGGGCCGTAGACGGTGACGCCGCCCATCTCCTGCATCCCCTTGAGCACCTGCGCGGTCAGCATCACCTCGTGCCGGCGCACCTCGTCGAGGCCGATGGACTGGATGAACTGGAGCGCCCGGCTCATCGCCACCACGCCGGCGATGTTGGGCGTCCCGCCCTGGTGCCGGTCCGGCGCGGGGAGGAACTCCGCGCTGCGCGCGCTCACCTGGGTGGAGACGCCGCCGCCGGGGATGTACGGCGGGGCCTCGTCCAGCAGCGCGCGCGGCCCGTAGAGGAAGCCGGCGCCGAAGGGCGCGTACGCCTTGTGGCCGGCGCCCACCACGAAGTCCAGGTGCTCCGGGTCGTCGAAGTCGCGCACGTCGATGGAGCTGCGCGCCAGCGCCTGCGCCGCGTCCACCAGCACCAGCGCGCCGTTCTCGTGCGCCATCTTCGCCACCGCGCGCAGGTCCGGCATCACCCCGGTGACGTTGGAGCCGCCGGTGACCGCCACCAGCTTCACCTCGTTGCGGCGGAGCAACTCGTGGAGGTGGTCCAGGTCCAACTCGCCGCGCTCATCCACCCGCGCCCGCAGCACGGTGCCGCGGCGCCGGTGGGGCAGCTCGTTGGAGTGGTGCTCCATCTCGGTGGTGATCACCTTGCCCGGCCGGTCCGCCATCACGTGGCTGCACAGGTCGATGGCCTGGGTGGTGTTGGCGGTGAAGCACACGCAACCGCGCTTGAGGTCCGCGCCGATGTATTCGGCCACCACGCCGTACGCCTCGTTGAAGCGCTCGGTGGCCTTGCGCGAGAGGAGGTGGGTGGCGCGGTGGACGTTGGCGTACTCGCGCTCCATGAACTCGGTGTAGCCGCGGAGCACGGAGGTGGGCGCGTGGGTGGAGGCGGCGTGGTCCAGGTAGATCAGCGGCCGCTCCCCCGTGCCGAGCACCGGCACCCGGCGGGAGACGATGGCGAACTCGCGCCGCACGTCCTGCCAGGACAGCTTGGCCCCGGCGACCGCGCACGCCACCGGCGCGCCCTGGAACGGCAGCCCCAGGTGGCGCCACCGCTCCACGCCGCCCTTGACGTTGAACACCCGGCCGTAGCCCATCTTCGCCATGGTGTCCGCCACCAGCGCGGAGCGGTTGCCGGTGGAGCAGATGACGTAGACCGGCGAGTCCCTGGAGAGGATGTGCTCGTGGACGTGCTTCTCCACCAGGCCGCGGGCCAGCACCACCGCGCCCGGCAGCGTGCCGTCCCCCGTCTCGTCCGGCTCACGGCAGTCCAGCACCACCGCGTCCGGCTCGCGGAAGCGATGCAACAGCTCCTCGCACGTCACCTCCGGGATGCGGGTGAGCGCGTCCTTCACGAAGTCCTGGTACGTCCACGGGCGTGCCTGCATATGCGCGCATATGGCGCACTCCGGCACCGATCAGCAAGCCGGGTCGCGACAAGGCGGGCAGGCGCCCGTCAGCTGCTGCTGCGACCTAGTAGGGGCCCGGCCGCGGTTGCGGGCCGGGGCTCGGCATCGGCGTGGGCTGTGGGTACCTCGGCGTGGCGCAAGCCCCCGCTCCCAGCAGGGCCGCCAGCCCCAGCAGCACTGCAATCAGCTTCCTCGCGCGCATGGTGTGTTGCCTCCTGACCAATGCGTAGGGGCGATCGGGCGCAGGCGGCAGCGCCCGGCGGTCAACCCGAGAGCGGCGGCTCGGCCAGCGGCGTGTACTTCGAGCCCCCCGGCCCCGGCTGGCTCCGGAAGAGGATGAGCCGGTCGACGCGCGCCGCCCCGAGCGCCCGGTCGGCCAGCGCCCCGGCGCAGCGGGCCAGCCCGGGGTCGCCCCGCGGGTCGCGCGCCCGGGCGAGCGTGAGGTGCGGCCGGTAGTCGCGCTCTTCCGGCTCGTAGCCCAAAGGCTGGAGCGCGGACCCGGTCCACGCCTGGAGCTGGTGGAGCCGGGCGGTGTCGCCCTCCACGCCCACCCACAGCACGCGCGGCTTCTTCGGCGAGCCGAAGGCGCCGCCGCCCCGGAGCTGGAGGTCGAAGGGCGCGGCGCGGGTGGCGACGCCTTCCAGCGCCCTGGACAGCTCCGGCACCTTCGCCTCCTCCATGCTCCCCAGGAACGCGAGCGTGAGGTGCGCGTTCGAAGGGGGCCCCCAGCGCGCTCTCGGGGCGAGCGTGCTCAGCTCGGACTGGAGCGCCTCGAGGGCGCGCCGGACCTTCGCGCCCAGGTCCACCGCGACGAAGAGCCGCCAGCCCATCGTCAGATGCGGAAGGAGAGTCGCAACCCGGCGATGGGCGAATACGTCAGGTAGCCCAGCTCCAGGCCGAAGCTGAAGGAGCCGGCGTTGAGGCCGAACTCGAAGGCGCCGTGGAAGCGCAGCGGGAATCCGCCGTCGAACATCAGCCACGGGCCGACCAGCCCGCCCAGGTAGACGCGGCCGTCGCCCACGTTGGCGCGCAGCTCGAAGTCAATGGGCGCGCCGATGCTGCCGTAGTTGCCGAAGACGGTCCCGTACGCGGCGAACAGCCCGCCGAAGCGGCCGCCCACCGTGATGTGTTTCGCGAGCGCCCCGTTCACGCCGATCATCAGCTCCAGGGTGCCGCCGTAGTAGTAGTAGGTCCAGTCACCCCCCAGCTCCAGCCTCACCCCTGCCTGCGAAGGCGTGGCGATGAGCGCGGCGGACAGCGCGGCGGCGGCGGTCAACCGCCGGAACGAACGCAGCACGGACATGGTGGCTCCTCCAGGTCGAGCAGGTTGAGGAGCCGGAGACTACCTGGACGTGCGGCCGTTGACGCGGCCCGCAGACGGCGTCGCGCTGGACGCGACTGATCGCCGCCGGAGGGTCACATGTACATGCCGCCGTTGACGTGGAGCACCTGTCCGGTGACGTAGTCCCCGCCGGGACCCGCAAGGTACGCCACCGCATCTCCCACCGCGGACGGCTCGCCGAAGCGGCCGAGCGGGATCTGGCCGAGCAGCTTCTGCTGCACCGGCTCCGGCACCGCGCGCACCATGGGCGTGTCCATGAAGCCGGGGCAGATGCAGTTCACCGTCACCCGGTCCCGGGCCACCTCGCGGGCCAGCGCCTTGGTGAAGCCGATGAGCCCGGCCTTGGAGGCGGCGTAGTTCACCTGCCCGAAGTTCCCCATCGCCCCCACGATGGAGGAGATGTTCACTATCCGACCCCGGCGGCGCTCGCGCATCCCGCCCACCGACGCGCGGCACATCAGGAACGCGCCCTTGAGGTTGGTGTCCAGGACCAGGTCCCACTCGGAGACGTCCATGCGGGTGATGGTGTGGTCCTTCACCAGGCCGGCGTTGTTCACCAGCAGGTCCACCGGCCCCAGCGCCTGCTGCGCCTCGGAGATCATCCGGGTGCAGTCCGCCTCGTCGCGGATGTCGCCCTGGACGAGCACCACCTCGGTGCCGCGCCGCTTCAGCGCCTCCTCCAGCTCGTGCACCCCGTTGTTGTGATGATGGAGCGCCAGCGCGTAGCCGTCCCT
Source organism: Myxococcaceae bacterium (assembly GCA_035637895.1). Taxonomy (GTDB): domain Bacteria; phylum Myxococcota; class Myxococcia; order Myxococcales; family Myxococcaceae; genus DASRBA01. The sequence continues at coordinate 17,518 of DASRBA010000282.1, forward strand.
GCCCAGCCGCTCCGCGATCGCCCGCCCCAGCGCTCCAGACGCGCCCGTCACCAGCGCCACGCCCACCATTCGCCGCCCCCTTGGTTTGTCACCAAGGTAGGGACGCGGGTGACGGTAGAAAAGTGGCTGTAAGAACGGTCAATACGCCCTGGAGAAGACGATGCGGCCGGGGGACTCCTGCCCGCACACCACGCACTTGCCCTTCTCCTGCTTCAGGTCGAAGGGGCGGTTGCGGGTGGTGAGGGCGTGGTCCTCCTTCGCCTTCACCTCGCAGGCCGGGCTCAAGCACCAGTGCGCGAGCAAGAAGCCGTCGTCCGCCTTGGCCTTCATCTCGTCGTAGCCGTTCACCTCGAAGGTGTGGTCGTCGCGGAACTTCTTCGCCTTCGCGAACAGGTCGGCTTGCATCTGGTCCAGCATCGCCTTGGCCTTCTCCTGCGCCTGGGCGAGGGGGACGAACTCCTTCTTCTTGTCGTCGCGCCGGACCATCACCACCTGCTCCTTGGCGAGGTCCTTGGGGCCCAGCTCGACGCGGACGCAGGCGCCCTGCAGCTCCCACTCGTTGTACTTGTAGCCGGGGCTCTTGTCCGGGTCGTCGTCCACCACCACCGAGTGCCCGCGCCCGCGCAGGTCCGCCGCCAGCTCCTGCGCCTTCTTCACCGCCGGGGCGCGCTCCTCGTCCGACTTGCCGATGGGGATGACGACGATCTGCACCGGCGCCAGCCGCGGCGGGCAGATCAGCCCCGAGTCGTCGGAGTGGGTCATCACCAGGCCGCCGATCAGCCGGGTGGACGAGCCCCAGGACGTCTGCCACACGTGGTGCTGCTTCCCGTCGCGCCCCTGGAAGACGGTGTTGAACGCCTTGGCGAAGTTCTGCCCCAGCATGTGCGAGGTGCCGGCCTGGAGCGCCTTCTTGTCCTGCATCATCGCCTCGATGGAGTAGGTGCGGACGGCGCCGGCGAACTTCTCCGACTCCGACTTCTGCCCGGCCATCACCGGCATCGCCATGTAGTCCTCGGCGAAGCGCCGGTAGACCTCCAGCATCCGCCGCGACTCCTCCTCCGCCCCGTCTTCCGTCTCGTGGCAGGTGTGGCCCTCCTGCCAGAGGAACTCGGTGGTGCGGAGGAAGAGGCGGGTGCGCATCTCCCAGCGCATCACGTTGCACCACTGGTTGAGCAAGAGCGGCAGGTCCCGGTAGCTCTGGATCCACCGGGCGAACATGCTGTTGATGATCGTCTCCGACGTGGGGCGGATGACGTACTTCTCCTCCAGCTCCTTGCCGCCGGCGTGGGTGACCACCGCGAGCTGGGGCGCGAAGCCCTCCACGTGCTCGGCCTCCTTGCGCAGGAAGGCCTCCGGGATGAGGAGCGGGAAGTAGGCGTTGCGGTGGCCGGTGTCCTTGAACATCCCGTCCATCACCCGCTGGATGTTCTCCCAGATGGCGTACCCGTTGGGCCGGATCACCATGCAGCCCTTCACGTCCGAGTAGTCCGCCAGCTTCGCCTTCAGGACCAGGTCCACGTACCACTCGGAGAAACCCTTCTCGCGAGGGGTGAGCTTGTCAGCCATGGCGCGCTTCGTACCATGGCGGCGGGTCGGTTCGGCGGGTATCGTGCCGGAGGTCGATCCTCTATGGCCCCGCCGAAGATCCTCGTCGTCGACGACAACGTGGAGCTGCTGACGTTGCTGACGCAGCTCTTCGAGGAGGCCGGCTACTCGGTCCTCTCCGCCACCAAGGGTCGCTCGGCGATGGAGGTGGTCAAGGGGCAGAAGCCCCAGGCCGCCATCATCGACATCCTGCTCCCCGACATGATGGGGTACCACCTCGCGGACCAGCTGCGGAAGGAGCACCCCGCCCTGCCGCTGGTGTTCATCACCGGCGTGTTCAAGGGCGGCAAGCACTCGGTGGAGGCGAAGCAGAAGTACGGCGCCGCCGGGTACTTCGAGAAGCCCTTCGAGGCCGCCAAGCTGATCGACGCGATCGCGAAGCTGGTGCCGCCGGAGAAGAGGGCCGCCGCCTCCTCCATCGAGGACGCCTTCGAGGTCGAGCTGGACATCGACGTCGACGAGGAGGGTCCCCAGGACGCGCTGGAGCTGACCGGGAGGATCAAGGTCACCGGCGGCGGGAACCTCACCGCGGAGATCCGCGGCGACAACCTCACCGCGGCGGCCATGCCCAGGGGCCAGGCAGGCGGGATGCGCCCACTCGCGGCCGGCCGCCCACCGCCGCCCCCGCGCGCCGCGGTGGAGGCCGGAGCCGCTGGAGCGCACCGGCGCGGCGAGCTGAGGGACAACCTGCCCTCGCTGATCACCGCCTTCTACCTGTCCAGGGAGACCGGTGAGCTGGGCGTGCAGCGCGGGAAGGTGAAGAAGGTCGTCTACTTCGAGAGGGGCACGCCGGTGTTCGCGCTGTCCAACCTGGCGGCGGACCGGTTCGGCCAGTTCCTGGTGCGGGTGGGGAAGATCAAGGCGGAGCAGTTGCAGGACGCGAACGCGGTGGCCGCGGCCAACAAGCGGCGCACCGGGGACGTGCTGGTGGAGAGCGGCCTGCTCAAGGACACCGAGCGCCTCTACTACGTGGGCCAGCAGGTGAAGGCGATCATCTATTCGCTCTTCGGGTGGGAGGAGGGGACGTACGTGATGAGCTTCAAGGACAAGGCCACCGCCGAGTCCATCAAGCTCGACGTCCATCCCGCCAACCTGATCTCCCGCGGCGTGAAGAAGCTCTACAAGCCGGAGCGGCTGCGGCGGCTGCTGGCGCCGGAGGAGCGGCTCATCCCGTCGCTCCAGCCGGCGTACCAGCTCAACGAGGTGGACCTGGAGAAGTGGGAGGCGGAGTTCCTTCCCAGGGTGGACGGGACGCGGACGGTGGCGGAGCTGCTCGGCATGGCCGGCCGCCCCGAGCACGTGGTGTACGGGTTCCTCTACTGCCTGGTGGCGCTGTCGATCCTGGAGCGCCGGTCCTGAGCCGGGCGCTGGTCATCGCGGCGGTGATGTCGGTGTGCGCGGGCTGCGCGCAGACGGCGGCGAGCGGGACGCTGTTGCTGGACCCCGGCCTCCGCCCCGGCGCGGTGCGGCTGCGGCGGGTGGCGGTGGTGCCCGGGCGCGGGCCGGCCGGCGTGAAGGATCCGGAGCGCTGGCGCCACGCGGTGTGGAGCTCGCTGGAGCGCGCCTTCCGCGGGCGCGGGTTCGACGTCGTCGACTACGAGAGGTCGATCCAGGCCTACGAGCGCGCCGGGCTCCCCCTGGAGGAGGGGCGGGCGGCGCGCGACCGGTACGGGGACCTGGCGCAGGGTTTGGGCGTGGACCTGGTGGCGGTCGCGGAGTTTTCGACGTCGCAGCGCACGGACGCCATCGCCTTCATCGGGACCACCCATTACACCTCGCTGCTCACGCTCCAGCTCTACTTCGCGGAGAAGGGGCAGTTCGGCGCGCGCATCGACGCCAGCGGCGACACCACGTACACCAGCGGGTTGATGCTGGCGGGCGGGCTGCTGGCGGGGGAGGTGTTCGCCATCATCAGCGCCGCGGGGTGCCAGATCCCCGCCCAGTGCAACCCGACGTTCGGGCTGGTGGGGGCGGTGTTCCTGGGGTTGGGCACCACCGCGGACATCGGCTACGGCGTGGCCCTGGCGTTGCCGGGCGCCGACGCCTACTGGGAGCAGTCGTTCGACCAGGCGGTGCAGAAGGGGCTGGAGCCGTTCCTCGAATCGTTCGCGCCGGTCGGTGGTGGATCGCCCGCGCCGCCGGGCACGGGGCCTTGATCCTCACGAGAGTCGGGACGCGCGGCGGCGGGCCTCGGCGGCGCGGCCTTCGAGAAACCGTTTCTCCGGCGCGGAGGCGGCGAGCGCGCGAGCCCGATCATATTCGGCGGCCGCGGCGCGGAAGCGGCCGGAGCGCCAGAGGAGGTCCGCCTTGGCGGCGGGGAGCGCGGCGTAGGTCTTCAGCTCGCCGCTCCGGTCCAGCGCCTCGATGAGCTGTAGCCCGTGCTCCAGCGCGCCCGCCATCGCGACCGCCACCGCGCGGTTCAGCTCCACCACCGGCGTCGGCTGCACCCGGGCGAGGAGCGCGTACAGCCCGGCGATCTGCGCCCAGTCCGTCTCGGCCGCGGTGGCGGCGCGGGCGTGCACCGCGGCGATGGCGGCCTGCAGCTCGTACGCGCCAGGCGGGCCGCCCAGCAGCGCCTCCTCCAGCAGCTGCAGTCCCTCGTCGATCTGCGCCCGGTCCCAGCGCGACCGGTCCTGCGCCTCCAGCAGGATGGCCTCGCCGTCCGGCCCCACGCGCGCCCGCCGCCGAGAGTCGTGCAGCAGCATCAGCGCCAGCAACCCCCGCACGTCGCCGCGCCTGGGCATCAGCTCCGCCATCGTCCGCCCGAGCCGGATCGCCTGATCGCACAGGTCCAGGCGGACGCGCTCCTCGCCGGAGGTCGCGGCGTACCCCTCGTTGAACACCAGGTAGATGACCGCCAGCACCGCCTCCACCCGATCCGGGAGCAGGGCCTCGGAGGGCACGCGGTAGGGAATCCCCGCGGTCTGGATCTTCTGCTGCGCGCGCACCAGCCGCTGGGCCATGGTGGGCAAGGGCACCAGGAAGGCGCGGGCGATCTCCTCGGTGGTCAGCCCGCACAGGGTGCGCAGGCTGAGCGCCACCCGCGCCTCCATCGAGAGCGCCGGGTGGCAGCAGGTGAAGAGGAGCTTGAGGCGCTCGTCGGGGAAGAGGCGCTCCTCCGCGGCATCGTCGTCGTCCGGCACGGTCCCGGCCATGGCCTCCAGCTCCAGCTCCGCTCGCTTGCCCTCGAAGTTGGCGCGGCGGCGGACGCGGTCCAGCGCCTTGTGCCGCGCGGTCCGGATCAGCCAGGCGCGCGGGTGGGGCGGCCAGCCCGCGGAGGGCCACCGCGCCAGCGCCGCCTCGAACGCCTCCTGCGCGGTCTCCTCCGCCGCCTGCAACCCTCCCACCCTGGACACCAGCCCGGCCACCAGCCGCGAGAACTCGGCCCGGTAGAGCGCGGTGAAGGCGTCCACGTCCATGGGGGAAGGTCAGTGCGAGAGCTGTACCGGGCGAATCTCGATGGAGCCGTCGCGGGCGTTGGGAATGCGTGCGGCGATGGCCATGGCCTCGTCCAGGTCCGCCGCCTCCACCACGAAGTAGCCGGTGAGCTGCTCCTTCGTCTCGGCGAACGGGCCGTCGGTGGCGAGCACCGAGCCGGAGCGCACCCGCACCGTGGTGGTCAGGTTCGCGGGGTGCAGGAACTGTCCGCCGCGGAGCGAGCCCTCCGACTCCAGGCTCTTGGACAGCGCCATGTACTCGGCGAAGACGGCCGCGCGCTCCGACTCGGTGCGCGCGGCGTGCTCCGCCTCGTTGCGGTAGATGAGCAAGAGGTACTGCATGGGGCTTCAGTTCACTTCGCCTTCGGCTGCGGAGGCAACGGCTTCCCGCTCTCGTCGGTGGGGGTGAAGGAGAAGTGGCCGGGCTCGTAGATGTAGACGTAGCAGTCGGCCCCCGGGCCGCACTGGGTGCGGTGCACGACGCTGGGCTGCATGTAGTAGCTCCCCGGCCCCATCGGCTTGGACGCCTCGCTGCCCGGGCTGGTCTCGATGATCGTCCCCGCGAGCACGATGCCCGTGTAGTCCGAGTCGTGCACGTGCCAGCCGGAGTCGAACCCGGCCTTGAACTTGATGAAGAACTCGGTGGGCCCGGTCTTCGACTCCTTGGTGCCGGTGATGAAGGACTCCACCGGCCCGCCGGGGAAGAACTCCTCCCACTTCTGCTCGCCGACCGGACGCTGGACCAGCTGGCGCGGGGCGGCCTTGCCCGCCCAGGCGTAGGAAGCGGCGACGACCACCGCGAGACCGGCGACGACCGAGACTGCCTTGGCATTGAGCTTCACGTTCGAAACCTCCGGGTGCGCCCGGAAAATCGGGCGGCGCTCATGAATCGAACGGGGGTCGGGAAAATCGACAGCCGGGTTTTCGGGGCGGGGTTTCGCGGGGTTACGCGAACGCGATCCACACCAGCCCGAGCGCGCCGGAGCTGAGCGCCACGATTCGCTGAAGCCTGGCGGCGCCGCGGAGGGAGAGGCGGCGGGCGCCGGTGGAGACGGCGAGGCCCACGCCCGCCATGGAGAGGAAGACGCCGGCGCCGAAGGCGGGGAGGTAGACCCAGCCGGCGAGGTGGAGCGCGCCGCCCACCAGGAGCGGCGGGAGGGCCAGGGCGAGCGCCCGGACGCCGCTTACCGCCATCAGCGCCCCGGCCACGCCGCCGATGCGGGAGTGCGAGTGGGCGTGGTGGTGATCGTGGTCGTGGCCGTGATGAGGGAGCGTGGGGTGGCCGTGCTCCAGGGTGCCGGGGAAGAGGAGGGCGGCGAGGGCGAGGGCGACGAGGACGAAGCCGCCCAGCCGTTCGGCCCAGCGCTCGAAGGCCTCCGAGAGGCCGAAGCCGAGGGCGAGGCACGCGCCCGCGAGCGCGCCCAGGACCAGCGTGTGGCCCCAGGCAAACGACAGCGCCACGCGAAGGGACTTGCGCCGGTCGCCCGATGCGCCGAGGGTGGCGATGGCCGCGCAGTGGTCCGGCCCGAGGCCGTGGAGGAGCCCCTGACCCAGACCGACGAGGAGCGAGAGGAGCGCGGGGGGCACGGGAGGCGGCACCGTACCCGCGGGCGCGCGAGGGCGCAAACGCGGTGGGTGGTGCTCGCCGGGTTGCTCGCGCTCTCCGGAGGGTGCAAGGGCGATGAGGGCGGCCCCCCGTACGCGCGGGCCGAGGCGCGGGCGGAGGAGCTGTTGGCGGTGGGGACGCCGCCGTCGGACCCGCGCTACGAGGACGTGCTGAAGGACCTGGCGAAGGTGCCGCCGGAGTCGCGCTTCCACGCCAAGGCCCAGTCGCTGCGGGAGCGGCTGCTCAAGGCGCGGGCGCTGGCGCCGCGGCCGCTGGCGCAGACGCCGGACACGGATGACCCGGCGCTGGCGAGGAAGCAGGCGGAGTGCATCGCGCTCGCGCAGGCGCTGGGGCGCGCGGACGCAGGCGAGCGCGAGGGCATCGGCCAGAAGCTGCGCGAGTGCCAGGACGCGGTGGACCGCTACCGCGAGCAGAAGCACGAATCGCAGACGCCGTGACTTCCCGAACGCGGCGCACGTGCTCTGGCGGGCTCACCGCGAATCGCAGAAACGCCGTGACCCCAGGAAGCGCGCAGATCGGAACGCTCGGGGAGCGCTCAGGACTGCCGCCAGCGCTCGGTGGGGTCGCCGCCCTGCGCGCCGGCGACGAGGCCTGAGGCGAACGCCTGGTGCTCGGGGCTGCTGAGCTGGGCGAGGCGGTCCGCGGGCGGGTGGGCGAAGCGGCGCTCCAGCGCGTCCAGCCGGGCGTTCGCCTCGTCGATGCGCGCGCGGGGGATGCGGCCGTCCTCCACCGCCTTGACGATGGACTGGATGGCCTCGTTCTGGCGGTCCGCGCGGTGGCAGACGAGGAAGAGGTCCACGCCGGCGAGGGTCCCGCGCACCGCCGCCTCGCCGATGCCGAAGTGGTCCGCGATGGCCTTCATCTCCAGGTCGTCGCTCACCAGCACCCCGCCGAAGCCCAGCTCCTGGCGGAGCAGCTTGAGCACCTTCTCGCTCAGGGTGGCGGGCACCTCCGGGTCCAGCGCCTGGAAGATGACGTGCGCGGTCATCACCGCCGAGAGCCCGGCCTGCGCGTAGGCGCGGAAGGGCGGGAGCTCCACCGCGCGCAACCGCGCCATGTCATGCGGCAGCGAGGGCAATTCGAGGTGCGAGTCCTGGCTGGTGTCGCCGTGTCCCGGGAAGTGCTTGGCGCAGGAGGCGACGCCCCCGGCCTCCAACCCGCGCGCCAGCGCCACGCCCATCCGCGACACCAGCTCCGGCGTCCGCCCGAAGGACCGGTCCCCGATGACCGGGTTCTTCGGGTTGGTGTCCACGTCCACTACCGGCGCGAAGTCCCAGTCGAACCCGACGGCGGAGATCTCCTGCGCCAGCAGCCGCCCGGTCCGCTCCGCCAGCGCCTCGTCCCCGGTCGCGCCGACGTCGCGCATCGGGGGGACGGCGGTGAAGGGGGGCCCGCGCAGGCGCGCCACCCGGCCTCCCTCCTGGTCCACCGCGAGCGTGAACGGGCGGCCGGCGATCTCCTTGAGGTGATGGCACAGCGCCGCCGTCTGCTCCGGCGTCCCCACGTTGCGCTTGAAGAGGATGGCGCCGAAGACGCCCGCGTCGATCAACGCCTTCGCGTCGTCGGGAACCGCGTCCAACCCCTCGAAGCCGATCATCAGCATCCGCGCCACGCGCCGGGAGAGGTCGCCGCCAGTGCTCGCCATGGCGGCGGAGCATAGACGAGCACCACCACGGCGGGCGGGCGCCTTGCGTTCGCCGGGGCCGGCGCTCATCGTTTCCGTCGTTCCGGCACCGGGAGCGCGGATGCGAAGGGGCTTCATCATCGCCGTCGCCGTGGCGGTCGCGCTGGGCGCGGCCTGGTGGTGGGGGCGTCAGGGAGCGCCGCCGGCCGGGCCCGCGCGCGAGACGGATGAGCAGGCGGCGGAGCGGTTCGAGAAGCTCCGCGCCCAGCTCAACGCGATGCCGAGCGCGCCGTTGCCGGCTCCCTCTGGAGATCTGGAGATCGGCGGCCAGGTGATCGGCTCCGGTGGACCGCTCCCGGGCGCCACGGTCACCGCTACCCGGGCCGAGCCTGGCGAGACGCTCTCGGAGTTGCCTTGCCCCGACGACTTGGCGAGGGCCCGGACCCTCCTCGACCCGAAGTGCTCAGGGGGGGACGCCCAGCTTGCCCAACTCGTCGCCGAGCGCCGCGGCGAGGCCCAACCGGTGGCGCGCGCGACCGCCGATGCGGAAGGGCGGTTCACGCTGCGCGGGCTGGCGCCCGGCCGCTACGCGCTGTGGGCGGACGCGCCGCGGGGGGTCAGCCTGAAACCGGACGTCGCCGCCGGGACCTCTGGACATGTCCTCTCCATCGGCGCCGGGCGGGTGCTGCACGGCCGCGTGGTCGACGCCCAGGAGCACCCCATCGAGGGGGCGGTGGTGACCGCGGTCCTCGGCGGCCAGGCGCGCTTCTTCGACGCCGTCAGCGGCCCCGACGGGAAGGTCTCCCTCGGACCGTTCCCCCCGGAACCTTGCGTGGTGATCGGGATGTCGGCGGCGCTGCTGCCGGACGTCGCGCACCACGTGGAGTGGGAGCGCCCCTTCACCCTCACGCTCCGCGCGCCGCGGCGCCTGCGCGGCCAGGTGCTCCACCGCGGCGCGCCCGTCGCCGGCGCCGAGGTCTCCGCGGAGCACGGGCGCGACGAGGCGCGCGTCAAGACCGATCGCGAGGGCCGCTTCGAGCTGGCCCGGCTCCTCCCGGGCCCGTATCGCCTTCGCGCCACCGCCGGGACGCTCCAGGCCTCGCGGAACGTGCTCGTGCCCACGTTCTCGGAACCGCCCGAGCAGCGGGTCGAGCTGGATGAAGGTGGGGTGCTGGCGGGCGTCGTCCGGGTGGAGGCCGGAGCGATGCTCCCGGGCGCCACAGTCCTGTACGACCAGACGGAGGCGGACGGGAGCTGGGGCCTGGGGAGGATCTCCACCGGTCCGGACGGGGCCTTCCGCGCGGAGCCGGTGGCCCCCGGCGAATATCAGTTGGCGGTGATGGCCAAGGGGTTCGACCAGGGGCGCCGCTGGAAGGCCACGGTTCGCGCCCGCGAGACGACCACCGTGGAGATCTCGCTCCGGCCGCCGGCGGTCGTGGAAGGCACGGTGCTCGGCCCGGACGAGGCGCCGCTCGTGGGGGTGACCGTTCGAGCCGCCGATCAGGATCTCGACGCGGAGGCCGTCACCGACGCGCAGGGGCATTTCACCATCGAAGGATTGGAACCGGACTCCGCGGTCGTCGAGGCGGTCCACCCGGACCATGCGGTCGCCGCCGCCCGGGTGAAGGTGCCGTCGACCGGCGTGGTGATCCGGCTCGCCCGCGGCTTCACCCTCGATGGCCGGGTGATCGACGACTCCGGTGTGCCGGTGGAGGGCGCCTACGTGAAGGCCTCCCGGCCGCGTTCGCCCAGGGACGCGCCCCTGGAGCCCCTGCCGCACCTCCCGGCCGCCACCGCGGATGCCCTGGGCGCCTTCCATCTCCACGGGCTCCCGGCCGGGCCCATCACGCTGGTGACCACCCGCTCCGGCCTCTTCTGGCAGGAGTGGCCGCACCCGAGCGATGCGGAGCTCCCGTCGCCGGCGCCGGTGACGATCCGCCTCCCGCCCGCGGGCCGCATCGCGGGCACCGCGATGGACGAAGAAGGCCAGCCCCTCTCCGGGATCCAGGTCGTCGCGAGACCGTCGGAGAAGACGATTGACGCCGAACCGGACGCCACGCTGGTGGTGGCGGTCACGACGACCGACGAGCGGGGTGCCTTCGACTTTTCCGGCCAGGAGCTGGGCGAATACCGGCTGAGGAGCGGGCCGGAAGGCTACGACCCCACCGACGTCACGGCGCGCACCGGGGACCTGGCGGTGCGGCTGGTGATGAAGCAACGCCCGGTCGCCGTGGTCCGGGGGCGCGTGCTGGACCCGGACGGCGCGCCCGTGACGTCGTTCACGGTGAACGGTTCGCGACGGGAGGACCCGGCCGGCGAGCTCCGGCGCGATCGCAGGACCGACCGGGAGATGGTCCTCCACATCGTCGCGGACGATCCAGAGTTGTTGCCCGCGGAGCGCCGCGTGCCGCCCGGGCCCGGCGACTACCCCCTGGGGGACGTGGTCCTCGGGCGCGGGCGCCGCCTCACCGGCCGGGTCCTGGACGCCGCGACCGGAGCGCCGGTGGGAGGTGCATCGATCGCCCTCGCGGCGCCGCCAAGAGCGGTGGGTGTCGGTCCTTACGATCCCCATCCGGCCCGGAGCTGCAGCGATGGGTCCTTCGAGGTCCTCCTGGGCGACCCTCCCGGCGACCTCCAGGTGACCCACCTCGACTACGCCCCCGCCGTCGTCCGGGCGCCGGGGAATGGCGCGCTCGAGGTGCGGCTGGAGCCCCTGGGCCGGATCGTCGGCGAGGTCGAAGGGCCGATCATCCGCATGGTCCCGGTCGTGGCGGTCGGCTCGGATCTGACCGCGCCGAGGTACGGCGAGGTGGAGGGAGACGGGCACTTCGTCATCCGGGGCGTGAAGCCGGGGCCGTACGTGGTGCGGCTGTCGGCGGCGGTGGAGGGGAGCGGCACCGTCCTCCCGGTCGAGGCGACCGTCCCCGAGCGCGGCGAGGTCCACGTCACGCTGGTCCGGCGCGACGGCGAGGCCACGCTCCACGTCCGGGTGCGGGGCGCCGGCCCGGACGGCCCCGTCCGCGTGCTCCTGGTGCCCGGCGCACGGGGGATGCCGTCGACCTTCGAAGAGCTGATGCGCGTCGCGTTCTCCAGCCTCCAGCCCCCCGGCGAAGGCGAGTCGCTGGAGTTCCAGCGGGTCCCGCCGGGGGCCTACACCCTGTTCGCGGTCCTCGTCGATCGCGGGAAGGCGCAGATCTCCTCCGCGCCCGTCACGGTCGGGGCACAGGAGCAGACCGTGGAGATCGCCGCGCCCACCGAGGGCCGGGCGATCGACATGCCGGCGCGCCCGCCCTGACGCCTACTTCCTCAGCAGCACGCCCTCGAAGAAGAACGCCGCCACCGCCAGCACGAACAGCCACGTCCACACCGGCACCGGCGGGCGATCCCCCGCCCGCGCGGTGGCGCGCACCGTCTCCTCGCCGAAGTGGGCGGCCAGCACGTCCGGGTCGATCCGCGCGAGGTTGCTCTCCGTCGGGTCGAGCTGGGCGGCGAACGACAGCCCCGGGATGGGCTGTCCCTTGTCGTCCAGCGCCACGTGCATCCCCGGCTCCTGCAGCGGCCCCGCGGTCAACGACCCGTCCTCGTTCTTCTTCAGCTCCACCTCCACCCCGCTCGGCGCGCGCACCGCCACCGGCCGCCGGTCGTCCGCCGGGCGCAGGGTGATGCTCTCCCCCACCAGCGCGCGCAGCTCCTCCCGCTCCTCCAGCCCGCCCGTCAGGTACGAGAGGAACCGCTGCAGCAGCGGCAGGAACGACGTCCGGATGGCGAAGTCGCTCCAGTCGCGGTCCACCGTCGAGGTGAACAGCAGCACCCGCCCTTTCCCTCTCTTCGCGATGGCGATGGCCGGGGCGCCGTCCTCGTAGGTGGCCAGCACCTGCGACCCCTCCTTCCCCTGCTTCGGCGCGTCCACCTCCAGCAGCATGTACTTGTAGAAGCGCGCGCTCATCAGCCCCTCCCGCGCGCGCCCGGCGAACGGCGCCAGCACCGGGTGGTCCTGCTGGATCTCCAGGAGCCGCGCCGCCTTCCCCTCCCCCTCCACCTCCTCCCGCGCCGCCGACGTCTTCACCAGCCGCAGCGGGCGCGGAAGCAGGTCCCCCAGCGCCTTGTTGTACGCGTCGGGGTCCACCCGATCCCCCATCGACACCAGCAGCCCGCCGCCCTTCTGCACGAACTCGGCGAGCCGCCTGGCGTCCTCCGCCGGCGGGGCGGGCGCGTTCAACAGCAAGATCACCTCGTAGTCCTCGAACTTCTCCCGGAACCCCGCCTCCACGTCCCGCACCGTCTGCTGCACCGGCGAGCCGGGCGCGTCCAGCGCCGCGGACACGAAGAACGCCTCGTCCCGGTACCGCACCGAGGAGGGCTCCCCGTTGATCACCAGCGCCCGCAGCTCCTTGGGCACGGTGACCACGAACGGCCGCCGGTCGTCCTCCTCCAGCCCGTCCGCCTGCAGCACCACCTCGCCGAACACGGTGCCGCCCTGCTCGAAGCGGTAGGTGAGCGCCTTCTGGCCCGTGCCGTCCGCGGCGAGCTGGAGGAACCCCTTGGCCACCACCCGCCCGTCCACCTTCAGCGCCACCTCCACGTCGTTGGCCGGCTCCGGGCTGAAGTTCCGCACCGTGGCGGTGATCTGGAACGCGCGCGGCCCGGACTGCTGGGCGGGTTCGATGCGCAGGTCCACCACCGCGCGGTTGGGCAGCACCTTCCGCCCGTCCGCCGCGTCCCGCAGCACCACCTCCGGCCGCACCATCTCCCCGGTGGGCCCCTTCACCTGCGGCGGCGGCGCGTCCAGCCGGAACGCGCTGGCGGTCATGTCCGAGACCACCACCAGCCGCTTCCCCGGGATGGGGCTCTCCTCCAGCGCGCGCGCCGCCAGCTCCAGGCAGCGGCTCACGTCCGCGCCCTGGTACCCCGCCTTCGCCTCGTCGATCATCGTCCGCAGCCGCCCGCGGTCGAAGATGGGCGCCGGCGGCGGCTCGGCGCGCGGCCCGCACAGCAGCACCGTGGCCGGCTCCTCCGGCAGCAGGTCCTTCAACGCGTCGCGCGCCTCCTCGCGGCCGCGCTCGAACAGCGGGGTGCTCCCGTCCTTGAACCGCATGGACAAGGAGGTGTCGAGCACGATGGCGGTGGCCGCCGGCCCGTGCGCCGCGCGCGCCGCCCCCGCCTCGCTGGCCAGCACCGGCCGCGCCAGGGCGATGGGCACCGCCAGGAGGATCATCGTCCGCAGGATGTAGAGGATCAGCCTCCGCAGCTTCAGCCGCGAGGCGGTCCGCTTCTGGCTCCGCAGGACGAAGGAGATGGCGGCGAAGGGGTGCGGCCGCGGCCGGCGCCGGTCGAACAGGTGCACCAGCAGCGGGATGAGCGCCGCCGCCGTCCCCCACAGCATGAGCGGGTGGAGGAACGTCACCGGCGCTTCTCCTCGCGCCGCGCCAAAAAGCGCAGCAGCACCGCGTCCAGGCTGTCGTCGGTGCGGACCAGCTCGTAGTCCACGTCCGCCTCCGCGCACGCCGCCCGCACCGAGCCGAGGAACTGCCCCATCTCCTCCAGGTAGCTCTGCTTGATCTCCCGCGGGTTGACCTCGATCCGCCGCTCGTCCTCCATCGACAGGAACAGCGTCGGGTCGTCGAACGGGAAGGTCAGCTCGGCCGGGTCCAGCACGTGGAAGATGGCGACGTCGTTCTTGCGCGCGCGGAGCTGGAGCAGCCGCTTCAACGCGTCCTGCCGGTCGTCGAACAGGTCGGAGAACACGGCGATCAGCGAGCGCCGCTGCACCTTCTCCGCCAGCCGGTCCGCGGCGGTGAACAGGTCCGTGCTCCCCTTCGCCTCCACCCGGTCCAGCGCGTCCAGCAGCGTGGAGAGGTGCCCGGCCGCGGCGCGCGCCGGGACGTCCGCCACCGCGTCGCCCGCCACCACCGCCAGCCCGGCGGCGTCCTGCTGCCGCACCAGGAGGTACCCGAGCGCCCCCGCCAGCGTGGTGGCCACCTGCAGCTTGTTCAGCGGCCCCGACCCGTAGGCCATGGACGCGGACCCGTCCACCACGAGGATGCCGCGGAGGTTGGTCTCGTGCTCGAAGCGCTTGACGTAGTACTTGTCGAACTTCCCGAACGCCTTCCAGTCCAGGTGGCGGAGCTCGTCTCCGGGCGCGTACTCCTTGTGCTCGGCGAACTCGACGCTCTGGCCCTGGTGGGGGCTCTTGTGGAGGCCGGAGAGGACCCCCTCCATCACCGCCCGCGCTCGCAGCTTCACGCCGGCGAGCCGGGCCAGCGTCTGGGCGTTGAGGAGCTCCATCAGTGGCTCCCCACCGCCCCGTGGCCCGGCGCCGCCGCGCGCTGCCGAACGGCTACTTCTTGTCGGCCGGCTTGTCGGCAGCCTTCTCCGGCTTGCCCATGTCCTTCTTGTCGGCGCCCTTCTCGCCCATCGGCGCCGCGCCCTTGGCCGGCTGGAAGTCGAAGCCGGTGGGCGTGTAGACGAAGGCCATGCACCCGGAGCCGCCCTCTTCGCACTTGTTGTCGTGGACCTGCTTGGCCGGCTGGTACCACGTGCCGCCGGGGCCGATGGCCGGGCCCTGGTCGGTGCCCGAGAAGTTGTGCAGGACGCCCTGGATCACCACCGCGTAGTCGTCCGAGGAGTGGGTGTGCGGGCCGGGGGTGAAGCCGGCCGGGAACTTCATGATGATCCCCAGTGGCGCGCCCTTCTTCTTCGGGTCCCCGAACACCACCGCCATCTGCGGGCCCTTGCCCTCGGTGTCCTTCGGGTCCAGCGGCGCGAACTTCATGTCCTCCGGCTTGGTGACGGTCATCTCCTTCTTGGCCCCCGCGGCGAACACGCCACCGGCGAAGCCCATCGCAGCGACGACGGCGAGCACCACGGCCCACTTCAAGCTCTTCATGTGTGCGACCCCCTGTGAGGTGGGGGCGCCTCTTAATCCAATTCCCGATGGCTCGCTCGGGAATCCTCCGGGCGCTCCCCACCGTCCCACCGCCCGGAGTCGCCGGGCGCCACGCGACTATTTCGAGGGCTTCTCGGCCGGCTTCTCCGCCGTCTTGGCCGGCTGGAAGTCGAAGCCGTTCGGCATGTAGATGAAGGCGACGCACTCGCCGGTGGGCTTCTCGCAGTGGTTGTCGTGGACCTGCTTGCCGGGCTGGTACCACCACCCGCCCGGTGCGATGCCCGGCCCCTCGTTGGCGCCGCCGTCCCAGTTGTGCTCCACGCCCTTCACCTCGACCGCGTAGTACTCCGAGGTATGGGTGTGCGGGGTCGCCTTGCCGTCCGCCGGCACGTGGAGGAAGAAGCCCACCGGCGCGCCCTTCTTCTTCATGTCGCCGAAGACCACCGAGACGGAGGGGCCCTTGCCCTCGGTGTCCTTCGGGTCCAGCGGAGTCCACTTCACGTCCTCCGCCTTGGAGATCGACATCTCCTTCTTGGCCCCCGCGGCGAACACGCCACCGGCAAAGCCCATCGCGACGCCGACCGCGAGCACGACGGCCCACTTGAAGCTCTTCATGTGTGCAACCCCCTGTGTGGAGGGGCCGCGTCTTAATCAAGTTCCCAACGGCTCGCTCGGGAATCCGCACTAGGCCGCTTTCACGAGATCGAGGAGCTGATCCACCAGCCGGAGCGAGGTGATCCCCTCCGACTCGGCGTGGAAGTTGGGGAGCACGCGGTGGCGCAGCACCGGCCGGGCCACGGCGCGCACGTCCTCCACCGACGCGGCGAAGCGGCCGTTGAGGATGGCGCGCGCCTTGGCGCCCAGCACCAGGTACTGCGACGCGCGCGGGCCGGCGCCCCAGGACACGCTCTTGGCGATGAAGTCCGGCGCCCCCGCCTCCTTGGGCCGGGTCCGGCGCACCAGCTCCACCGCGTAGCGGACCACGTGGTCGGGCACCGGCACGCGGCGCACCAGCTCCTGCAGGGCGACGATGCGCTCGGGGGAGAGGATCTTCGAGAGCGTCGGCTGCCGGCTGGAGGTGGTGGTCTTGACGATCTGCACCTCGTCCTCGGCGCTGGGGTAGCCCACGTCCACCAGGAACATGAACCGGTCCAGCTGCGCCTCGGGGAGCGGGTAGGTGCCCTCCTGCTCGATGGGGTTCTGGGTGGCGAAGACCAGGAACGGCAGCTCCAGCGGGTAGGTCCGCCCGCCGGCGGTGACGCGGTACTCCTGCATCGCCTGCAGCAGCGCCGCCTGCGTCTTGGGCGGCGTCCGGTTCACCTCGTCCGCGAGGATGATGTTGGCGAAGAGGGGGCCGCGCATGAACCGCAGCTCGCGCCGCCCGGTGGAGCGGTCCTCCTCCAGGATGTCCGTGCCGGTGATGTCGGACGGCATCAGGTCCGGCGTGAACTGGATCCGGTTGAAGGAGAGGTTGAGCACGTCCGCCAGGGTGGAGATGAGCAGCGTCTTCGCCAGGCCGGGCACGCCCACGAACAGGCAGTGCCCGCGGGCGAAGAGGGAGATGAGCAGGTGCTCCACCACCTCCCGCTGACCCACCACCCGCTTTTCGATCTGCTCGAGGATCTGCCTCTTGGCGGAAGCGAGCTCCTCCACCGCGTGGAGGTCCTCGCTGGTCGCCACCATTGCCTGTCCTGCGCTGTCCATCGCCGGTCCCATGTCCACCGACTCATAGTCGGGGCAGCAGCAGTGCTCAACCGTGGATCAGCCGGACAATTCCACTAGGGTCCGCCCAGGACATGGCCGAGCCCGTCCCCACCCCCGCGGCCGGCCGCCGGCCCGCCCTCGCCTTCGCCGGCGCGCTGCGGCCCATCCAGGAGTTCTTCCGGCTGGAGGCGGCCAGCGGGGTGGTGCTGCTGGCGGTCGCGGTGCTGGCCTTGCTGGCCGCCAACTCGCCGCTCGAGCAGGCGTACCGGGCGTTCCTCGACTTCCCGCTGCGGCTGGGGGCGGGTGGGGTGGTGGCGTCGTTCACCCTCCAGGAGTTGGTGACCGACGGGTTGATGACCGCCTTCTTCTTCGTGGTGGGGATGGAGATCAAGCGCGAGCTGGTGGTGGGCGAGCTGCGCACCCCGGCGCGCGCGCTCCTCCCGGCGGTGGCGGCGGTGGGCGGGATGGTGGTGCCGGGGTTGATCTTCTTTCTCGTCAACCGGGGCGGGCCGGGCCAGGCGGGGTGGGGCATCCCGATGGCCACCGACATCGCCTTCTGCGTGGGAGTGCTGACGCTCCTGCCGTCGCACGTGTCCAACGGGCTGAAGGTGTTCCTCACCGCGCTGGCGGTGTTCGACGACCTGGGCGGCATCCTCGTCATCGCGCTGTTCTACGGGCACGGGGTGGAGCTGGCCTGGCTGGGCGCGAGCGCGGCGCTCCTGGGCGTGCTGTTCGCCTTCAACCGTTGGTACGTGCGCAATGGGTTGTGGTGGGCGGCGGCGGGGCTGGCGCTCTGGTACGCGCTGGGGAAGGGCGGCGTGCACCCTGCCATCTCCGGCGTATTCCTGGGGATGGCCATCCCGGCGCTCCCGCCGCGGCCACTGCGGGACACCCTGCGCGCGCTCCACGAGTACGCCTCGCAGCTGGTGGCGCGCCCGGCCGACGAGGACCTGGAGGCGGCGGAGGTGCTGGGGATCGAGGAGCGCCTGGAGGACCTGGAGGCGCCGCTGACGCGCTTCGTCCACGCGCTCCACCCGGTGGTGGCGTTCGGCGTCATGCCGCTGTTCGCGTTCGTCAGCTCCGGGGTGCGGCTGGGGCCGGGTGCGGCCGGGTCGCTGTGGAGCGCGGTGCCGATGGGCGCGGCCCTGGGGCTGTTCCTGGGCAAACAGCTGGGGATCTTCGGCACCACCTTCGCGGCGGTGAAGCTGGGGTTGGCGCCGATGCCGGGGGAAGCGCCGGCCGCCAAGCTGTACGGGGTGGCGATCGTCGGCGGGGTGGGCTTCACGGTGGCGCTGTTCGTGGCGCAGCTGTCGTACCCGGGGCACTGGGAGCTTCTGGACCAGGCGAAGATCGGCATCCTCACCGGGTCGCTCGTCTCCGGCGTGGCCGGCTACCTCGTCCTCCGGCTCAGCGGGCGGACGGAGCAGAGTGGCTGATGGGTTTTTCCCGCACCTCGCGAACGGGTGCGGGTTCGGCCCCGCGGCCAGGAGGCTCATTGTCGAGGAGTGGACGATCGGCCCGGTCCTTGCTCCAGGCAGCGGGCCCTCAGACAGGAGAAGTCCTCGTGGATGCTCGCCGAGCGCTCGCCGCCGCCGTCGCCGTGATCGTGGTCGTGGTCTCCGCCGCCGGATGCAACGCCGGTCCGACGCGGGGAGAGTTGGGCAAAGCGCTGTTCAGCTACGACCGCGGCGCCTTCGGGTGCCTCGGCCTGTGCCCGTCCGCGGACGACTCGATGGCCGCCAGCAGCAGGGTGATCATCTACGTCACCAACGCCGACGACCTCGGCGACTTCGCCGTCTCCAGCACCGACGAGTCGGTCGCCACCTTCACGCGCGGCAGCACCGCGACGGTGAACGGGAAGAAGTGGATCGGCGTGAGCGCGGTCTCGCTGGCGGCCGGGGACGCGAAGCTGTCGCTGAGCGACTCGGCGGGCGGCGGCGAGGTGGATCGGTTGGCGGTCCACGTCCACGACGTGGCGAAGATCGAGGTCCACGGCCGGGCGGAGGAGTACCGGGACGCGCTCACGGTGATGACCGGCGGCTCGGTGTCGATGCAGATGGACCTGAAGGACGCCGCCGGCCATGCGCTGGTCGGCCACGGCGGCCTCAGCTACACGTACCAGGGCGCCGCGAGCGAGCCGGCCCTGCTGCAGGTGCTGTTCGGGGAGATCATCATCAGCATCTTCGCCGGCACCGCGCCTGAGTACATGGAGGTCACGACCCAGGGCCCCGGCACCGGCACCATCACCGCCTCCAGTCCCGCCGGCGCGTCGCTGGACATCCCGGTGAAGGTGATCGACGGGGACGCGGTGACGTCCGTCTCGCTGGAGGGCTCCGGCAACACCCCGGTCATCGGCGAGGACTACTTCGTCAACGCGTCGGCGATGGCGGGCGCGGAGATGGTGCACGACCCGCAGTGCGTCTGGTCGCTGTCCGACGTCGTCGGGCCGGTGACCATCAAGAACGCGGGGCGCAACTTCGCGGCGCTGCAGGCCACCGCGGCGGGGAGCGCGACCCTGAATTGCGCCATCGGGTCGCAAGCCCGCTCGATGCCGGTGGTGTTCAAGTAGTAGTCGAGCCCGGTCCGTCCGGGACCATCTGAGGGGCGTGGCGCAGGGCGAGCGCGGAAAGCGCGGCGTCGTCTCCGCGGAGCCCCATGGAGCGGGCGAACGCCGCCAGGAGGGTCTCGGCGGGCGGGAGGGAAGGGGGAAGGCCGCGGCGGTGGCGGGCGTGGGAAGGCGGCGGTGGGAGGTCCAGCGGCGGCGGGCGTTGGCCGGAGCGGAGCCAGTCGGCGGCGGCGCGGAGGCACGCCGCGGCGTCCTGTTGCTTGAGGTCGAGGTCGCCGCGGGCGAGGCGCTGGAGGAGTTGGGCGCGGTTGGAAAGGGGTTCGAGGAGGTCCGGCCAGCGGCGCTCCTGGTAGAAGACCGCCTCCGCGCGGGCGACGAGCGCGTTCGCCTGCGCGCGGGTGAGGAGGCGCTCGCGGCGGAAGGTGGCGGCGGCGTGGCGGACGTTCACCAGCGGGACGGTGAGGGGGCGGTAGCCGTGCTCGTCGGCGGCGTGCAGCAGCGCGACCTCCGCATCGTCCACCAGCGCGCCGTCGCGGTAGGCGCGGAAGATCTCCCCCACGCCGATCATCCCCAGCGGCCACAGCTCCGCCGCCCGGAGCGCGCCCATGCTGGACGCGCCCAGGACCATCACGCCCTCCGCCAGCGCGTCGGCGATCTCCCGATGCCAGACGGAGGGCTGCGACTCGAAGACGCCGTCAATGAGCGCGATGGCGCGCGGGCGGCGGTCGAGCGCGCGCCAGACGTCGCCTTGGCGGGCGGGTCCGAGGAATTCCCAGCGCGACGGATGGTGGTGGCGGCCAGGCGGCCGTGACGGGCCCAGGAACGCCACCAGCTCAGGCCGGCGGGTCACGAGGGCTCCGCCTTCCCGCCGTGCGTGCGCGCGAAGATCTTCCTCACCGTCTCCACTTCATCCGCCTCCTCCACCCGCTTGTCCTCCCGGTACCGCTTCACGCGCGCGAACCGGAGCGCCATCCCGGACGCGTAGTGGGGGCTGGCCTGCACCGAATCGAACGCGATCTCCACCACCAGCTCCGGCCGCACGTGCACGGTCCACGCGTCGCGCGAGAGCTCATGCGCCAGGAGCCACTTCGTCTGCCACTCCAGCATCGCGTCCGTCATCCCCTTGAACGTCTTCCCCAGCATCGCGAACCCGCCCGTCGCCGGGTCCCTCGCCCCGAGGTGGAGATTGCTCAACCACCCCTCCCGCCGCCCGCTCCCCCACTCCGCTGCCAGAACCACCAGGTCCAG
>DASRBA010000283.1:0-25930 GCA_035637895.1 Myxococcaceae bacterium
GAAGACGCCCGTCCGCCGCAAGAAGGGCAGCCGTTAAGCCTCCACCGTGTACAGCTCCACCGGCTCCTTCCGGCCGCGGATCTCCTCCGCGGAGAGGAACGTGCCGGGGATCCGGTCGCGGACCTTGGACCACGTGGTGTCAGTGATCAGCATCCGCACGCCGAAGGTCTTGGTCAGCCCCTGCACGCGGGAGGCGACGTTCACCGCGTCGCCGATCACCGTGTACTCGTGCTGGTCCGAACCGCCCAGCATCCCCGCCGCCACCGTCCCGGTGTGGATGCCGATGCCGATCTCGAAGGGCGCCTGGTCGTGGGCGATGCGGGCGTCGTTCATCTCCCGCACCACCTTGAGCATGTCCTGGGCGGCGCGCACCGCCCGCAGCGCGTGCTCCTCGCTCCGCTCCGGCACGCCCCACACCGCCATCATCCCGTCGCCCAGGAACTTGTTCACCACCCCGTGGTGCCCCTTCACCACCTGCGCCATCTGGGCGAAGTAGTCGTCGAGGAAGGCCAGCACCTCGCGCGGGAGCTGCGACTCGCTCATGGTGGTGAAGCTGCGGATGTCGGAGAAGAGGACGGTCACCTCGCGCTGGACCGGCTGCAGCTCGGACTCGCCCAGCTGCATCACCCGCTCCGCCACCTCGGGGGAGAGGAAGCGGGAGAGGTTGTCCCGCCGCCGCAGCTCCAGGAACATCCGCCCGGTCCGGCGGTGGTTGATGATCATCAGCGCGCCGATCGCCGCCAGCGCGCCGCACACGAAGCCCGCCTGGCCGGGGTCGTACGCGCCGGCGTGGATGCTCAGCGCCAGGTACCCGCCGATGGCGAGCGCGGTGGCGACGTAGAGCTGCAGCCGCTGGTAGCTGGCCACGTGGAGGCACAGCAGGATCGCCATGCTCAGCGCCAGCGTCTGGGCCGGGACGGTGCCCTCCACCATCACCGTCCGCCAGAACAGGGCGCTGACGAAGAGCAGATCGGTGAGGAGGATGAACGCCTGGGCCCTGGTGGCCTTCACCGGGTCCGGCTTGAGGGTGCGGTACTTCAGCGCCAGCCCGAGGGCGAACAGGGTGTAGGCGGCGACCAGCAGGCCCCGCCACGGGTCGTGGATCACGGGCTTGCCGGCCAGCCCGCGGGAGATCCCCTGCCCGAAGCCGATGGCGAACATCATCCCGAACCGGACCCAGGCGATCACCCCGGCGCCGCGCACCGAGCTCTCCGCCAGCACCAGCTGTTCGTTCTGGCGGGCGGTGCGCAGCCGGACCAGCGTCGAGTCGCCGGAGGTCGTCGCCATGCTAGGCGGCGGCTCCCCTGGTGTCGGAGCCGGGGATGGCGTCGTTCACCGCGTAGACCACCACCCGTTCGGTCCGGCCCTTCACCTGGTCCTCGCCCTTGCGGACGCAGGCGAAGCGGTCCTTCACCAGCTCCCAGGTGCGCTCGCTCACCAGCACGTCCACGCCGTGGGCCTTGGTCAGCCCCTCCACCCGCGAGGCGACGTTCACCGCGTCGCCGATGACGGTGTACTCGTGCTGCTCCGCCCCGCCCAGCATCCCCGCCGCCACCACCCCGGTGTGGATGCCCACGCCGATGCGGATGGGGTCCGCGCCCACCGCCGCGCGGGCCGCGTTCAGCTCCGCCAGCACCTTGCGCATGTCCAGCGCGGCGCGCACCGCGGCCACCGCGTGCTCCTCGTGGCGGGTGGGGACGTTCCAGAAGGCCAGCATCCCGTCGCCGATGAACTTGTTGACGATCCCGTGGTGGCCCTTCACCAGCTGGGTCATGTGGCCGAAGTACTCGTCGAGGAACTTGAGCACCGCGTCCGGCGGGAGCGCCTCCGACAGCGTGGTGAAGTTGCGGATGTCGGAGAAGAGGACGGTCACCTCGCGCTGCACCGGCGCCAGCGCGTCGCGGCCCAGGCTCATCACCTGTTCGGCGATCTCCGGGGCGAGGAAGCGGGTGAGGTTGTCGCGCCGGCGCAGCTCCAGGAACATCGTCCGGATGCGCTGGTTGTTCCGCCCGATCAGCATCCCGGTGCCGATGTACATGCCCACCACGAACAGGCACGGCGAGAGGTCGAACTGGTTGGTGTACCAGGAGGTGGTGAGGAACGCGACGGAGGCGATCACCGTGGCCAGCGCCACCTGGAGCCAGTGGTAGTTCGAGATGGAGTAACAGATGGTGAGCCCGAGGGCCGCGGCGCCCATCACCGACGACGCCTCGCGCACGTCCCCCACGGCGTACGAGCGCGCCGCCATGAACGTCGGGAAGGCGAAGTCGATCAGCATCACCGCGGTGCTGGCGCGGATGGCCACCCACGCCCGCTGCGGGGTCATGGTGCGCAGGACCATGAAGCTGGCGACGGCGAACACGATGTAGAAGAGCACCGCCCCCGTGCGCACGAAGTCCTGGTGCGGCGGGGCGCGGCCCAGCGCCAGGGGGATCCAGGCCATCGCCGCGCTCATCAGGAGGCAGACCGCCAGGCGCACCACGGAGACGATGCGGGCCCCGCGCAGGGACGACTCGGAGAGGACGGCCTCCTCGTTCTGGCGGGCCAGCTCGGCTCGGGCGACCGTCGACTCGGTGCGGGCCATGCGCCCCCTACTCTACCCGGTAGTTGGGGGCTTCCTCGGTGATGATCACGTCGTGGACGTGGCTCTCCCTGAGCCCGGCCGGGGTGATCCGGACGAACTGCGCCTTCTTGCGCAGCTCCTCCACGGTCTTCGACCCGGTGTACCCCATGCCCGCCCGGAGCCCGCCCACCATCTGGTAGACGTTCATGGCCAGCGAGCCTTTGTACGGGACGCGGCCCTCGATGCCTTCGGGGACCAGCTTCATCGCCTCCTCCACGTCGTCCTGGAAGTAGCGCTCCTTGCCGCCCTTCTGCATGGCGGAGAGCGACCCCATCCCGCGGTAGCTCTTGTACGAGCGGCCCTGGTACAGGATGGTCTGGCCGGGCGCCTCCTCGGTGCCGGCGAACAGCGAGCCGATCATCACCGTGCTCGCCCCCGCCGCCAGCGCCTTGACGATGTCGCCGGAGTACTTGATCCCGCCGTCGGAGATCACCGGCACGTCGCCCCGGTCCGCCTCGCGGGCGCAGTCGTCCACCGCGGTGAGCTGCGGCACCCCCACCCCGGCCACCACGCGGGTGGTGCAGATGGAGCCGGGGCCAATGCCCACCTTCACCGCGTCCACCCCGGCCTTGATCAGCGCGCGGGTGCCCTCCGCGGTGGCCACGTTGCCGGCGATCAGCTCCATGCCGGGGAAGTTCTTCCGGGTGTCCCGCACCGCGTCCAGCACCCCGCGGGAGTGGCCGTGGGCGGTGTCGATCACGATCACGTCGCAGCCGGCCTTGAGCAGCGCGTCCACCCTCGGCTCGCGGTCGTCGCCCACGCCCACCGCGGCGGCGCAGAGCAGCCGGCCCTTGGCGTCCTTGGCGGCGTGGGGGTGCGCCCCCCGCTTCTGGATGTCCTTGATGGTGATCAGCCCGCGCAATTCGTACTGCTCGTCCACCACCAGGAGCTTCTCGATCCGGTTCCGGTGCAGCAGGTCCTGCGCCTCCTGCTGGCTGACGCCCTCGCGCGCGGTGACCAGCTTCTTGGTCATCACGTCCTCGACCTTCTGGCTCAGGTTCTTCTCGAAGCGCACGTCGCGGGAGGTGACGATGCCCAGGAGCCGGCGGTTCTTCACCACCGGGATGCCGCCCACGTTGTGCTGCTTCATCAGCTCGATGGCGCGGGAGAGCGCGGCCTGCGGATCGATGGTGACCGGGTCCACCACCATCCCGCTCTCGTACTTCTTGACCTTCGCCACCTCCGCCGCCTGGCGCTCCGGATCGAAGTTCTTGTGGATGACGCCCAGCCCGCCCTCCTGCGCCATGGCGATCGCGGTCCGGCTCTCGGTCACGGTGTCCATGGCGGACGAGAGCAGCGGGATGTTGAGGCGGATCTTCGGGGTCAGCCGGGTGCTCACGTCGACCTGCCTGGGGAGCACCTCTGACTCCGCGGGAAGCAGGAGGACGTCGTCGAACGTGAGAGCGGTGCGAACGTCGGAGCTCAGCATGGCGCCTTGTATGTCGTTTGCGTCATGAAGAAAAGCGGCGGAGAATCGGCCCCTTCCACGCGCTCATGGCCGGCGGTGCTCAAACAGGGGGACCGATCGGGCTGTCGGTGAAGCTGCCCTTCGCCACGCCCGAAGACCTCGCCCAGAAGTACGGGATCAACATCACCCGCGGCGGGATCTACCTCCGGTCCCGCACGGTGAAGCCGCCCGGCACGGCCGTCACCCTGGACCTCAAGCTCCAGGGCGGCCAGCGCGTCATCTACGCCTCCGCGGTGGTGGACTTCGTCACCGGCCAGACCGCCGAAGGCGTCTCCGGGATGGGGCTGCGCTTCCTCACCCTGGACCCGGAGAGCCAGCGCTTCATCGACGCCCACGTCGCGCCGCTGCCGCACGCCGGCAGCGACAAGCCGCCGGTGCCGCCGGGCGTGGGCGAGCCCGACTACGCCGTCCCGGCCCAGGGTGCCAGGCCGGCCGCGCCCACGCTCCAGCGGGTGGACTCCGAGAAGCTCAAGGCGGTGGTCACCGGCGGGGCGGCGGCGGTCCCCAGCGCCCCGCCCTTCGAGGAGCCCGCGGAGGCGCCGAAGCGGACCGGCCCCATCATCGGCATCGACCTGGGGACCACCAACTCCTGCGCGGCGTACGTGCGGAACAACAAGCCGTCCGTGCTCTTCTCCCGCGAGGGCTACAACACCGTGCCCTCCATCCTGGCGCTCAACGCGCGCGGGAAGCTGGTGGTGGGCCACCCCGCCAAGGGGCAGATGCTCACCAACCCCCGGCTGACGGTGTACGGCGCCAAGCGCCTGCTGGGCCGCGCCTACGAATCGCCCATCGTCCGGCAGATCAAGGACCGCTTCGCCTACGAGATCGCCCCCGGCGAGCACGGCGAGGCGGCGGTGAAGCTGGGGGACCGCGTCTACTCGCTGCAGCAGATCGCCGCGCTCATCCTCCGCGAGGTGCGGGAGATCGCCCAGAACCAGGTGGGCCAGCCGGTCTCGCGGGCGGTGATCACCGTCCCCGCCTACTACAACGACAACCAGCGCCAGGCGGTGCGCGAGGCGGGCCGGCTGGCCGGGCTGCACGTGGAGCGCATCCTCAACGAGCCCACCGCCGCCGCGCTCGCCTACGCCTGGGGCCGGGACCTCAAGCAGCGGGTGCTGGTCTACGACCTGGGCGGCGGCACCTTCGACGCGTCGGTGCTGGAGCTCAAGGGCAACGTCTACGAGGTGATCTCCACCGGCGGCGACACCTTCCTGGGCGGCATCGACTTCGACGCCGCCATCGTCAAGCACCTGCTGGCGGACCTGGAGCAGAAGACCGGGCGCCCCTTCAACGGGGACCGGGTGGCGATGCAGCGGATCACCGACGCGGCGGAGCGCGCCAAGTGCGCCCTCTCCGAGCGCCGGGAGATGCGGGTCCACGTCCCGTTCATCGCGATGATCGACACCCAGCCCACCGACCTGGACGTGGTGCTCACCCGCGACACGCTGGTGCAGCTCACCTCGGACCTGGTGGACCGGACGCTGGCGGTCTGCGACGAGGTGCTCAAGGCCAAGGGCCTGACCATCGAGCAGATCGACGAGGTCATCCTGGTGGGGGGCCAGAGCCGCTTCCCCCTGGTCCACGAGCGCGTCACCCGCTTCTTCCAGAAGCCGCCCGCCAAGTCCGTCCACCCGGACGAGGCGGTGGCGCTGGGCGCGGCGCTGCTGGCCCACTCGCAGGGGCATCAAGGGCAGCTGGACGGGGTGGTGCTGATCGACGTGCTGCCCATGTCCATCGGCATCGGCCTGCCGGGCGGGCGGTTCAAGCCGGTGCTGGCGCGCAACAGCACGCTGCCGGCCAGCAAGCGGTACATCATCTCCACCAACCGCGACGACCAGGTGGAGATCGAGATGTCGATCTTCCAGGGGGAGTCGGACAAGGCGATGGAGAACGAGTACCTGGGCACGCTGCGGATCAGCGGGCTGACCCGGGGGCCGCGCGGGTCGGCGCGGGTGGAGGTCGCCTTCGAGATCACCAGCGAGGCGCTCCTCACCGTGAAGGCGAAGGAGATCGCCACCGGGAAGGAGGTGGTCTCCACCTTCTCCACCCGCGACACGCCGGAGGCGCTGGGCAAGCGGCTGCAGAACGAAGAGAACGCCGGCACCACCATCACCGGCTCCAACCCGACGCTCCTGCCGCGCAACGGGGCCAGCGAAGAGAAGCCGGCCGCTCCACCCTCCCCGCCTCCCGCGCCCGCGAAGCCGCCGCCGGCGGAGGTGGTCGCGGCGGTGGCGGCCGCCCCCTCGGGGTTCATGGGGTGGCTGAAGCGGCTGTTCAGCCGGACGTAGCGTCGCTCACGCGGCCCGTCGCCGCGGGCGGGGCGGCGGGCACCGGCTGGACGGCCGGCGGCGCCGCAGTGGCCTC
Source organism: Myxococcaceae bacterium (assembly GCA_035637895.1). Lineage (GTDB taxonomy): Bacteria > Myxococcota > Myxococcia > Myxococcales > Myxococcaceae > DASRBA01. Next base: position 6,456 of record DASRBA010000283.1, read on the forward strand.
ACCGCGCTTCTGCGCCGACGCCCGCCAGCGCTTGAACGCGAAGTACCCCGCCACCGCGGCGACGATCACCGCGATGACCGCGATCTGCCCCTCGCGGATCTTCTTCGTGATCAGCTCCAACTCGCTGCCGAAGTAGTAGCCGAGGAACACCAGCAGCGGCGCCGACGCCAGGGCGGCCAGCCCGTCGAAGAGGATGAACTTCAGGTAGCGCATCCTCGTCGAGCCGGCGGTGAAGTAGGTGACCGCCCGGACGCCGGGGAGGAACCGCGCCAGCATCACGATCTTCTCGCCGTGACCGTGGAAGAGCTTCTCCACCCTCGCCCGCTTCTCGGGGGTGACGATGCGCGCGATGAACCCCCGGCCCTCGGCCACCCGGTCGCCCACCCGGCGGCCCGTCAGGTAGATGAGCGAGTCGCCCACCAGGATGCCGACGAAGCCCACGGCCATCATGACGGGCAGGCGCACGTTGCCCAGGTAGGCGAGGTAACCGCCCGTGATGAGGGAGACATCCTCCGGCAGGGGGAGACCCAGCCCACACAGCACCAGCACGCCGAAGACGGAGAGGTAGGCGGGGAAGCCGTGTGCGCCGTCCAGCAAGTGCTTCAACAGTTCTTCCAAGCGTCCGTCCTATCGGGCCCGAGAACCCCTCACCCGTTCGCCGTCAAACAGCGCGGACGGGCCCGCTTCGTCCTCGGAGCGCGAGCGAGCAGGGTAACACGCGTCCCGCCCGGGCGCAGCGCGGCCGGGGAGGCGCTCCGGGTCACGAGGCTCCAGCGAGCCAGCCGGACGGCCACAGCACGGTCACGACGAGGCCCCAGCGAACCGGTCTAGGATTTGCCCAGCAGCAGCTTGAGGGCGCTCCGGCTGTCCTGAACTTTCTGGCCGAACGTGCCCACGATCGCCATCAGGAGCTTCAGGCAGGCTTGCGGCTTCTGGACCAGCAGGCGCTGGAAGTCCGCGTGGCGCAGCTCGACGGCGGTGACCCCGGTGGAGGCGGTGGCGGTGCACATCCGCTGGCTGGGCTGGATGAGCGACAGCTCGCCCAGGACGTCGCCGGGGTTGAGCTCCGTGCCCAGGGTGACCTCCTCGCCGGTGGGGCCGCGCGCGGTGAGCTTCACCCGCCCCGCGGTGACGATGAGCATCGAGTCGGCCACCATGTTCTCGACGAACAGGGGCACGCCCTTGGGGTAGTTCCGCTCGGTGGCGATGGTGGCGATGATCTGCAGCCCGGTGTCCGTGAAGTCCTTGAAGAGCGCACAGCTCTTCAGTGCGTCCGGAGAGGGCGGCATGCAGCCCGGGGTATTACCACCGGGATGGAGGCGTGGCTACCCGACGGCCGGCGCGCCCGCCGCGGCCCCAGTGGGCTTCCAGGCGGAGATGGCGAACCCGCCCTGCGGCGCGGTGGTGATGAACTTCTGCATCTCGTCCCGGGTCATCGAGTTGAGGTCGGTGTTGGCCGGGTCGTTCACCATGAAGTTGCCGGCCTTGTCCACGCCGGTGATGTCCAGGTAGTGGCCGGAGGTCTTGGTGTCGTCGATGCGGCCCGGCACCTCGTAGTAGTTGCCCAGCGCGGTGACGTGGTGGCCGGCCTGCAGTTCGGCCGTCATCCAGTCCAGGTCGGCGCCCTTGGTGGCCTTGGTGTCCAGGCCCATGTGCTCGTACATGGCGATCATGCCGTTGCCCGTGGTGCCCTGGGCGGTGGTGCCTGCGGCCTTGGCGAGGTCCGCGACCAGCTCGGCGTCCGTCGGCTTCTTGTTCCCTTCCGGGGTGAAGCCCATGTTGCGAGCCACCATGGCGCCCACGGTGGGGCCGCAGGCCTCGGTGCCGTCGTAGCCCGCGGGCGCACCGTTCGGCGCGAACTGGCTGATCTTCGGGTCGCTCCCCGCCGGGCCCTTGCGCCCGGGGACTTCCGGCGCGCCGCTCTGGCCGGCCGGCGGCGCGGGCTTCGGGTCCGCCGGCTTCGGCGCGGCCTGCGGCACGTCCTGCTGGAGGTCCTGCTTCACGTCGGCGTCGGTGTGGTCCTCGCCCTTCTTCACCTGGCCTGGCGCGTTGGCCGAGTTGCCGGGTCCCTGGGCGTTCCCATCCTGCGACTGCGACTTCTTGAGATGACCCGGCGCGTTGGCCGAGTTGCCGGGCCCCCCTTCCCACTTGGACTTGAAGAAGTCCTTCATCCCGGGCCAGGAGTGCTTCATCTGCGGCTGCGCCGACGGCGTGCTGCGCGCGTACTGGTTGTACCCGCCGCCCAAGAGACCGCCGACCATGTTGAGGATGCCACCGACGAGACCCATGATTCGGATCCTTGCTTTGAATGAGGGGGACCTTGGTAGGATTCTCGGTCACCAATAGGGAAAGTTGTGGGCCCATGGGCGCACCTGTGCCCTATGTAAACCATATGAAACAACTGGGGAAAGTGCGCGCGAACAGCTATTCGCCGGCCAGATAGGCGGCGGCATATTCCGCGTAATTCGCCGCCGACCGAGAAAGCCAGGCCCGTTCCTCGGGGGTCAATGGTCTCCGGGGCTTGGCGGGGCTCCCCACGGCCAGCATGCCAGTGGGGATGCGCGTACCGGGAGTGAGGAGGGCGCCGGCGCCCACGATGCACTCGTCCTCCACCACCACCCCGTCCATCAAGATGGCCCCCATCCCCACCAGGACCCGGTTTCCGACCGTGCACCCGTGGAGGACCACGTGGTGCCCGACCGTGACCTCGTCGCCGATGGTGGTGGCGTACTGGTCCTTCTGCACGTGGATGAGCGACAGGTCCTGGATGTTGGTGCGCCGGCCGATGCGGATGCGGTTCACGTCCCCGCGCACCACGGTGTTGAACCAGATGGAGGACTGCTCGCCGATCTCCACGTCGCCGATGACGGTGGCGCTCTGCTCGACGAAGACGCTGGGGTGGAGCTTCGGGGCCATCCCCTTGAAGGCGCGGACGCTCATGCGTGGACCTGGAGCTCCCCCAGCAGCGCCGCCGGTGACGAAGACCGGACGCGCACCGGCACCACTACCCCCGCCGGCGCGTCCCCGTCGAAGTTGACGGTGCGGTTCTCCGGCGTGCGCCCGAAGCGGCGGCCCGGGTCCAGCTTGGACGGGCCCTCCACCAGCACCTCCACGGTGGCGCCCACGTGGGCGGCCATCAGCTCGGAGCTGATCCGCTTCTGGAGCTGCTGCACCCGCTCCAGCCGCTCCACCTTCACCTCGTGCGGGACCATCCCCCACTCGGCTTCGTGGATGCCGGCGGCGGTCTTCGGGCGGGGCGAGAAGACGAAGGAGAACATGCCCTCGAAGCGCGCCTTGGCGGTGAGGTCCAGCGTGCCCTGGAAGTCCTCCTCCGTCTCGCCGGGGAAGCCGACGATGATGTCGGTGGTGACGGCGATGCCCGGCCGGGCGGCGCGCAGCTTCCCCAGCCGCTCCAGGTACTCCGCCACCGTGTAGTCGCGCCGCATCTTCTTCAGGATCCGGTCCGAGCCGCACTGGACCGGCAGGTGGAAGTGCGGGGCGATCTTCGGCTGGGCGGCGAACGCCTCGATCAGCTCGTCGGACAGGTCGTGCGGGTGGCTGGTGGTGAAGCGGACGCGGAGGATGCCGGGCACCTCGGCGGCGCGGAGCAGCAGCTGGGCGAAGCTGATCCCGCCCCGGTAGGAGTTCACGTTCTGGCCGATCAGCGTCACCTCGCGCACGCCCACCGAGGCCAGGTCCGCCACCTCCCGGAGCACCTCCACGAACGGCCGGCTCACCTCGCGGCCGCGGGTGTGCGGCACCACGCAGAAGGAGCAGACGTTGTCGCAGCCCTTCATCACGGTGACGAACTCGGTCACCTTGCCGGCGGAGGTCTGCGGGTCCGCGCGCGGGAAGACGTACTCCTCGGACTCCACCCAGGCCGTCTCCACCACCCGGACCCGGTCCCGCTCGATGCGCTCGAGGATCTCCGGCAGCTTGCCGATGTTGTCCGGCCCGAAGACGAAGTCCAGGTAGGGGACCTTCTTGAGCAGGCGCTCCTTCTCCTGCTGGGCCACGCAACCGCCCACGCCCAGGAGCGCGCCGCGGGACGCCTTCAGCATCCGGTAGCGCCCGAGCGCGGAGAGCATCTTGTCCTCCGCCTTCTCGCGGATGGCGCAGGTGTTGAGGACGATCAGGTCCGCGTCCTCGGGCGACGCCGCCGGGCCGTAGGACGCCTTCGACAGCGCCTCCCCCATCCGGAGGGTGTCGTTGACGTTCATCTGACAGCCGAAGGTGTGGATGAAGTAGCGCTTCATGGGGCCCGCGAGCGGTGCCTTTATCACCTATGGGCGCTGGAGGTGGAGGGCCAGCAGCGCCGCCTCCTGGGCCCGGAGCGCCTCCAGGGCCTGGCGCCCGTACCGCCGCTCCACCGCGCCGTCGTCGTCCCGCGCGGCCAACTCCTGCTCCAGGCGGCCCCGCGTCGCCGGGTCGGCCGTCTCCATGCGGCGACGGATGCGGGCGACCACCGCCCGCCGGCCGCAGAAGTCGCGCACCACCGCGTCCAGCTCGCCCACCTCGCGGGCGGACAGCCCGGAGACGCGCACCGCTTCCGCGTGGGCGGCGGCCACCGCCGGCGGATCCGCGGAGAGCGGGACGGCCGCCATCGCCCGCTGGAAGACGAGCCAGCGACCCAGCCGCGCCGCGGTCACCTCCGGCGCCGCCAGGCGGAGGGAGCGGAGATCGGCGGCGTCGAAGTCGTCGGCGGTGGGCACGGCTGTCTCGATCCTCTACGACGGAACGAGCTGGTCCGCCAGCCGCTCCAGGTCCGCCAGCGTCTGCACGACCACCGTCTGGTGGACGGCCTTCGAATACGAGTGCATCTCGCTGTCGCCGAAGCCCCAGCTCCGGCGGTCCTCGGGGGTGATCCAGATCAGCCGCTTCACCTTCCGCTTGAGGTCCTTGAGCGCCCAGACGTTGCTGGGGTTGTAGTTGTTCCGCCCGTCGCCGATGACCATCAGCGTGGTGCGCCGCCCCAGCGACCCCAGCTCGTCGCGGGTGAAGTTGGCCAGCGCGCGGCCGTAGTTGGAGTTGGAGTGGAGCGAGACCGCCTTGCCCGCGGTGGCCAGGTCGATGGCCTCCTCCGGATCCGCGTCCTTGAAGTACTTCGTCACCTCCCCCATGTCGGAGACGAAGACGAACGAGCGGACGCGGACGAACAGCGACTGCAGCGTGTACGTGAACAGCAGCATCATCCGCGACGCGTTGCGGACCGAGTCCGACACGTCGCACAGCACCACCACCTCCGGCCGCTCCGGCCGCCGCGAGCGGAACAGCGGCACCATGGGGACGCCGCCCCAGGGCATGTTCCGGCGAAGCGTGCGGCGGACGTTGAGCGCGCCGCGGCGGGTGGAGCGCTGCTTGCGCACCAGCCGGGTCTTCAGCCGCTCCGCCAGCTTCCGCACCGCGGCCTCCGCCCGCTCCACCTCCGCGCGGGAGAGGGCGTGGAACGGCCGATCCTGCAACCCCCCCGAGGACCGCTTCAGCCGGGCGCGCATCTGGCGGTCCACCTCGCGGCGGGCGGCGTCCTCCACCTTCCGCAGGGCGGAGGCGAGCTGCTTCGACACCACCTCCAGCCCCTCCAGGGACAGCCCGCGGGCCTGCAGCTCCTGCTCCAGCGACTGCAGGTCGGTCCGCGCCCGCTCCGCGCCCGCCCCGGCCAGCAGCCGCCGGGAGAAGAAGCCGGCCTGCATGGGCGTCTCCATCCGGGAGAGGTCCAGCTGCAAGGTGGCGGCGCGGAACAGCTGCGCCAGCCGGGCGCGGTCGTTCTGGAGCGCGGCCTGCGCCATGGGCGAGAGCTGGTTGAAGAGGCGGTTGACGGTGGCCACCACCATCTGCAACTCGTCGCCCTCCAGGAGGCCCTGCTCCTCCAGCTGCTTCAAGAGCGCCTCGTCCAGGGCTTCGAAGGTCTTCGCGGCGCCGGAGAAGAAGAAGTCGAAGGCGCGGTCGAACGCCTCCAGGTCCAGGTCCCGCTTCACCAGCGTGGAGCGGAGGACGGAGCGGAACAGGTCGCGGTCCTGCACCCCGACGATCGCGACGGCCTGGGCGGCGTCCACCACCTCGGCGGTGGAGACGCGGACGCCGTTCTGGCGGAGCACCTCGGCGAACTCGACGATCCGCGCGTCCACGGGACGGAACGCTACCCCTTGGCCTTCTCGAACGACATCACCGCCTCCACGTGGTGCGTCTGCGGGAACAGCTCCACCAGCTCCAGCGCCTTGGGCCGGAACCCGCGGGCGTTCAGCTCCTTGGCGTCGCGCGCGAGCGCTCCCGGATCGCACGCCACGTACACCACCCGCCCCACCTCCAGCACCTCCGCCCAGGCGGCGATGCCGGCGGCCCCGGTCCGCGGCGGGTCGGCCACCAGCACGTCGAAGCGCTCGCCGCACTTGGCCATGCGGGGCACCACCTTGGTGGCGTTCCCCAGCACGAAGCGGACGTTGGTGACCTTGGCCTCCCCGGCCGCGGCGCACGCCAGGTCCAGCGAAACCACCATCGCCTCCACCGCCACCAGGTCGCGCGCCACGTTGGCGAGGGCGAAGGTGAGGTTCCCGTTCCCGCAGTACAGCTCCAGGACGCGCTCCTCGCCCTTCAGCTCGGCCAGGCCCACCACCGCCCGCGCCAGCGCGTGGTTGGCGCCGGCGTGGGCCTGGGCGAAGGCGTCCGGGCGGAGCCGGAGCGTGACGTTGGGCGCCAGGGGCGCGTCCTCGCGCAGCACCGGGTCGCCCACCGTCTGGCGGTTCCCGTCGAACGACAGCAGCACCGCGCCGCGCGCCTTGGAGCTCTTCATCGCCTGCTCCACCGCCGTCCGGTGCTTGGGCTTCAGCCCCCGCCGGAGGTGGACGAAGAAGGAGGTCTTCCCGCCGGCCTCCAGCAGGTGCACCTCGGAGATGTCGCGGAGGATGGGCTGGAGCGCCTGGGCCAGCTCGCCGGGGAGCCCCTGCGCGCCGCGCGCCAGCGCCGGGCAGCGGTCCACCTGGACGTGGGTGTGGCTACGGCGCCCGAAGTACCCCAGGCCCTCCTTGCCGGGGTGGAGCACCGCCCGCCGCCGGTAACCCATGGACGGCGCCACGGTCCGCACCCCGCGCAGCTGGTAGGCGTCGCGCGGGATGCCGCCCAGGTGCTCGAGCGCGGAGAGGACGATCTCCTTCTTGGCCGCGAGCTGGGCGTCCTCGTCCAGGTTCAGCCAGTCGCAGCCGCCGCAGCGGTCGGCCAGGGGGCAGGCGTCCGGGACGCGGCGGGCGGAGCTGGCCACCAGCACCTCCAGAAGCTCCCCGCGGAGCACCCGCCCCTCCTCGCGCACCCGCACCCGCACGCGCTCGCCCGGGAGCGCGCCGGCCACGAAGACCGCGCGCGAGTCGTGCGTGGCGACGCCTTCCCCGGTCTGGGAGAGGCGGTCGATCTGGAGCTCGGCGTCGATGGAAGCGTTATTACCGCCTACTTCTTGGCGGCGCTGGGAGACGGGGTGAGCTCGTCAGGGAGCTCCTTGCGGAGCCGGTCGACGAAGCGCTCGATGCGCGCCTTCTTCTCCTCGTCCACGTCCATGAACTCGATCGCCATCCCCGGCACCTGGTTGGACGGGTTGTCGAACTCGTTCACGCGCATCACCCGGCCGGTGAGGTCGAACGGGAAGGCGGTGTCGGGCAGCGAGATAATCAGGCGAATGGTGGTCCCCACCGCCAGCGGGTTGCGCGTGTTGATGAACAACCCGCCCTTGGAGATGTTCACCGCCCAGTCGGTGATGAAGCCGTCCACCGTCCGGTAGGCCACCAGCAGCTCGTGTTGGAGCCGGTCGGCCCTGCGCGCGGTCTTCGGCTTCTCCTGCTTCTCCGCCATGAGCGCTGTCTCCTGGGGGCAACGACGGCGATGGCCCGCGACTCTAGCACACGACTTTACAGCCGCATCTCCGTGAGCCCGGGGCTGACCTTCAGGGTCGGCTCGGTGATCTTCTGGACGGCCTCCGCGGTCACCCCCGGCGCCACCTCCCGCAGGAGCAGCCCCTGGGGGGTCACCTCGATGAAGGCGTGGTCGGTGACGATGAACTGGACGCACTTCTTGGCGGTGAGCGGGAGCGCGCACTGCTTGAGGATCTTCGGCTTGCCGTCCTTGCTGGCATGGTCCATGGCCACGAAGACGCGCTTGGCGCCCACCGCCAGGTCCATGGCCCCGCCCATCCCCTTCACCATCTTGCCGGGGATGGTCCAGTTGGCCAGGTCCCCCTGCTCGGAGACCTCCATCGCCCCCAGCACCGCCATGTCCACGTGCCCGCCCCGGATCATCCCGAAGGAGGTGGAGGAGTCGAAGTAGGCGGCGCCCTTCACCGCGGTCACCGTCTCCTTCCCGGCGTTGATCAGGTCCGGGTCCTCCTGGCCCTCCACCGGCCACGGGCCGATGCCCAGCAGCCCGTTCTCCGAGTGAAGGAGGATGTCCATCCCGGCGGGGACGTAGTTGGCCACCAGCGTGGGCATCCCGATGCCCAGGTTGACGTAGTACCCGTCGCGCAGCTCCTTCGCGATGCGCTGGGCGATCTGCTCTCTGGTGAGCGGCATCTAGGCGGCCCCCCGGGGGCGGACGGTGCGCTTCTCGATCCACTTCTGGTAGCCGGCGCCCTGGACGATGCGCTTCACGAAGATGGAGGGGACGTGGATCTGGTCCCCGTCCAGCTCGCCCACCTCCACCAGGTTCTCCACCTCCACGATGGTGGTCTTCGCCGCCATGCACATCATGGGGGAGAAGTTCCGGGCCGTCTTGCGGAACACCAGGTTCCCCCAGCGGTCCGCCTTCCAGGCGCGCACGATGGCGAAGTCCGCCTGGAGCGGCTTCTCCAGCACGTACTCGCGCCCGTCGATGACGCGGGTCTCCTTCCCCTGGGCGATCTGCGTCCCCACCCCGGTGGGCGTGTAGAACCCGCCGATGCCGCAGCCCCCGGCGCGGATCCGCTCCGCCAGGGTGCCCTGCGGGTTGAGCTCCACCTCCAGCTCGCCGGAGAGGTACTGGCGCTCGAACTCCTTGTTCTCGCCCACGTAGCTGGACACCATCTTCTTCACCTGCCTGGCCTTGAGGAGGATGCCCAGGCCCAGCTCGGTGGTGCCGCAGTTGTTGGAGATGATGGTGAGGCCCTTCACGCCCTTGTGGTGGAGGGCGGCGATCAGGTTCTCCGGGTTGCCGCACAGCCCGAAGCCCCCGCTCATGATCACCGCGCCGTCCTGGATGTCGCGGACCGCCTCCTCCGCGCTGGCGACGACCTTGTTCATAGGGTTAGCGCTCCACCATCAGCGCGATGCCCTCGCCGCCGCCGATGCACAGGGAGGCCACGCCGCGCTTCTTGTTGAGGTCCTTCAGCGCGTGCAGCAGCGTCACCAGCACCCGAGCGCCCGAGGCGCCGATGGGGTGGCCCAGCACCACCGCCCCGCCGCGCACGTTCACCTTCGACGGGTCCAGCTTGAGCAGCTGGTTGTTGGCGATGGAGACCACCGCGAAGGCCTCGTTGATCTCCCAGAGGTCCACCTGCTCCGCGGTGACGTTGGTCCGCTTGAGCAGCGCGTTGATCGCGTCCGCCGGGGCGATGGTGAACTCCACCGGCTTGCGCGCCGCCTGGGCGTAGCCGGTGATGCGGCCCAGCACCGTCCGGTTCTCCGCCTTCGCCCGGTCCACGCTCATCAGCACCAGCGCCGCGGCGCCGTCATTGATCGACGACGCGTTGGCGGCCGTGACGGTGCCGTCCTTCTTGAACACCGGCTTGAGGCCCTGGATCTTGTCCGGCTTGGCGTTCCGGGGGCCCTCATCCTCCAGCACGAGGATGGGGTCGCCCTTCTTCTGCGGCACGGGCACGCCCACGATCTCCGCCTTGAACATCCCCTCCTTCTGGGCGCGGATGGCGCGGTGGGTGGACTCCAGCGCGAACTCGTCCTGGGCGGAGCGGGAGATCTTCATGCTCTCCGCGCACTGCTCGGCGCACATGCCCATGTGGACGTCGTTGTAGGCGTCCCACAAGCCGTCGTGGATCATCGCGTCCTTCATCTCCACGTGGCCCATGCGGGCGCCGCCGCGCATGGCGGTGGAGAGGTACGGGGCGTTGGACATGGACTCCATCCCGCCCGCCACCACCACCTCGGCGTCGCCCAGGGCGATGGCTTGGGCCCCGGCGATGACCGCCTTCAGGCCGGACCCGCAGACCTTGTTGACGGTCGTGGCCGGGACGGTCTCCGGGAGGCCCGCCCCCATCCCCGCCTGCCGGGCGGGCGCCTGGCCCACCCCCGCCTGGAGGACGCAGCCCATGTAGGTCTCGTTCACCTGGGCGGCCGGGACGCCGGCGCGCTCCAGCGCGGCCTTGATCGCCACCGCGCCCAGCTGCGGCGCCGTCAGGCTGGAGAGGCCGCCCTGGAAGGCACCGATGGGGGTCCGTGCCGCACCAACAATCACCACGTCGCGAGCCATGACTGGTCTCCTTGCCGCCTGGGTCAGCGAGGGCCGCATATACCCGCGCCCTCCTCCCCGTCTATAGCGGGACAGGACTCGCGCTTCTGGAGTCGTTCAGAGTTTGCCGATCAGCCAGACCACCAGCCGGGACGCCCAGGCGTAGGGGCCGGCGGTGGGGTGGAGGATGGCCTTGGACCAGCGGAAGTCCTGCTCCAGGTGCTGCTCCAGCTCCCGGGCCAGCGCGGCGTCCTCGACCACCAGGGATCCCTCCTCCATCTGCCGCAGGGAGAGCGGGTCCAGGTTGGTGGAGCCGATGATCACCAGGCGGTCGTCCACCACCATGGTCTTGGAGTGCATCATGGAGGGTTGGTACTCGAAGATCTTCACCCCCGCGGCGACGAGCTCCGGGTACCCGTCGCGCTGGGCCGCGCGGATGGAGGTCCAGTCGTGGATGGGACCGGGCGCCAGCACGCGCACGTCCACCCCGGACTTGGACTTGGCGACCAGGAGGGAGAGGATCTCGGTGGAAGGGACGAAGTAGGAGTTGGCGATCCAGATCCGCTTCGTCGCCGAGCGGATCAGCAGCACCGTGGCGCGCTCTACGCGGGTGCGGTCGGCGCCGCCGTCCAGGTCCTGCGCGCCGCTGGCCACGAAGAGGGCGCGGGTGTCTCCGGCGGGGGGCGGGGCCAGGAGGTCGCCGGCCGGGAGGGGATCGCCGCCGGCCTGGATCCAGGACGCCTCGAAGGCGCGCTGGAGCTCGCGCACCACCGGGCCCCGCACCACCACGTTGCTGTCGCGCCACTCATCCTTCTCGAGGCCGTTGCCCTCCCAGCTCTTCCAGATCCCGAAGCCGCCGGTGATGCCGGTGACGCCGTCCACCACGACGATCTTCCGGTGGTTCCGCTCCAGGACGTCGTCCTCGCGTGGGCGGTGCATGCGCACCTCGCAACCGGCGCCCTCCAGCAGCGGGCGCACCTGCCCCGCGAAGCGGCGGCTCCCCAGGGCGTCCACCACCACGCGGCACTTCACGCCGGCGCGAGCCCGTTCCAGGAGCGGGACCAGGACCTCGTCGGATGGGCCGCTCGGCCGCCAGATGAAGGTCACGATGTTCACGCTGACCTTGGCCTTGGAGATGGCGGCGGCGATGTCGTGGAAGACCTGGCCGTTCTCGGAGAGGGCGATCTGGTTGTCCGGGCGGAAGCGCTCCCCCACCTGCTCCTCGAGCGCGCCCTCCAGGTCCCTGGGCGGCGTGACCTCGTAGGCGTTTTCGGGGATTGGCGGGATGTGCACCGCGCACCCGGCGCAGCCCACGGCCCCCAGCGCCACGGCGACCGAAAGGGCAAGCCAGCGTTTCATCCAGGGAGGATGTGCACCGCCGGACCGTCTCGCCGGGCGGTCAGAAGTAGGCCGACCCGGCAAGCGTGAGGGTGCCTGACAGGCCGGGGTCGAAGAGGTTGAAGGTGGAGACGCGGGCCTGGAGGTCGAAGCCGTTGGCCACGGCGAGGGTGGCGGAGAGGTCCAGGGGGACGACGAAGGTGTGGAAGACGTAGGCCTGGCTGAGGCTCTTGAAGAGGTCCGTCTCCAGGGCCACCGCGAGCGAGGAGGTGACCTGCGCGCCCACGCCCAGCTCCAGCGACGCCCGCACCTGGGGAGGGCTGAGCTGGAGCGAGACGAGGTGGCCGCCGAAGGTGAAGAAGAGGCGGTCGGCGAAGAGGAGGCGACCCGGGAGGCCGAGGGTGATGGCGGGGGTGGGCGACACGCTCGCGGGGACGAGGTCGAAGGCGGCGGCGAGGGCCAGGTCGAAGGCGGGGTCGTCGTGGAGGAGGAGCGTGCCGGAGACCCCCATGCGGTTGGTGGCCAGCGGGGTGAGGTCGAACTGGGCGAACGCGGTCAACTCGAGCTGGTGGGTGAGCCCGTAGCTTCCGGAGACCCCCAGGCCCCCGACCCAGGCGTAGGCGGGCAACAGGCGGATCCAGCCGGCGTCCAGCGCCGCGGAGGCGCGGATCATCCCGGCGGGGAGCGTGAGCGGGCGGGCGCTGACCTCGCTGGGGTACGTGTCGCGGCTGAAGGGGCCGACGCGGCGGTCGCCGGAGCTCTCGGGGCCGGGGAGCGCGTCGGGCGGGGGCGGCGCATCGGTGAGAGTCGCGAGGACGATGAGGAGCGCCAGCATGGGCGCGAGTCGAGTACAGGCGCACGGGAGTGGCAACCCGGCCCGGCGGATCACTCCCGGCGTCGCGCGGCCCACCGTTCCGCGCTGGCAACTTGTCTCGCCGACCGGGCGCCAGCCCTGGCAACTTGTCCCGTTGATGGGCGGGTGCGCCCGAAATCCACCCGGATCGAACCCGGCACCGGGATTGCTGAGCCATCCGCGCATGCTCCGCGCCGCCCTCGCCCTCCTCCTCGGCTCCGCCCACCCTCCCCTCGACGCCGCCGCGCTGGCGCGCATCCTCGGGCTCGATCCGGATCCACCGGCCGCGGCCATCGCGGAGGCGGACCGGTTCGACTGGCCAGGGCAATTGCTGGGGACGTTGGTGTGCACCCCGGCTCGCTTCTCGATGGCGGCCGTCCTGTACCTGCCCGGGCGGAGCATGGTGACGCTCTCGGTCGGCGACACGCTGGCAGGCGCGGAGGTGGTGGCCATCTCGCGCGGGTCGATCACGCTGCGGACGGCGGAGGGGCTGCGCCGGGTGGGCGTCAACTCGAAGGTGCCGCCGCCTCCTCCACCGCCGTCCGCACATCCGCGCGCGCTGGTGTCGGCGGAGCGGGAGATCCGGCGCGATGCGCTGGACGTGAACCAACTCGCCACCGGCGCGCGCGCGATGCCGGCCTTCGTCAATGGGGAGTTGGCCGGGGTCCGCCTGGTGATGATCCAGCCCGGCTCCATCTACGACCAGGCCGGCCTGCGCGCCGGCGACGTCGTCGAGCGCGTCAACGGCCACCGCCTGGTGTCCCCCGAGGCGGCGCTGGAGGCGTACGCCGAGCTTCCGTTCGGCCAGTGGCTGGAGCTCGAGGTCCACCGCGGAGACGCCGTCCTCCTGCTCCGCTACACGATCCGGTGAGGCGACCGCCTGGGCGCCCGCCAGGTCCACCAGCCGTGCGGCGTGCCGTGGGCATTGTCATTGTCGTTGAACGATGAGCGAACGGCCCGCCGAGCCGCAGGCGCCGTCACCCGCCCGGGCCGTCGAGGCGCCGGAGCCGGCCGGGATCGCGCTGGCCCGCCGCCTGGCGGACCGCAAGGAGGAGATCGAGCGGCTGTTCGCGCACCGCCTCCAGCAGGCGCTCCCCGCGGCGCAGCGCGAGGACCGCCCCACCCTGCTCGACCACCTGCCGCAGTTGCTGGACGCGCTCGGGCGGGAGCTGCGCGCCTCCGTGCTCACCGAGGACGACCGCCGCGTGGACCGGGCGCTCTCCAGGCTCCACGGCGAGCAGCGGGCCCACCTGCCCATGTACTCCATCGAGCAGGTCCTCGCCGAGTACCGCCTCTTCCGGAAGGTGATCTTCGAGGTGCTGGAGCGGGAGGGGCGGCTCCGCCCTCGAGAGCGAGACCTGATCCTCGACTTCATCCAGGTGGGCGCCAAGTACGCCGCCTCCCAGTTCCTCCACGTCCGCGTCACCCAGGCGCGCATCCTCCGCTGGCTCCCCGCCGACCGCTACACGCGGTACGCGGTGTCCGTGGCGCTGGTGGCCGTCGCCACCGGCGTGGAGTGGCTGGCGCACCCGTACCTGGCGGGCTCGTCCTACATCGCCTACTACCCGATGGTGGTGGCCTCCGCCTTCGTCGGCGACGGGCTGTTGGTGACGGCCCTGTCGGCGATCGTCAGCCAGATCCTGTTCCTGTCCCCGGACCACTCGCCGGCCCTGGCCTGGCCGGACGACTACGTCCGCACGGGGATGTTCCTCTTCAACGGCACGCTCATCGCCATGGTCACCCGGCTGATGCGGCGGGCCCAGCTGACCGCCCACACCGCCGCGCGCGAGCAGGAGCTGGCGAAGCAGGAGGCGGAGGCCACCTCGCGCAAGCTGGCCCAGGAGCAGGAGCTGCGCGGCCAGTTCGTGGCCACGCTCACCCACGACCTGCGCGGGCCGCTGAACACCATCCGCCTCAGCGCCCAGCGGCTCCTCCGCTACCCGGAGAAGACGGAGCTGCGCGACCAGCTCCAGCGGCGCATCATCCAGGGCGTGGACCGGGTGGACGAGATGGTCCAGAACCTGCTGGACGTGGGCCGGATCCGCAGCGGCCAGCAGCTCCCCATCCACGTCGGCCCCGCCGACCTGGCCGCCGTCGTCCGCGACATCCTGGAGGAGCTCGAGCTGGCGCACGGCGACCGCTTCCTCTTCGACGGCCCCGCATCCCTGCCCGGCTTCTGGAGCGCCACGGAGCTGCGGCGGCTGGTGGAGAACCTGTGCGCCAACGCGCTCAAGTACGGCTCCGCCACCGAGCCCATCCGGGTGCGCCTGGAGCGGCGCGACCCCTGGGTCCAGCTGGACGTCGTCAACGCGCTGGCCAACGACCACCCGCTCACCGCCGGCGAGCTGGCCGCCGCCTTCGAACCCTTCCACCGCACCCGCACCGCGCAGGCCAGCGGCCAGAAGGGCTGGGGCCTGGGGCTCACGCTGGTGAAGGGCATCGCCGAGGCGCACGGGGGCACCGTGCGCGCCCACAGCGCCGTGGGCCACGGCACCACCTTCACCGTGCTGCTGCCTCTGGACGCCCGGACCCGGCCGGAGCCGGAGCTGCCGCACTGAGTGTCGGGACTCTGGCTATAGCCGGCTCAGCTTCAGCATTACTCCGCCGAGCTCGATCCGACTGTGGTTCAACAACTCCATCCCGACCAGGGTCTCGGGACCGAACTCCAGAGCCGCCACTCGACGATGCTGGCCCATCCACTGGAGCGTGAGCGATGCCATCGGACAAAGCTTGGGTGTTCCGTCCGCAAGCGTGACGACCGTCGTGCCTCGCGGGGTAAGGCCATATTTGCGAAAGAACCCCGATGGAACTCGAAGGGCACCGCCAAAGCCGGTATCCACGACAACGTTCTCGAGAACGACTCCGGCAGGCGCAATCAGCTCCAACTCGATCAGCGGGATCTCCTCCCCCTGGATCGTCTGGATCGTCCCGATCAGCTCAGCGCGAGCGGAGGCGGAAGCCATAACTGTCACCAACACGGGTCACGAAGAACCGGGCCTCTGGCATTGCCTCCTCGGCTTGCAGCAGCGCTTCGGTCGCCGTTGCACCGAAGAAAGGTTGTCCGGAGGCCAAGTCCAGGGCAACGAACCGACCGCGGTTCCGTTCCACCAACTCCGAAGGGAGCGAGGCGTTCAACTGCTGACCGCGAATGAGAACCGGATCGGGTTGGCCCTCCGCGCGAGCCAGCGGTCGCAGGAATCGTGGATCGAACATTGCCCGCGACTCGCGCCGAGTCCGCGAGAGTCGAGTCCGGCGGCCATGGCTGTGGCCCAGCTTGCGCGCGTTCATGACCGGTACCGTGTCAGAAAGGCAGCTGCTCGGACACGCGCTTCTCGTTCAATGGTCGCAAACAGATCGCGTACCAGGGTACCTCTCATCAGGAAGCCGAGACCCAGTGTCAGAGCCCGGTTCTCTTGATCCACGGCGATCGTGAGCCTCCCGTCCGAGGTCTCCAGCCCTAGTGAGAAGAGATTCGATCCCAGGGGAACCGAGGCCTTGGAGAGGATGCGATCGGGATCAGGTCGAGGGAGACCAAAGACATTGCCGAACCTCGATGTACTTACCTCGAAAGTCGCGGTGCATCGCACCGTCGACAACCTGCCGGGCCCTGCGTAGGCCCTTTCAAGGAGGGGCGTAAACCCTTCCAGCCAACCGAGCTTCCGGCTGAGCGGGAGATCGTCGGGATCAACGGGCCCCAACCGTTGATGAACCAAGACGTCCCACTCGATGCATTGAAAGCCCTCTTGGCGGTCGTTTACCGGGTGAAATTCAAAGTCGAGGTGCAGCTTCCGATTGCGGGAATAGATCGACCCTCCACCAGAGCTCGTAGCCCGATTCTTCGGCCCCGCATTCGCCAGGAGCCGAGCCATGCGCCGCCATTCAAGAGTCCGTGGGGTGTGAAAGACTGCAGACCATTCACTCGGGGATGGTAAATCGTCCGGACCGGCTCGCCCGGCCAACCCGACGCTGGATTTCGCACGCGAGGCTACGGCCGAGTGTAGGGTCGCCGTTGAACGACCCGACACTCGGCCTCCATCTGGTTGGCGCACTGCCACTCTGCGACTACTTCTTCAGCTTCTGGGCCATCACGTCGCCCAGGCGCGCCTTGGAGCCCTCCGCCTGCTTGCGGAGGTACTCGCGGTAGTCGTCCTCGCCCTCGTGGAGCAGGGCCTTCATCGACAGCGCCACCTTCCGGTCGGTGGTGTTGATGTCGATGATCTTCACGTCGACCTCCTGGCCCTCCTGCACCACGTCGCGCGGGTTCTCCACGCGCTCGTCCTTCAGCTCGGACACGTGGACCAGGCCCTCGATGCCGGGCTCGATCTCCACGAAGGCGCCGAAGTCCGCCACCTTGGTGACCTTGCCCTTGACGCGGCTGCCCACCGGCTGCCGTTCGGAGAGCGTCTCCCACGGGTCCTGGGTGAGCTGCTTGATGCCCAGCGAGAAGCGCTCGTTCTCCACGTCGATGTTGAGGACGACCGCCTCCACCTCGTCACCCTTCTTGTACAGCTCGCCCGGGTGCTTGATGCGCTGGGTCCACGAGATGTCGGACACGTGCACCAGGCCGTCCACGCCCTCCTCGACGCCCACGAAGACGCCGAAGTCGGTGACGTTGCGGACCTGGCCCTTGATGACGGAGCCGATGGGGTATTTGTCCTCCAGCAGCGTCCAGGGGTTCTGCTCGATCTGCTTCATGCCCAGCGCGATGCGCTTGGCCTTGGGATCGATGTCCAGGACGACCGCCTCCACCTCCTGGCCCACCTCCAGCATCTTCGACGGGTGCTTGAGGCGCTTGGTCCAGGACATCTCGGAGACGTGCACCAGGCCTTCCACGCCCTGCTCGATCTCCACGAAGGCGCCGTAGTCGGTGAGGCTGACCACCCGGCCCTTGACCCGCGTGCCCACCGGGTACTTCTCGTCCGCCCGGTGCCACGGGTCCTCCTGGATCTGCTTGAGGCCCAGGGAGACGCGCTCCTGCGCGGGGTCGAACTTGAGGACCACCACGCGGACCTCGTCGCCCACGTTGAACATCTCGCTGGGGTGGCCGATGCGGCCCCAGGACATGTCGGTGATGTGGAGCAGGCCGTCGATGCCGCCCAGGTCGATGAAGGCGCCGTAGTCGGTGAGGTTCTTCACCACGCCCTTGAGGACCGCGCCCTCCTTCAAGTTCTTCAGGGTCTCCTTCTTCATCTCCTCGCGCTGCTTCTCGAGGAGGACCCGGCGCGACAGCACGATGTTGCCGCGCTTCTTGTTGAACTTGATGACCTTGAACTCGAACTCTTTGGCGATGTACTGGTCCAGGTTCCGCACCGGGCGGATGTCCACCTGGGAGCCGGGGAGGAACGCCTTCACGCCGATGTCGACGGAGAGGCCGCCCTTCACGCGCCCGACGATGGTCCCCTTGACGATCTCGTCGCGCTCGCACGCGGCGGAGATCTCGTCCCAGATCCGCATCTTGTCGGCCTTCTCCTTGGAGAGGACGACCATGCCGGTATCGTTCTCGCGGGACTCCAGCAGCACCTCGACGGTGTCGCCCGCCTTGACCTGCACCTCACCGCGCGGATTGGTGAACTCCGAGATCGGGATCTGGCCCTCGGACTTGTATCCGATGTCGACGACCGCGTAGTCCTTGGTGACCTGGACGATCGTCCCCTTGACGATGTCCCCTTCCTTGAGGAGGCCCTCGCCCCCCCGCTCCTTCATCGAGGCCTCGAACATCGCGGCGAAGTCTTCGTCGCCCTGGACCTCGGATCCCGTCTGGTTCACGTTCTGCTGCATTGGTTTGGGTTGTCCTGCCGAATGAACAGCTTTGCCCCGGATGAATGCCTTTCGAGCGCCCCGCGGAGCATGCGCGGCGCCCTACGTTTCCCCACAATGGTGAAACGGAGCCGGGCAACCTACGCATGGGCCCGGGGGGAGTCAAGCCGGCCCGTCTGCTAGCCTGGCGCCGCCTCCCCATGCCCCGCGCCCTGGTGCTCCAGCACGAGGAGAACGAAGGACCCGGCCTGCTGGCTTCCGCGCTGGAGCGCGCCGGCTTCCAGGTGCACGCCCGCCTCCGCCGGGTGGAGCCGGGCGACGAGGCGGCGCCGCTGGTGGTGGTGATGGGAGGGCTCCAGGCGGCCTACCGGCCCAGCGAGCACCCGTGGTTGCTGGACGAGCTGCGCCTGCTCCGGTCGCGGGTGGAGCGCGGGCTGCCGTCGCTGGGGATCTGCCTGGGGGCGCAGCTGCTCGCGGCCGCGGCGGGCGCGCGCGTGTATCCCGGCGAGCGCGGGGTGGAGCTGGGTCGATTCGCGGTGGCGTGCACCTCCCAGGCGGCCGGTGACGAGGTGTTCTCCGCCCTCCCCGCCCGGTTCCAGGCGCTGCACTGGCACGGGGACACGTTCGACCTCCCGCCGGGCGCGGTGTGGCTGGCGTCTTCGGAACAGTATCCGCACCAGGCGTTCCGGGTGGGGCGGTCGTACGGCATCCAGTTCCACCCCGAGCTGACCGGCGCCGCGTTCCTGTCCTGGGTGGACGCGTCCCCCGACGAGGTGCGGGACCGCGCGGCGCTGGAGCCCATCCGGGGGTTCCCCGAGGGCGAGCCCGCCATCCCCGCGCTGCTGGAAAGGCTGGCGAACTTCGCCGCCCGCTCGGTAGGGTCGCGGGCATGACCTCCAGAACCATCGCCCTCGCCACGACCGCCGCCGCGCTGCTGTGGTCCTCCCTCGCCTCCGCCCAGTGCACCAAGGACACCGACTGCCACGGCGACCGCATCTGCCAGCAGGGGAGCTGCGTCTCCCCGGCGCCGGCGCCGCCGCCGGTGTCGTCGTCTCCGCCGCGCGATGCCGCGGGCCCCGTGGAGCTGGGCTCGCGCCGGATGGCGGTGAAGGTG
>DASRBA010000284.1:0-10222 GCA_035637895.1 Myxococcaceae bacterium
GGTCTCCGCGATGGAGGCGTCGGAGAAGATGTGGCCGGGCACGGACTCCGAGCACCTGCTGCCCATCGCGAAGAAGGAGCTGGAGGCGAAGGAGGGCCTGGAGCAGGCGCGGCAGCTGATCCGCTTCCAGCGCTTCGAGGAGGCGCGCCAGGCGGCCAGCGCGCTGACCCCGGTGGGCAAGTCGCTCCAGCAGGAGCGCGACGCCTTCCTCACCGAGCTGGACGAGGCGGAGGCCGGCGCCTCCCAGGAGCTGCGCGCGCGCGACGCCCTGCTCTCCGGCGACATGGCGCGCGCCCGCGAGCTGATCAACCGCCTCCCGGACCAGTCGCGGATGCCGCTGCTCAAGAAGCTGATGGCCAAGGAAGACGAGCTGATCACCGACACCACCACGCCCAAGCAGAAGGCCGAGCGCGCCACCTACCTGGCCTCGGCGTTCAAGACGGTGGAGCAGAAGTTCGAGGGCCGCGACTTCGACGATTCGGTGAGGGAGTGCGAGCACCTGGCGGAGCTCACCCCGGGCGAGATGATGATCCACGCGCGGGTGGAGGACCTCAAGCGCCTGATCCCCGACTTCAAGAAGAGCTTCGAGGAGGGCCTCCGCCGCACCACCGACCGGAACCAGGCGGCCTCCTACGAGCCCTTCCTCCGCGCCCGGCAGCTGTACCGGGAGATCGGCTTCAGCGGCCCGCTGGGCCCAGCGCTGGACGGCTACCTGGTGGAGTCGGCGCTCATCTCCGGGCGCGAGGCGATGCTCCGCAACGACCTGGCCGGCGCCGGGATGCGCTACCGCGACGCCGCCTCCGTCGCCCCGCGCGACCCGCGGGTGGTGGACGGGCTGGAGAAGGTCTCCCGCAAGGCGGGGAAGATCCTCTCCGACGCGTACACCCAGGACCGCCAGCGCGCGCCCCGGCTCTACGTGGAGAAGCTGGAGCTGGTGCGGGAGATCACCCCCAAGGACTCGGCGGAGAACCTCCGCGCCACCGAACAGCTGCGGTTGATGGAGGGCGGCGCGGCGCCGGTGATGCCCAAGCGCTGAGCCCCGGAGGACTCGGCGGAGCCCTCACCCCCCGCGCCAGGGGGACGTCACGGAATCTCAGTCCTTCGGCTGGCGGGTGGCCAGCGCGGCGGCGCTCGGCGCGATCTGGTGCTCGGCGAGCGGGCAGCGGCGGCAGGTGAAGTCTTCCCACCCGCTCTTCACGGCCACGTCGAGGCAACCCTGGTAGAGCGGACAGAAGACCAGGCGCTCCACCGCTCCGGAGCCGGCCGGCGACTTCGCCGCCGACGGGACCGGCGTGGGGCAGGGGAGGAGATCGGTGGTGTTGGTCTCTGGGAGGGACATCGATTCCGGAGCGTGTACCCCCGTTCAGTAACGGGGGCCCCGCCGCGGCGCTACCGCGCTACAGGTCGAAGTCCAGGTCGTCGAGCGAGTCCAGGTCCAGCTCGTCCACCTCGTCCGGCGGGAGCTCCTTGGACAGCTTCTGCTTCAGCTTGCGGGCGCGCTCGTGCATCTGCTCGGTGAGCTGGCGGGCCTGCGCCTTCAGCTTCTCCGCCTCGGCCCGCAGCCGCTCGCCCTCCGCGCTCCACTGGCGGCGGGCCTCGTCCGCCTCGGCGCGGGCGCGCTCGCGGAGGTGCTCGTGCCGCGCGGTCTCCTCGGCGATCCGCTTCGCCGCCGCCGCCGCCTCGCGGCCCTGGCGCTCCGCATCGCGCGCCATCCGCTCCGCCTCGCGGCGCGTCTGCTCCGCGTCCACCTGCATGCGGAAGCCGCCCACGTTGATGTTCACCGCGGTCTTGCGGTCGTGGTCCTCGTCCTCGCACTCGTGCGAGTGCTCCAGCCGCTTCTTCGAGTCCGCCTGCAGGCCGGAGTCCTTCATCGCGGTGACCAGTTGGAGGTAGCGGGCCTTCACCTGCGGATCGAGCGACTGGTGGTCGGTCACCTCCACCAGCACCCGGTGCTTCGCCTCGTCCGACTTCAGGCGGGCGCCGGCCAGCTCCATCGACTTCAGCACGCCCTCGCGCGCCACCGGCTCCGGGTGCAGCAGGAAGACCAGCGCCCGCGCCACCGCCTCCTCGGAGCGGAGGCGCTGCACGTCCTCCAGGTAGCTCATCACCAGCGGGCCGCGGACCAGGTCGGACTCGTTGATCTCGTGCATCGCCTTGAGCACGGCGAGCAGCTCGTCGTCCCCCTGGATGGCGCGGGCGCTCACCAGCACGGCGCGCCCGGTCTCCGGGTCGATGGGGGCGGCCATCAGGAAGGCCTTCAGCGCCCGGGCGCGGGCCTCGCCGGAGCGGAACCGGTCGCAGGCGGCCAGGTACGCCTGGCGCGCGGTGGGGTCCTCCAGCGCCTCGTGACCGGCGACGTGCCGGAGCGCGCCGAGCAGCTCTTCGTCCGAGCGCGTCGTGCCCAAGGCCTGGGTGATCGCCTCGCGCGCGCTCGCCGCCGCCTCCTCCCCGCGGACGCGTGCGTCCGACGTCGCGGCGGCGGCGGCGCGGGCCGCGTCCACGTCCCCGTTCTCGCCGACGCGGTGAGACGAGGGGTAGCCGCTGGCGCGGTCCAGCTGTGCCAGCAGGGCGGCGACGAACATCTTCGCCTCCGCGTCCACCGGGCGCGCCTGGCCGTTCACCCGCCACTCGCGGGTCACCTTGCCGCTGCCGTCCGCGCGCATGTCGTAGGAGCGGGTGAGGTCCCCGCTCCGCTCCTCGGCGTGGAAGGCGGCGCCCGGCGACATCCCCGCGACGGCGGACAGGTTGGGCGTGAAGAACAGGGTGCCGACGGCCTCCACCCCCACCTTGCACGCGCCGCCCGCGCTCGCCTTGGCGCGGAGGTGGTCGTCGTGCTGGACGACCTTCCACTGGTCGGCATGGGACAGGCAGCCGAGCCGGTACGGGTCATTGGAAGGGGCGGCCGGGACCGCGGGGACGGCCGATCCCGGTGGAGCGGGAGGAGCGGGAGGAGCAGGTGGGGCCGGAGGCGCGGCGAACCCCGGAGGGGCGGGCGGCGCTGGAGCGGGGACCGGGACCGCGGCGCCGGCCGGGGCCGCGGAGGCGGCCGGCGCGGGCACGGCCGCGGGCGCCACGGTGGGCTCGGGGACGCTGGTCGACTTGCGCTTCTCCGACTCCTTGTTGGAGAGGCGCGGCAGGGCCCCGCCCTGGGGCTGGGCGGCGGCGGTGGGCTGGAGCGCGGCCAGCGGCATCAGCACCATCAGTCCCAGCGCGCCGATGGCGCCGGCGGCCCGCGAGCCGAACGCCCTCCGGCGCAGGTTCGGGTCCAGGATGGCCAGCAGCCGGCCCTCGATCTGCGAGCGCCGCGCCATGGCCAGGGTGGCGGAGGCGGGCGCCAGCGGATCGCTCCGCAGCGAGCGCACCATCTCCAGCATCTCCCCCGCGTAGGCGGAAGCGCGGGCGCCGGCGTTGAGCACGTGGTCGTCGCAGGCGTACTCGCGCAGCGCGCGCATCCGCCGCGCCGCCAGCCACACCAGGGGGTGGAACCAGTACGCCGCGCAGGCGACCTGGGCGATCAGCTGGGTGAACGCGTCCAGGCGGCGGACGTGGGCCAGCTCGTGGAGCAGCACCACCTCCAGCCGGTCCGCCGGCCAGGCGTGCGCGTCCGCCGGGAGCAGCACCACCGGGCGCAGCGTGCCCCACGTCATCGGCAGCGTGGCGCGGTTCGCCTGCAGCATCCGCACCGGGCGGGAGATGCCCATCCGCCGCCGCAGCCGCTCCAGCACCGCCAGCGCGTCCGGGTCGGTCACCGGCGCGGCGCGACGCGCCAGCAGCCGGACGCCGATCCGCCCGGCGAGGATCCGGAGGAGGGCCACCGCGCAGCCCGCGGCCCACAGGGCGGCCACCCACGGCCGCGCGGCCGCCCAGGGCGATTCGCGGTGGAGGCGGGGCGCACGCCGGGACAACTCGAGGGCGGGCACCGGGAGGCGCTCGTCGGACGCCAGCACCAGCGGCGCCTGGAGCATCTCCCGCTGGAGCAGCTGGCCCTGCAACAGCTGGGCGCGGACGGCCTGCGTCCGGTGCGGGCGGCGAGACGGCGGCGGCGCCTGGACGACGACGGCCATGTCGCCGGACGGGAGGCGCTCTCGAGCGCGCGGGAGCAGCAGCGACGCCTGCTCGACCTCGACGTCCACGACGACCGGCGCGGGCTCCGACGCCTCGGGCGGCGGCAGCACCTCCACCCGCAACGACGGCAGGAACGCGGCCAGCAGCGGCAGCGCCAGCGTCCCCGCCGCGGCCAGGCTCCACACGAAGTGGCGCGACGCCGCCGACGACCGGCGGACCAGCAGCGTCGCCAGCGCGGCGGCCAGCAGCAGCGCGGTCGCCTTGAAGGTGGCGTCCGCCATCCCGGGGAGGAGGTGCTCGAGCGTCCAGGTCATGGCCTTAGCGACCCTCTTTCTTCGCCTTGTCGATCAGCTCTTGCAGGGCATCCAGATCGCCCTTGGACAGCTTCGCCTCCGGCATCTCCATCAGCGCGGCGATGGCCTCGTGCGAGGAGCCGTCGAAGAACGTCTGCACCAGCGACTTGAGCGCCGTCTTGCGCGCGCGCTCGCGGGCCACCACCGGCAGGTAGACGTACTTGGCGCCCTCCTGCTGGTGGGTGAGGTGCCCCTTGTTCTCCAGGATCCCCAGCATCGCCCGCACCGCCGAGTAGCTGGGCGGGTCCGGGATGTTCTCCATCACGTCCGTGACGCTCGCGCGCCCCAGCCGGTAGATGGCGTCCATGATCTGCCGCTCCCGGCGGCTCAGGTTCGTCGCGTTCTCGTCTGCCATGCTGCTTTTATAGCAGTCTGCTAGGGGATTAGCAATCCGGCCCGGACGGCGGCTGTGGCCTGCTCCCTACGCGCAGGGACAGGGCCGATTGCGTGGTGTTGCGGCCGCTACGGGGCGGAGGTGGCCGGGGGTGGGGGATCGGCGCCGGCGGCGGGCTTCTTCTTGAAGGTGCCGCCCAGGAGGAGGACGGCGGCGCCGGCCATGATGGCCACGTCCGCGACGTTGAAGATCCCGGTGCGGAGGGTGCCCACGCCCAGGTTCATGAAGTCCACCACGGTGCCGCCGCGCATCACGCGGTCGATCCAGTTCCCCAGGCCTCCGCCCACCACCAGCGCGTAGGCCGCGGCCTGGGAGGGCTCCACCTTGCGCCCGAGGAGGGCGTGGAAGAGGAGCGCCACCAGCACCAGGGCGACGCCGACGTTGAGGACCCAGAAGCGGGCCCCCTGGGGGAGCGCCGCGCCGAGCGAGAGGAAGGCGCCCGGGTTCTCCGCGTAGGTCAGCCGGAAGGTGTCGCCCAGGAAGGACTGGGAGGGGGTGGTCCGAAGCGTGCTCTTGGCGATGTGCTTGGTCGCCTGATCGCAGCCGATGGTGGTCGAGAGCAGCACCGCCACCAGCAATAGCCGTTGCCGTCCATTCATCGCGGGCGATTGTACGCGGAATCGTCCATGCTCGATGCGCGAGTCGTCAGATCGCCGCACGGCGGCGCGTCGGTCCGCCCACCTGCTCGCTTTGCCTATGACCGACATCGCCGTGGAGGCCAGGGGCGTCGAGAAGCGGTACCGCCGGAGGGTGCGCGACCCCGGCCTGTCGGGGCTGTTCCGCTCGCTCCTCTCGCCGCGGTACGAGGAGGTCCTGGCGCTGGGCGGCGTCGACCTGGCGCTGAAGACCGGGGAGTCGCTGGCGCTGATCGGCCCCAACGGCGCCGGCAAGAGCACCACCATCAAGATCCTCACCGGCATCCTCTTCCCGACGAAGGGCGAGGTGAAGGTGCTGGGGCTGACGCCGTGGGAGCAGCGGGCCGCGCTGGCGATGAACGTGGCCACCGTGTTCGGCCAGCGGTCGCAGCTCTGGTACCACCTGCCGGCGGGGGAGACCTTCGACCTGTTGGCCCGCATCTACGAGCTGGACCGTGCCGAGTACCGCCGCCGCCGCGAGGAGCTGGTGGAGCGCTTCGAGCTGCAGCCGCTGCTGCGGACCGCGGTGCGCAAGCTGTCGCTGGGGGAGCGGATGCGGTGCGAGGTGGCCGCGGCGCTGCTCCACCGGCCGCGGATCCTCTTCCTGGACGAGCCGACCATCGGGCTGGACGTCATCGCCAAGCAGCAGATCCGCGGAATCGTGCGCGAGCTGAACGAGAAGGAGGGCGTCACCGTGCTGCTCACCTCGCACGACGCGGGGGACGTGGAGCAGCTGTGCAAGCGGGTGGTGGTGATCAACCGCGGGCAGGTGGTGTTCGACGACCGGGTGAGCACGCTGCGCAGGCGCTACCTGCGGCGGAAGGTGATCGACCTGCAGCTGCGGGACGGCGGGGACGGGTCGCCGCCGCCGCCTTTGCCGGAGATCCCCGGGGTGCGCCTGATCAAGGCGTCGGCCATGGGGCGCAAGCTGGAGGTGGACACGGACCAGCGGCCGATCGCGGAGGTGGTGTCGCAGATGATGGCGGCGCTGCCGGTGGCGGACGTCACGGTCGAGGACCCGCCGATGGAGGAGATCATCGCCGCCATCTACCGGGACGAGGCGGCGTCATGACGGCGGTGGGGCTGGAGTTGAGGCGTCCGGGGCCGCCCCACCGTCAGGTGTGGAAGGTGGTGGGCGTGCTGGGGGTGACCCTGCGCACGCGGGCGGCGTACGCGGGGCAGATCATCCTCCGCACCGCGTTCCTGGCGCTGGTGCTGTTCAGCTTCTCGCAGCTGTGGGCGGCCACCTCGCTCTCGGTGGACGTGCGGGCGGTGACGGGGTTCACGGTGGCGCAGCTGATCTGGTACCTGGCGTTCACCGAGGCCACCGTCTCCGGCATCCCGTTCCGCGAGAGCGAGGTGGACCAGGAGGTCCGGTCGGGGGACATCGCGACGAGGCTGATCCGGCCGCTGGCGTACCCGGCGTTTCACTTCGGCTCGCAGGTGGGGGACCGGCTGGTGCGCTTCGGGTTGAACCTGTGCGTGGGCGTGCCGGTGGCGCTGCTGGTGGCCGGGCCCATCGCGCTGCGCCCGCTGAATGTCGTGGCCGGGTTGGTGGCGGCGGTGACCGCGCTGGCGGCGGACTGGGTGTGGACGTTCTCCATCTCGATGCTGGCGTTCTGGTTCGAGGACACCTCCGGGGTGCAGCTGCTCTACCGGCGCGCCACCATGCTGCTGGGTGGATTGCTGGTGCCGCTGGAGGCCTACCCGGACTGGCTGGGGAAGGTGTGCCAGGCGCTGCCGTTCCGGTTCATGGTCGCCGGGCCGGCGCGGATGTTCGTGGCGGATGGGGTGCGGGGGTTGGGGACGCTGCTGGGAGCGGAGCTGATCTACGGGGCGGCGGGGTTGGTGCCGCTGTTGGTGCTCTACCGGCTGGGGCTGCGCCGGGTGACGTCGCAGGGAGGGTGACGGGATGAAGGGGCTGCTGGGCCTGACGGCCGGGTACCTGAAGGCGAACCTGCAGGGGGCGCTGGAGTACCGGGTGGGGTTCTTCTCGCAGGTGTTCTCGATGTTGGTGAACGACCTGATGTGGTTGACGTTCTGGCTGGCGTACTTCTCGAAGTTCCCGCTGGTGCAGGGGTGGGGGAGGGAGCAGGTGGCCACCATGTGGGCGGTGGTGGCGGCGGGGTTCGGGGTGGGGGTGACGGTGGCGGGGAACGCGAACTTCCTGGCGGGGTTGATCGCGAGGGGGCAGCTGGATTTCTACCTGGCGCTGCCGAGGCCGGTGCTCTCGCACGTGCTGGTGAGCCGGATGGAGCTGACCGCGCCGGGGGATGTGTTGTTCGGGTTGATCGTGTTCGGGGTGGTGGTGCATCCAGGGGTGGGGCAGTGGGCGCTGTTCGGGCTGCTGGTGCTGACCACGGCGCTGATCATCGTGTCGTTCACGGTGATGGCGCATAGCCTGGCGTTCTGGCTGGGGGACGCGGAGGGGCTGGCGAACGAGCTTTGGGGGGCGTTGATCAGCTTCTCCACGTACCCGACGGTGATCTTCAAGGGAGCGGTGAAGGTGCTCCTGTTCACGGTGCTACCCGCAGGCTTCATCGCCTACGTGCCGGTGGAGCTGCTGCGGCAGTTCAGCTGGTCGTGGCTTGGTGGAGTCCTGGGGTTCGCGGCGCTGATGGTCGTCGCCTCCACCGCAGTGTTTCGCGCCGGGTTGCGGCGGTACGAGTCTGGCAACCTGATCGCGGCGAGGCAGTAGCGGCTTGTCGAGGTGTCAGAAGTACCAGGTATGAGGACGGACGGAGGACCTCCGTGATGGAACGCGGCGTTCACGAGTGGCTGGAGGAGGTGCGATCGACCGGCCGGTGGGATGTCCCATCATATTGGCGAGCACCAGACTTTCTGGAGAACTCACCGTGGTCGGTTGCTCAGCTGAACGCGGCTCTTGCGGCAGCGCAGAGGGTCTTTGATGAGCGAACAACGAGGCGGGCATTCGCCGCACCTCAGCCAGGCTTGGTACGGCTCCTGACGAACTGGGCTCATCCAGTCTTCAACCCGGTCATCCGATTGGGGCTCGATGCGATCGATGCCGAGCCATGGAACCATCCCACACTCTTGCGGCGACTTCGGAGCGATCCCGAGCTCGTTGGGGCGGAGTTCGAGCTTCAACTGCGATCGTCGTTGGTCGGCAATGGATTGACGATTGGGCGCACCGGTGCGCTGTGATGGTCTATCGCACTGGAGACGACGCCCTTCCATCGATCCTGCACGACTTTCGCGCCCGGCTGGAGGTTGGCCTCAATGCCTTCAGCCGAACGGCAGGTGCGTGGATAGCGAGAAGGCGATCGATGTTGCTCAATCAATAAACCGGCGCTCCCAGCGGAGTAGCTCTTCCGGTGAGAAAATCATCCAGTACTGTCGCTCAGTGCCGTGAAAGAGCCACGGCTCGAGAACCCGCGCCAGTTCTCGATACGCCGGCAGGTTGTTGCGGGCCTGCAGGTCGCCAGCTTCGGGCCAGGGGCCGAGCCTGATCATCGCCCGATTTCCATCCAATTCTTGCACGGTCGTCCCCGGTGATTTCAGGCGAGCCCGCAGCCCGACGGCCCCACCCATCTCACCGAGAAGGGGTTGGCCCAAGAAGGTTAGCCACGTGGTCCCGTTGATTCGGTCCCCCTGTTCGACCGTGGCACTGAGGATCTTGACGAGATCAATGCCTGGATGGCGTCTACCAAGTTCCTTCACTCGAGTGACGACGTCTTCGCTCCACAGATGATAGAAGGCGAGGCCCAGGTTGGCGGAACTGATTGGAAGGGGCCCGATCAAATGCAGCGCGAGCTCCACCAATGAGTCGGGGCCATGCTCTTCAAGGTATTCGGTTGGTAGAAAATAATAGAGCGCGCACATTTCGACTGGCGGCTCGCTCGAGACAGGGCCGGTGCCACCCACATAGCGAAATTCATATCGGTAGTCGGTGCTCGATGGGTTGGTGATGGCGACGTTCGCTTTGTCCTGCCGGTCGAGCTCTCGGAAAATCTTGCTCCAGCCGCGGTCGTCCAGCTTGCGGTAGCTTTCGTCTGAATCATCGAAGTAACGACCAAGCGAGCTCCCGGCGAGCTCTGTAAATCGACCCAGCATGTGCCTCACCATCGGGGCAATTTCCGGGTGTCGCCGACGCATGTAGAGACGAAGGCAGAGCGACTCTCGGATGAGTTGCATGCCTTCATTGTTGTGAACGCGGATGCGTGGGTAGTGAGCCACTAGAAGACCCCCAGGCGGGGAGCTACGAGGTGCGGCACCGGTCCGAGCGCATCCTGGTATAGCTTGCCCTGGTTTTGGCCTCGATATGGGCCGTCGTCATAATCGGTCCATTCCGGCAATGCATCAGCGTTCACGCATCGGAACTTGAAGTCGTATACCGCCTGGACATACCGAGGGTCGCCCTTGTGAATGACGACATCCGGAACGATGGTTCCGGTCAGCTCGGACCAGCGGCCGGCCCGTTTGAGGGCCTCTACGTCTTCGGGTCTGAGCACGGTCGTCTTCTTGGTTGCCTGGTCATAACGGTAACGCTGTTCGATGCTGTATCGCCCAGGAAGTACCTTCCCCAACTTCTCCTCGACGCACTTGAAAGCCACGCGGTGCATTTCCTGGCCCAGCACCATGGCCCGAGTGACGGCCCCCCGACCAGGGACAGGCATTTCCTCTCTACATTCGTCCGGAGTCGGGCTCTTTCCGCCGAAGCGCTTGATGAGCACCTCGGACCGCGCAGTGTCGGCGCACTCCTTGAGCACGTCCTTGACCTTCTCTTCAGTGACGAGGTCCAGTGCCTCTGCGGC
>DASRBA010000285.1:0-22850 GCA_035637895.1 Myxococcaceae bacterium
CGGATCACGGACTTCGGGCTGGTGCGGCCGCTGGAGGAGCTGGCGCGGCCGGACGATCTGACCCGGCCGGAGCTGGTGCTCACGGAGGCGGGGGAGCCGCTGCTGGAGAAGCTGACGCGCATCGGCGCGCTGATCGGCACGCCGCGGTTCATGCCGCCGGAGCAGCTGGCGGGGAAAGACGTGGACGCGCGCGCGGACCAGTACAGCTTCTGCGTCGCGCTGTACGAGGCGCTCTACGGGGCGTTCCCCTTCCAGCTCACCGCCGGGGACCAGCTGGCCCGCGCCATCCAGCAGGGTCAGTTCCTGCGGCCCGCCGCGGGGCGGTGGGTGCCGGGGTGGCTGCGGAAGGTGCTGGTGCGCGGGCTGAGCGCCGCCCCCGAGGCGCGATTCCCGGGCATGGACGCGTTGCTGGACGCGCTGGAGGCAGGGCGCGACCGGGCGAGGCGGCCCCGCGCCGCGGCGGTGATCGGCTGGGTGGCGCTGGGCGTGGCGATCGGCGCGGCGGGGGTGCTGCTGGCGCGAGGTCCTTGAGCGCCGCGAAGGTCTACGGACGCCGGCGCTTCTCGAGCCACTCCTCCGCGGCTGCTTCCCAGGCCTGGCGCCCGCCCGCCTCCGCCATGGCTTCGGCGAGCTCGCGCCTGGTCCGGAAATGGACCTCCATACCCTCGCCATCAGGGAGCTGCCGGCGCACTCCCGCGGCGAGCTCCTCATCGTAGTGGCGCCGGCAGAGGCCGCGGGAGACGGCGAGGTTCCCACATCCAGGTCGCGAGCACTTCGGACGCGGGCTCGATGAAGGCGTCAAACCGGGCTCCTGCTCAAGGCGCGGCGTCGCCGCGAGTCTGCCAGAGGAGGAACGTCCCGACGCCGAGCGCCACCACGCCGCCGGCGTACAGCCCATCCGCCACGTTGCGCGCGACCAGCGCGGTGTTCTTGTTCGCCGTGTACGCGAACCCATCCCCGCTCGCCGCCGCCTTCTGCTCCGCGCCAAGGGCGTTGAGCGCCACCACGCCCGACACCGCGCCGCCGGCCAGGAGCGCCGCGCCGCCCGCGGTGAAGCCCCACCCGGCGGTGCGGACCGGGCTGGGCCGCCCCTCCAGGAGCGACAGGTACGGCGGCCTCCCCAGCAGGAACGGCGGCGAGAGGTCCGCCCTCCCACCGGCCGACGCCTTCACCGAGTCGAACAGCGCCCGCGTCTTCGGGCTCGCCGGCGACGGGAGCCGCACCCCGGGCGCCAGGGACAGACCGCGCTCGAACGACTCCCGGGCGTGCGCCTCGTCGCCCAGCTCCGCCTGCAACAGCCCCTTCAGCACCAGCTCCATCCCCTCCAGCTGATGGCGTTGCGCGAGGTCCGCTCCCGTCCTCGGCGCGTCCGCGGTCGCCGCCAGCTTCGCCTCGAGCGCCTTGAGCTGTGCCTCCGCACCCGGCGCGCCCGCCGCCGGGCCCGCCCGCTCCAGCCCCCGGAGGATCTGCAGCATCCCCTTGAGCACGAACACCTGCGTCGCCTGGTCCCCGGTGAGGTCGCTCCGCCCGCCCGCCTCGGCCAGCAACAGCTCCGCCCGATCCAGCCGCCCATCCGCGTACAGCCGCGACAGGTTCTCCGGCAGCTCGCGCGGCTCGGGCCCGGTCGCCGCCACCGCGGCCTCCTTCGACGTCTGGAACAGCTGCTGCACCTTCGGCGCGCCCGCCGCCGGGAGCTTGGCCTCCGGATCGATCTCCAGCGCCTGGGCGAACGCCTCCTTCGCCTGCGCCTCCTTCCCCGCCTCCGCCTTCACCAACCCCTTCACCATCATCACCAGCCCCTTGAGCACCAGCTGCTGCGACGCCTCCGACTCACTCAGCGAGTCGCGGCTCGTCTTCGCCAGCTGCTCCTCCACCGCCCGCAGCTCGCCCTCCGCCCCGGCCGCCGCCCGCGCCCGGTCCTTCTCCTTCGGCCCCGCCTTCTGCAACCCCTTGAGCACCAGCAGCAGCCCCCGGAGGACGAACACCTGCCCGGACTGGGCCTTGCTGAGATCTCCCCGCTCGGCGTTCCGCGCGAGGAGCAGCTCGGCGCGCTCCAGCTTCCCCTCCGCGTAGAGCCGGGCGACCTCTCCCGGTAGTCCCCGCGCGGCGGGTGGCGCGGGCGGCGCGGAGGTGGCGACCGACGCCTTGACCGACTCGAACAGCTTCTGCGCGCGCGGCGTGGCGGTGGCGGGCAGCTTGGCGCCGGGGTCCAGCTCCAGGGCCTGCGTGAAGGCCGCCTTGGCCTGGGTCTCGTCGCCCGCCTCCGCCTTCACCAACCCCTTCACCATCAACAGCATGCCCTTGAGCACCAGCTGCTGGGCCGACTCCGACTCGCTCGTCGCCGAAGCCGCGTTGGTCGCCAGCTGCTGCTCCGCCACCTGCAGCTGCTTCTCCACGCCCTGCGCCGCCTTCGCCTTGTCCGCCTCCGCCGGCCCCGCCTTCTGCAGCCCCTTGAGGCACAGCACCAACCCCTTCAGCACCAGCGCCTGCCCGGCCTCGGACTTCGACGCTCCGGCCACCAGCGCCTCCGCCCCGTCCAGCTTCCCCTCCGCGGAGAGCTTCTCCACCTGCGACGCGAGCGAAGGCCCGGCGTTGCGCTGCTCCCGCTCGCGCTTGGACTGCTCGAACAGGCGCCGCACCCGCGACGTCGCGGACGAAGGAAGGACCACCGCCGGATCCAGCTGGAGCGCCCGTCCGAACGCGGCGCGCGCCAGGTCGTCATCCGCGGAGACGGCCCGCAGCATCCCGTCGAGGACCTGGAGGTTGACCGCGTCCGCCGGCGTGTTGCGCGGATTGGCGAACGCGGCCTGGAGCGCCTCGTCGGCCTCCTGGAGCAACCCGTCCCCGAACAGGCCCAGCCCCTTGGCGATGTGCGGATTCGTCGAGGCGGAGGCGGGCGCGTCGGCGCCGAGTGTGGTGAGGAGGAGGCAGAGCGCGATCGACATGGCGGTCCTCAGGGCCCTCCGAAGTACACCGGCGCGGGGCCGGAGCTCGCCGCGGTGGAGCCGTTCCCCAGCTGGTTGAGGCGATTGTCGCCCCAGCACTGCACGCCGCCGGCCACGATCGCGCAGGTGTGCGACGCGCCGGCCGCGATCGCCTGCACCCCGCTGGAGAGACCCGGCACCGGCTGAGGGTCGGTCTGGAAGGGGGCGGCGCCACCCCCGAGCTGCCCGCGGTCGTTGAGCCCCCAGCACCACGCCCCGCCGCCGTCCGCGATGGCGCAGGTGTGGCTCTCCCCCGTGGCGATGGCGGTGACGCCCGAGGCGAGGCGCCGCACCGGCGTGGGCAGCGCGGTCGAGATCACCGTGCCGATCCCCAGCTCGCCGTAGACGTTGGACCCCCAGCAGTACGCGCCGCCGTCGACGACCGCGCAGGTGTGCGATCCGCCCGCCGCCAGGACCTGCACGCCCGGGGGAAGCCGGCTGACCGCGAACGGCCGGACGTGGACTCCGCCGTCGAGGCTGTCCCCGAGCTGGCCCGCGGCGTTGGCCCCCCAGCACTGCACGCCGCCGCCCGCCACCGCGCAGGTGTGCGACGTCCCGGCGGCGACCTCGGTGGCGCCGGCCGGAAGGCCCTGGACCGCGCCGGGCGCCGTCCTCCACTGCTGCGTCCCGTCACCCAGCTGGCCGAGGTCGTTCGCGCCCCAGCACTGGACGCCACCGCCGGCGACCAGGCAGGTGTGGTTCGTCCCGGCGGCGATCGCCTGGACGCCGGACTCGCCGCCCGGCACCGCGCGCGGCGAGCTGTTCCAGGCGCCCGAGTCGGGCACTCCGTCGTAGTAGGTCCCCCAGCACGAGGCCGCTCCGCCGGCGATCGCGCACGTGTGGTAGTCGCCCGAGGCGACGGCCTGGAGGCCCGCGCCGGTGCCGGCGCTCATCACCGGGAAGCGGGCCGGGTCGTTGTTCCCGTCGCCCAGTTGGAAGAGCCCGTTGTCGCCCCAGCAGAGGACCCGCTCCCCGTTCGTCGCGACGCAGGTGTGATCGCCCGCGGCGGAGAGGGCCGAGAGCGAGGTGATCGCTCCCGCGTTCACCTCCAGCTCCACGGACCCGTCCGCCGAGCCGGAGGCGTTGGCCGCGGTCACCTGGTACGTCGTGGGCGGGGAGATCGCGAGCGGCGTGCCGGCGATCGCGCCGCCGTCGTCGAACCCCAGCCCCAGCGGAAGCGGCGGGTCCGACGAGACGGTGTCGAGGGGGACGCCGCGGGTCGACGGCACGTTGGGCGAGATGGCCATCCCGACCGGGTACGACGCGTCGGCGTAGACCAGCTCCGTGGGCGCGGGCACGGGGATCGATTCGGGGTCCACCAGGAAGTGACATCCGGCGGCCAGCGCCACGAGCAGCAGGGCGCGCCTCACTGGAACGTCACCGTGGAGGGCCCGGCGGTCGACCCATCGCCCAGCTGCCCGCGCGAATTGTCGCCCCAGCACTGGATGACGTCGCCGGAGAGCGCACAGGAGTGATCGCCACCGGCCGTGATGGCGGTCACCGATCCCGCGATGGCGCCCGCACCCGCGACCTGACCGCGGGCGTCGTCGCCCCAGCAGGTCACGCCGCCGCCGGAGAGCACGCAGGTGTGGTTGTCGCCGGCGGCGATCGCGTCCACCGTTCCGGAGATGGCGGCGGCGCCCGAGATCTGTCCGTGGCTGTTGTCGCCCCAGCAGGTCACGCCGCCGGCGACCACCGCGCAGGCGTGGTGGCCACCCACGGAGATCCGGGTCGCGCCCGAGGCGAGCGCGACCGACGACGGCGAGCCGTCACCCCAGCAGGACACGGCGCCGCCGGCGAGGGCGCAGGCGTGGTTCCCACCCGCGGCGATCGCCTCCGCGCCCGCGATGCCGGGGACGGCGTCCGGCGCTTCCCGGAATTCGCCGGCGCCCGGGTCCCCGAGCTGTGCCTGGTCGTTCCGGCCCCAGCACAGGACGGAGCCCCCCTGGATGGCGCAGGTGAAGAAATGGCCCGCGGCGATCTGGCCGCCGGCCACGGAGGCCGACACCTGGAATGGCCCCGTGCTGCCCCGAGCGGACCCCAGCTCGCCGAACTCGTTGTAGCCCCAGCACGTGGCGCGCCCACCGGCCGTGGCGCACGTGTGGAGGCCCCCCGCGGCCACGGCGTCCGCGGCGGCGAGCAGACCGGATGCCTTGACCGGCGTCCGGCTGTCGTCGCCCTGGCCGCCCCCGAGCTGGTTGAAGTCGTTCCTCCCCCAGCACCAGACCTCGTGGGCCACCAGCGCGCAGGTGTGCTCTCCGCCCGCGGCGATGTCCGCCACCTCCGACGGCTTCGGCACCTTCTCCGGGTCGATGACCAGGTGGCAGCCGGCGGCGAGCGCGCCCAGCAGCGCCGGCGCCGCGCGGAGCTTCACGGCTTCTGCCCCCTCGACTCCTCGAACGCGCGCTTGGCCTTCGCATTGGCGGCGGCCAGGAGCCGCGCCTTGGGGTTGAGCGCCAGCGCCTTGCGGAAGGCGGCGCGCGCCAGCTTGTCGTCCCCGACCTTCATCCGCAGCATCCCGCACACCACCAGCATCGAGGTGCGCAGCGACGTGAACTGCGCCGCGTCCGCGTCGGAGAGCTGCACCTTCGCCGAGTCCTCGCCCAGGCGCGCCTCGGAGGCCTCCAGGTCGTCCGCGTGCGAGCGGTAGTACTCCGGCGCCTTCTCCTCCTGGAGCGCCTTGAGGTTCTCCAGCATGCCCCGGAGGATCAGCACCTGCCCCGACTCGACGTCGCTCAGGCCGCCCTGGGCGCCCGCGGCGGCGAGCATCTTCTCCACCGCCTTCAGGTCGCCCTTGGCGCACTGCTGCTCGAACTCCGCGGGGATGTTGCGGCCGGAGCTCTTCCCTCCGCCGGACGGCGGGCCCGCCGGCGCGGCGGAGCGCACCTCGGCGCGGATGGCGTCGAACATCTTGCGGACGTGCGGGTTCGCCTCCGCGGGCAGGGTGGCCTGCGGGTCGAGCGCGAGGGCGCGACGGAAGGACGCCCGCGCCTGTTCGTCCTCGGCCGAGAGCGCGCTCAACATCCCCTCGAGGATGGCGATCTGGCCGAGGTCCACGCTGGTGTTCCCGGACCACTCCTTGGCGGCGGCGATCTCCTTGTCCACCTGGTCCAGCTTGCCGGCCTTGAAGTACCCCTGGATCGCCGCCAGGTGCGGGTTCTTCGCCTGGGCGGGAGCGGCGAGGGCGAGCGATCCGGACAGCAACCACAGCATGCAGGCGGCGAGCTTCACGAGTCCCCCTTTACTTGTGGACGCAGCGTCCGTCGATCACCAACTCCTGCGGCGAGGGACGCACCGCCAGCGGCCGGCGGTCCTCCCTCCCCTGCCCACACGCGAACCGCACCTGGTGATCGCCGGCGGAGAGCATCGCCCGGATGGGCGTCACGTCACCGTCCGGGCCGGATCCCTTGAGCTGGTGCCCGTCCACGAACACCTTGCCTTCGGGGACGGAGCGGAACAGCACCTTGTAGAACGCGGCGTCGACGGTGGCGGTCTGGTCGGGCTCCACCGCGACCGTCTCCGCGCCCCAGAGGACCGCGTCACCCACCCTCCCGGTGAGCTCGACCTTCACCTGCCCCGCCTCCACCTCCGCGGTGAACGGCGTGCGGCCGGACTTGTCGCCCACGTGCGCCGTCGCGGCCGGCGACGATTTCACGACGATCGTTCCCCTGGGCGCCGCATCGACCGGAGGGGCCGCGGGTGCCGGCACGGGCGCCGGCTCCGGCGCCGGCTGGGCCGCGGCCGCGACGGGGGCGGGGCGCGCGGCGGGGGTCTGAACGGCCACTGGAGGCGCCGCGCCCGTCACCGGCGCCGGCGTCCGGCGCGCGTAGATCCACGCGCCGGCGCTCAGCAGCACCAGCCCCAGCGCCAGGCCGGCCAGGACCCGCCCCGACGGCATCGGCAGATCCGGCCGGGTCCTGGTCACCTCCTCGGGGGAGGGCACGTGCTCGACGCCGGTGGCGGGCGTGGCGGCGCGCCGGGCGACGGCGGTCACCGGGCCCCGGCGCTCGGAGGGCGGGGGCCGCTGGGGCGTCGCGGGGCCCGACGGCGTCACCACCCGTCCCCAGGCGGGCCCGGCCTGGAGGTCCGCCACCAGCGCCGCGAGGTCCTGCGACCCCACCACCTCGTCCGCGCCGTGGATGAACCGCTCCAGGTCCGACTGGAGCGCGCGGCAGCTCTGGTAGCGCTCCGCCGGGTCCGGCTCCAGCGCCTTGTTGACGATGGTCACCAGGTCGTCGGGGAGGTCGCGCCGGCGCGAGGCGAGGGGGGTCGCCGGCTGGCCGCGCAGGACCGCCTCGGCGAGCGCGAGGTCGTCCGCGGCCTCATGCGGGAGCGCGCCGCAGAGCAGCTCGTAGAGGACGACCCCCAGCGAGTAGATGTCCGCGCGGTGGTCGACGCGCCGCTGCGCCATCTGCTCCGGCGCCATGTAGCCCAGCTTGCCCTTCACCACGCCGGTGGCGGTGCGCTGGTGCTGCCAGGCCGCCTTGGCGATGCCGAAGTCCACGACCTTCACCGCGCCGTTCCTGGCGATGATGACGTTGTCGGGGCTGACGTCGCGGTGGACGATGTGCAGCGGCTGCGCCGTCTGCGGGTCGCGCAGCTCGTGCGCGTAGGCGAGCGCGTCGCACGCGAAGGAGACGATCTTCGCGGCCAGGAACGGGGAGATGGGCCGCCGGGCCGCCCGCGCGCCGTTCGCCAGCGCGCGCAGGTTGGGCCCGTCCACGTACTCCATGGCGATGAAGTAGGCGCCGTCGCCCTCCCCCACCTCGTAGACGTGGGCGATGTTCGGGTGGTTGAGCTCGCCGGCGATGCGCGCCTCGCCGAGGAACATCTCCACGAAGGACGGGTCCCCGGCGTAGTCGGGGAGGAGCTTCTTGATCACCAGGTTGCGCTTGAACCCCTTGGGGCCGGAGGCGGTGGCGAGGTACAGCTCGGCCATTCCCCCGACCGCCAGCCTCTTCACCAACTCGTACTTTCCCAGCTGCTCCAAGAGGGCCGCACTCTACACCTAGCGCGTGCCGCAGCCGGTCACCATCGCCTTGGGCGGGGAGAGCTTCACCTGCTGGTTCATGGCGCCGTCGGGGCACTGGAAGCGCACCGTGTACCAACCCTCCCAGAGCTCGGTCTTGATCGGCGTCAGGTCCCCGTTGGCGCCCTTCATCGGGCGGCCGTCCACGAAGACCTTCGCCTCGACGGTGGAGCGGAACGTCACCTCCACCTTGCCCACCTTCACCTGCTTGGCGCGGCGCTCGCCGGGCGCGAGCTTGATCGACTCCTTCCTGGAGAACCCCTTCT
Source organism: Myxococcaceae bacterium (assembly GCA_035637895.1). Classification (GTDB taxonomy): domain Bacteria; phylum Myxococcota; class Myxococcia; order Myxococcales; family Myxococcaceae; genus DASRBA01. The sequence goes on from DASRBA010000285.1 coordinate 8,280, forward strand.
CCTCGTCGAAGACCTCGATCTTGACCTCGCCCGGCTCGACCTCGCCGGCCCAGGGCGAGCGGTGGACCTGCTGCCCGATCCGGATGTTCGCCGGGGGGACGGACTCGATGCTGAGCCACGCGGACTTCGGCGACTCCGCGCCCCCCGCGTCGGGAGCGGCCGGGGGCGCCTCCGCCGCCTTCGGAGCCACGGGAGGCGCCGGCTGCGGCGCGGCCGGCTCCGAGCGCAGCGCCCGGTACGTCCCCACGCCCAGCCCGATCACCACCACCGCGGCGGCGGCGGCGATGGGCAGCGGGGACCGGCGGGGCCGGGGCGGCGGCGGCCGCGGGTCCGTCGGCGCGTCCTTCGGGCGGGGCGGCGCGGGGTAGGAGTCGGTGGTGATCTCGCTGGCCTGCGACCGGCGGGGCGGCTCCGGGGCGGAGGGCGGCGGCGCGGACGCGGGGAGCTTTCCCCAGTCCGGCTCCGCCTGGAGGTCCGCCACCAGCTTGGCGATCTCCTGGGTGCCGATCGGGAGCGTGGACTGGTGGATGAGGTTCTCCAGCGCCCGCTGCAGCTCGCGGCACGTCTGGTAGCGCTGGTCGGGCTCGCGCTCCAGCGCCTTGGCCACGATGTCCGAGATGGATTCGGGCAGGTCCGGCCGCCGGGTGGCGAGCGGGATGATCGGCTGGCCCGTCATCCGAGAGTGCAACAGCTGCAGCTCGTTGGAGCCGTCGTAGGGGCGCGCCCCGGCGAGCAGCTCGTAGAGCACCACGCCCAGCGCGTAGATGTCCGCGCGGTGGTCCATGGGCTGGCGCGCCAGCTGCTCCGGCGCCATGTACGCCACCTTCCCCTTCACCACGCCGGCCTTGGTGGTGTGGATCTGGGTCGCCGCCTTGGCGATCCCGAAGTCCAGCACCTTCACCGCCCCGCCGGCGGAGATGACGATGTTGTCGGGGCTGATGTCGCGGTGGACGATGCGCAGCGGCTGGTCGGTCTCGGGGTCCTTGAACTCGTGCGCATAGCCGAGGCCGTCGCATGCATACGCCATGATTCGCGCGGCGAGAAACGGCGGTATCGGCTTGCCGGTCTGGCGCGCCTTGTTTCGCAGCGTGCGGAGGTTGGGCCCGTCCACGTACTCCATGGTGATGAAGTACGTGCCGTCCGCCTCGCTCACCTCGTAGATCTGGGCCAGGTTCGGGTGGCTGAGCTGGCCGGCGATCCGCGCCTCGCTCAGGAACATCTCGATGAAGCTGGGGTTGTCCGCGTACTGCGGGAGGATCTTCTTGAGGACCACCCGGCGCTTGAACCCCTTCGGCCCGGTGGAGCTGGCGAGGTAGAGCTCGGCCATCCCGCCGACGGCGAGACGCTTGATCAGCTGGTATTTGCCGAGGTCTTCCAGGGCGCGCCCATGTAACCCGCCGCTTCCGGGTGGCGCAACGTGACTCTGACGGCCTTGAACGCCACCGGGGCCCGTGCTCGGATCAGGTCCTCCCCTTTGGAGGCTCACCCATGCGCGCGTTCGCGGTCGCGGCCGTCCTCTCCCTCTTCCTCGTTCCGGGCGGCGCCTTCGCCGGTTCGGTCAAGGTGAGCTCCCACAAGGGCAAGACCACCGTCAGGGTGCACTCGAAGGGGAAGCCGGCCAAGATCAAGATCAAGTCTTGACTGAACGCCGGTTCAGCCTAACCTTCGCGGGGCCATGCGCCTCGTCGAAGTGGCCAACCCGCCCAACCCCTGGTCGTCGACGGAGATCGAGTACCTGGAGGCGCCTCCGACCATCCGCCTCCAGGTCTTCGAGGACCACACCCGGGAGATCCTGGCGCACAACGACAGCCCGGACCTCGGCTTCTGCTGGAGCGTGAACCCCTACCGCGGCTGCATGCACGGCTGCGCCTACTGCTACGCCCGCCCCTCGCACGAGTACCTCTCCATGGGCGCGGGGACGGACTTCGAGACGAAGATCGTCGTCAAGCCCCGCGCGCCCGCGCTGTTGCGCGAGGCCTTCGACCGCCGCTCCTGGAAGGGTGAGCTGGTGGTCTTCAGCGGCGTCACCGACTGCTACCAGCCGCTGGAGGCCTCGCTGAAGCTGACCCGCGGCTGCCTGGAGGTCTGCGCCGGGTACCGCAACCCGGTGGGGGTGATCACCAAGGCCCCGCTGATCGAGCGCGACCTGGACGTCCTCCAGGAGCTGCACCGCCACGCCCGCGTGCACGTGAGCGTGAGCATCCCCTTCTGGGACCAGGACCACGCGCGGGCGGTGGAGCCGTACGTGGCCACCCCGCGCCGCCGGATCCAGACCGTCGCCGCGCTGGCGAAGGCCGGCCTCCCGGTGGGGGTGAACGTGGCGCCCATCATCCCCGGCCTCTCGGACCAGGACATGCCGAAGGTCCTCGCCGCCGCCGCCGAGGCGGGCGCCACCTCCGCCGGGATGGTGATGGTGCGGCTGCCCGGCTCGGTGAAGCAGGTCTTCGAGGAGCGGATCCGCGCCGCCCTCCCGCTCCAGGCGGAGCGCATCCTCCACCGGGTGCGCGAGGTGCGCGGCGGCAAGCTCTACGACGCCCGCTGGGGGACCCGCGGCCGGGGCGAGGGGCGGTACGCGGAGGCCACCCACGACCTGTTCCGGGCCACCTGCCAGAAGCTGGGGCTGAATTCGAAGTGGGGCCAGTCGGAGACCAGCCGGTACGGAGACCCGGACCAGCCCACCACCTTCCGGCGGCCGGCCGGGAAGGACGGGCAGCTCGCCCTCTTCGATTGAAACGTGACGGGCGGGGCCGGTTCGTCCTATGAACCGCCCCCATGAACGAGAATGAGCTGAAGGCGGAGCTGGAGCGCCTCAAGGCGGAGAACGAGGCGCTGAAGAACCGGGGCGCCCGCGGCATCTCCATGAAGGTGTCCGAGAAGGGCGCGGTGTCCATCTACGGCCTGGGGCGCTTCCCGGTCACGCTCTACAAGGAGCAGTGGACGAAGCTGCTCGACATGGCGGACGACATCCGCGCCTTCATCAAGGAGAACGATGGGAAGCTGAAGACCAAGGGTCAGTAGCCGAGGCCCGGTCCAGCCGCTCCACCTCGTCCGCCAGCGCCCGGAGGAAGCGCCGCGCCGCAGCCGCCGACGGCAGCCGGTAGGGCGCCGCGCTCTCCCGCGCCCCCACGTGCAGCGCCACGCCGCTGGGCGGGAGCGCGCCGAACAGGTCCTCGTCGGTCCGGTCGTCGCCCATGGCCACCGCCACCGCGCCCGGCGGCGCCGGCGACAGCGCCCGCGCCACCACCGCGGCCTTGGTGGCGCCCCGCGGGCGGACCTCCACCACCCGGTCGCCGGCGATCGCCTCGGCGTCCTCGCCCTCCAGCGCCTCCTCCAGCCGGCGGAGCAGCTCGGCGGCGCGCGCCTCGCCCAGGTCCGGCTCCGTGCGCCGGTAGTGCCAGGCCAGCGTGGACGGCTTCTCCTCCACGAGGGCGCCCGGCGTGCGCAGCGAGAGCGCCTCCAGCAGCGGCCGCACCCGCCCCTTCCACGCGATGGAGACGGGCCGGTCCGTGCGCCAGGCGCCGGGCTGGCCACCCTGCGGCAGCGGCCGCCACCACAGCCCGTGCTCGGCGTGCAGCCCCACCGGGAGCCGCCCGAACCACGCCTCCAGGACGGAGGCCGGCCGCCCGGAGACGAGGTGCACCTCCGTGCCCGGCAACCCCGCCAGCCGCAACAGCAGCGCGAGCAGCTCCGCGTCCGGGGTGACGTGGCCGGGCTCCAACCGGTGCTCGAGCAGCGTGCCGTCCACGTCCAGCAGCAGCACCCGCCGGGGCGCCAGGGCGATGCGCTCCCGCAGCCGGCGGAGCACGTCCTCCGGGGTGAGCGCCAGCCGCGGCGCCTGGGCCCCCTCGAGATCTTGCAGGAACGCGCGCACCCAGCGGTGCACGTCCCAGCCGAAGACGCGGTCGCGCATGGCGCGCATCCGCTCGCGCTGCTCGTCCTCCGGCATCGCCAGCGCGCGCAGGACGGCGTCGATGGTGCCGTCCACGTCGTAGGGGTTGACCAGCACCGCGCCGGCGCCCAGCTCGGCGGAGGCGCCGGCCAGCTCGCTCAGCAGCAGCACGCCCCGCTCGTCCACCCGCGAGGCGACGAACTCCTTGGCCACCAGGTTCATCCCATCCCGCAGCGGCGTCACCAGCATCACGTCCGCCGCGCGGTAGAAGGCCACCAGGTCCTCCCGCGAGAACGAGCGGTACAGGTAGCGCACCGGCGACCAGGAGGTGGTGCCGTGCGCGCCGTTCACCCGGCCCACCACCTCGTCCACGTCCTGGCGGAACTCCTCGTACTCGGCGATGGAGGTGCGCGAGGGCACGGCGATCTGCAGCAGCGTCACCTGCCCGCGCAGCTCCGGCGCGCGCTCCAGCAGCCGGTCCAGCGCCAGGAGCCGCCGCCGGATGCCCTTGGTGTAGTCCAGCCGGTCGATGCCCAGGAGCAGCCGGGCGCCGCCGGCCTCGCGGCGCAGCGCCTGGGCGCGGGCGACCACCTCGTCCCGCTCCGCCTCGCGCGCGAAGCCCTCCGCGTCGATGCCCATCGGGTACGCGCCCAGCCGGACCGAGCGGCCCTGGTAGAGCACCCGGTCCCCGTCCGCCACCAGCCCCAAGAGCCGCCGCAGCGCGTTCGCGCACTGCCGCGCGTAGAGGGAGGTGTGGAAGCCCACCAGGTCCGCGCCGAGCAACCCGCGCAGCAGCTCATCCCGCCACGGGAGCGCCTGCAGCACCTCGGAGGCGGGGAACGGGATGTGGAGGAAGAAGCCGATCCGCGCGCCGGGGAGCCGCTCGCGCAGCAGCGCCGGCACCAGGCACAGCTGATAGTCCTGCACCCAGATGGTGTCGTCCGGCGACGCGCGTTCGGCCACCGCGTCCGCGAAGCGCGCGTTCACCCGCCGGTAGATCTCCCACTGCATCGCCTCCAGCGGGATGTGGTCCAGGAGGTAGTGGAAGAGCGGCCAGAGGACGCGGTTGGAGAAGCCCTCGTAGTAGCCGCTCACCTCCTCGGCCGTGAGGTCCACCGGGACCAGCCGCTGCCCCTCCAGCTCCGCGCGGACGCGGTCGCGCTGCTCCGGGCCGAGGGCGGAGAGGTCGCCCGGCCAGCCGACCCACAGCCCTCCGGACGACTGGTGCGGGCCCGAGAGCCCGGTGGCCAGGCCGCCCGGGCTGCGGGCCACCTTGGGCTCGCCCCCGCCCCCATCCGCGCGGACGGTGACGGGGAGACGATTGGAGACGATGACCAGCCGGCCCATCACCGACCAAGGTGGGGTCGGGTGGCTCTACCGGCTACCAGCTACCAGACCTCGCAGCGGTTCGCGGGCGGGCTCACCATGCGGTCGCCCTCCCGGCAGGAGTACGCCTTGGCGAAGGGGGCGAAGTTCCGCATGGGGACGTTCACGCGCAGCCCCGGCGGCGAGTGCGGGTTGGTGGCGGTGCGCATGCGGATCGCCTCCGGCCGGTCCTTGTTGCACCAGGCGTGGGCGTAGCCGAGGAAGAACTGCTGCTCGGGGCTGAAGCGCGCCTTCTCCGTCGAGCCGGAGCCGCCGGCGCCGCGGGTCTGCATCGCCTTGTACGCCAGCTTCAGCCCGCCCATGTCCGCCACGTTCTCGCCCAGGGTGAGCTGGCCGTTGACGTGGAGGTCGTCCACCGCGACCTCGTTGCCGTACTGCTTCACCACGCAGGCGGCGCGCTGCTTGAAGGCGGCGTCGGACTGGTCGGTCCACCACTGGGTGAGGTTGCCCTTGGCGTCGAACTGGCGGCCCTCGTCGTCGAAGCCGTGGGTCAGCTCGTGGCCCACCACCAGGCCGATGGCGCCGAAATTCAACGGCGCGGAGGCGGCGCGGTCGTAGAACGGCGACTGGAGGATGCCCGCGGGGAAGACGATCTCGTTCATCTGCGGGTTGTAGTAGGCGTTCACCGTGGGCGGGGTCATCATCCAGAGCGTCCGGTCCACCGGCTTGCCGATCATCGCCATCTTCCACGAGTGGTTGAACGCGTCCGCGGCGACGAGGTTGGCGAAGAAGTTGCCCCGGGTGGTCTTCAGCGCGTCGTAGCTGCGCCACTTGTCCGGGTAGCCGATCTTGTTGACCACCTCGTGCATCTTCTCCCGCGCCCGCGCCTTGGTGGTCTCGTCCATCCAGGTGAGCGTCTTCAGGTTCTCCTCGAAGGCGGCCTCGATGGCCTTCACCATGGCCTGGGTGTCCGCCTTGCCCTCGGCGCCGAAGGTCTTGGCGACGAAGGGCTGCGCCAGCGCCTCGCCCAGCTCGTGGTCGGTGGCGTCCACGCAGTGCCGCCAGCGCGGCAGGTCCTTCTGCGCGCCGGTGAGCACCTTCTCCATGGCGAAGTTGGTGTCGCGGAGCGCCTTCGGGAGGGCGAGCACCGTCTCCTGCACCACCGCGGAGGTGAGGTACGCGCGCCAGGTCTCCGCCGGCACGGTGTGGGCCAGCTTCTCCAGCGCCTCGAAGAACGGCGGGTGGGTGATGTTGACCTGGGTGACGTCCTTGAGGCCGATCGAGGTGAACGCCGCGTCCCACTGGAGCGACGGCGCCAGCGTCTTCAGGCCCTGGCGCTCCAGGCGGTGGTAGAGCTTGGAGGGCTCCCGCCGGTCGACGACGGGCATGGACGCCTCGGCCAGCGAGGTCTCCAGCTCCAGCACCGCCTTGGCGTGCGCGGCCGCGGCCTTGTCGCCCAGCTGGGTGAAGGTGGTCTCCAGGTACTTCTGGTACTGGGCGCGGATCTCCACCATCCGCGCGTCCTTGGAGAGGTAGTAGTCGCGCTCGGGGAGGCCCAGGCCCGCCTGGTCGACGTCGGCGATCATCAAGGTCGCGTCCTTGGCGTCCTGGTTGGCGCGGAGCGCGTACGGCCAGTGCCAGCCGCGCTGCTGCATCTTGGCGAGCGCGGCGGAGAGCGTGGCCACGTCCTTCACCGAGTCGATCGGCTTCAGCTCCGCCTTCAGCGCGGCCAGCCCGCCCTTCTCCAGGGCCGGTTCGTCCATGCAGGAGCCGTAGAAGTCGGAGAGCTTGTCCGCGTACGGCGTGCCCGGCGCCGCCTTGCCCTGGGCCGCCTGTTCGAGGGTGGCCTTGAGGACGTCCAGGTTGCGGTACTGGACCACGGAGAACTGGCCCCAGCGGCCCTCGTCCGCGGGGATGTCGTTCTTCTTCAGCCAGTTGCCGCAGGCGAACTGGAAGAAGTCCTGGCAGGGATCGGCCGAGTAGTCGATCCAGTCGTCGTTCACCCCCGCCGGGGCGGGAAGCGACGCGTCGAACTTGGCCTTGGGAGCGGCGGGAGCTGCGGCGAGGAGGGCAAAGAGGAGGATGTGCATTCGGGAATCCAGACAGGAGGTGGCGCCGGCTGTTGCAGCTACTCCGCCCCGAGCATCCCCTTCTTCAGGTCGTCGTCCACCGGGTGCGCACCCAGCCACACCGAGAACAGGGCGTCCGCGAAGTCCTTCCCCTCGATCTGGGCCTTCTCGCCCTCGCCGGTGACGGTGGTCCCCTTCCCGGGGACGTAGGTCAGCTTGAGCACCTGGCCCTTGGTCACCTTCTCCGGCATCTGGGCGATGAACTTGTCCAGGCGGTCCTTGAGGGCGGGGAGCTGGTCCTTGCTGTTCTTCTCGAAGCCCTCCTTGATGGCCTCCACGATCTGCGCCTTCTCCAGGTCGCGGAGCATGTGCATCTCCACCCGCCGGACGCCGTCCTTGGAGAGGATGGCGGAGGCGTCGTGCGACGGCTCCTCCACGTAGAGGGCGCCCACGTAGACGTCGAAGATGAACTTCTTGCGCAGCCCGGCGCCGTTGAGCTTCAGGGTCTTGCCCTCGGCGGTGACCGTGTCCTGGACCTGGACGCCCTTGACCTCCTTGGCGGGGGCCGCGAAGGCGACGGAGAGAGCAGCGATGACGGCGAGGGTGCGTGCGTTCTGCATGGGTGCGGCCTCCATGAAACCTGGTTAACCGTTTGCCTTGGCGAAGGACTCCATGAAGGAGACCAGGGCCTGGATGTCCTCCACGCTCACCGCGTTGTAGGCGCTGACGCGGATGCCGCCGGCGGAGCGGTGGCCCTTGAGGCCGATCATCTTCTGCTTCTTCGCCTCCTGGACGAACTTGTCCTCCAGCGCCTCGCTGGGGAGCCGGAAGACGATGTTCATGGTGGACCGGCTCTCCTTCTCGACGGGGGCGCGGTAGTAGGAATTCATCCGGTCCAGGGCGCCGTAGAGGAGGTCGGCCTTCTTGCGGTTGCGCGACTCGATCTCCTTCAGCCCGCCGATCTCCTTCATCCACGCGAGCACGTTGCGCATCAGGTAGATGCCGAAGGTGGGCGGGGTGTTGTAGAGCGAGTTGTTCTCCGCGTGGGTGGAGTAGCGGAGGATCTTCGGGATGTCCTTGCGGCCCTTCTCGATCAGGTCCTTGCGGAGGATGACCACCACCACGCCGGACGGGCCGACGTTCTTCTGCGCGCCGGCGTAGATGAGCGAGAACCTGGAGACGTCGAACCCGCGCCAGAGGAAGTCGGAGCTCATGTCCGCGTAGAGCGGGACCTGGCCCACGTCCGGGAAGGCGTGGAACTGGGAGCCGTAGATCGTCTCGTTCGAGGTGATGTGGACGTAGGCGGCCTTGGGGTCCAGCTTGAGGTCGCCCTGCTTCGGCGTGCGGGTGTAGCGCTTGTCGGCGTCCTGGGTGGTAGCGGCGACGCGGGGGTTGCCGACGATCTTCGCCTCCTCGAACGCCTTCTCGGACCAGGTGCCGTTGAGCACGTAGTCGGCGGAGCCGTCCTTGGGCAGGAAGTTCATGGGCACCATGGCGAACTGGAGCGAGGCGCCGCCCTGGAGGAAGAGGACCTGGTGGGTGGCGGGGATGCCGAGCAGCTCGGTGAGGAGGGCGATGGCCTCGTTGTGGACGCCCTCGTACTCCTTGCCCCGGTGGCTGTGCTCCATGATCGACATCCCGGAGCCGCCGAACTCGACGAGCTCGTCGCGCGCGCGCTCCAGGGCGGGGAGCGGGAGTCCTGCGGGGCCGGCGTTGAAGTTGATCGCTCTCATGGGCCGGGCTCCTTAGCGCAAGCCGGGCGTTGATGGGTAGGGCGACGTCGGCCAGCATGGGTGGAATGAGATGGGTGCTGATCGGGCTCGTGACGGTGGTGGGTTGCGCCGGGCACGTGTCGCCGGGTCCTCGCGTCCTCCGGCATGGTGGGCAGCACCCGGTGGAGTTGTCGGCGGAGGAATTCAGGGCGGCGGTCGATTCGATCACGGTCGATCTTCCGGCGCCGCCCCCGTTCGCGACGCCGCGGATCCGCATCCATCTGGCGGCGGTGGATCCGGCGGAGGTCGAGGCGGCGCTGAGGTACCTGGAGTGGTGCGGGAAGGAAAGCCGGCCGGGAGGTGACTGCGCGGGAGTGCTGGAGGGGGGATCCGCCCTCACGGAGGACGCGCGGATCGGGTTCGCGTTCCACGTCGCGCTGCAGGGCGCGATGGTCGAGGCCGGGAAGTCGCTGCGGTCGATCCGGCCGGAGCAGGTGAGGGCCGCGCTCAGCCTGGCGATGCTGGTGACGGCGGGGCTGCTGGTGTCGCCGGAGCCGTTCAGCAAGATCCTGGCGACGGTACTGGCCTGCAACCTGATCGCGTACCTGGGCGTGGACCTCTACAACCACGTGGCGCGCGGGTACTGGGAGATGCGGAAGGCGGCGAAGGCCACGGTCAGGTTCGAGGATCTCCTCACCATCGGCGATTGGTACGCCAAGCAACTCGGGCCGACCATCGCGCGGATCACGGTGATGTTGGCGACGTACGGGATCGCGAAGCTGGGGATGGCGATGCCGGTGGCGCCGCCTGGGCTCCCCGGCGCGGCGGTAGCGGCGGCAAACGCGGAGGCGGCGGGGTTACCCCTCGGACAAACCGTGACGGGCGTCGCCGTGGCCGTGGATGGCACCGTCACCGTCACCGTGGGCGGGGTGGTGGCGATGGCGGTTGGTGGGTGGCCAGGCGCGGCTCCGGTGGATGAGGAGCCGTCGTCCGAGAAGCTCGATCGCAACATGCGGGCCGCGGGGATGAAGCGGCCGCCCGGAACCGCGGCTCATCACATCGTCGCCGGGAAGGCGAAGCTCGCACAGCAGGCCCAAGCCAAGCTGAAGAGGCTCGGAATCGGGATCAATGATGCGAACAATGGTGTCTATCTTCGCTGTAACAGCCAGACGCCCTGCGGCGAGCCAGGGGCCGTTCACAGCAAGCTGCACACAAAAGAGTACTATGAAAGTGTGAATGAGAGACTGGCGGAGGCCACTACGCCCGAACAGGCCATCTCAGAATTGCGCAAGATCGCCGACGAGCTCAAGGGCGACGAGCTCCCGTGAAAGTGTATAAACCCATTTCGGCGGAACGATATCAATTCGTGCACCCAGTGCCTCCGGATGACTGGGAGTCATTGGACATGCGTGCGGACGCACATTCCGGAGGAGCCGAGTGGACGCCGAGACCACTGGAGCTGATCCGGGAAGACGAAGGCAAGGTACTGAAACGAGGAGACTGGCTGTATTTCGATCACCACCTCGTAGCTCTGCGGCCGAGGGCTGCACTTGCGATCAAGCATGTCCTCGACCCCGGAGACCAACTTCTCCCGATGACGTGTGGGAAGGAGACGGTCTATTTCCTCAAACCGAGGTGGACGATCGACTGTGTCGATGAGGCCGCCTCGGACATTTCTCGATTCGATGACGGCAGAGTCGCGTACATTCGAAAGGGCGTCTTCAAGCAGGAGGCATTCAGCGGACAGGCGATCTTCTACATCCCAAGAATGCGCTTCAGCACCTGCTACCTCACCGACCGCTTCGTCGACGCCTGGAGCTCCGCCGGCCTCACCGGCCTCGCCCCCAAGCTCCTCTGGGAGAGCCCACCCTAGAACAGGTGCAGGACCAGCCCGCTCCGGAGCTTCGGCTCGAACCAGGTCGACTTGGGCGGCATGATCTCCCCCGCGTCGGCGATGGCGATCAGCTGCTCCAGCGTCGTCGGGTACATCGAGAACGCGACCTTGTACTCCCCGCCGTCGACCAGCTTCTCCAGCTCCCCCACCCCGCGGATCCCCCCCACGAAGTGGATCCGCTTGTCCGTCCGCGGGTCCCCCACGCCCAAGATCGGCTGGAGCAGGTTCTTCTGCAGGATGGACACGTCCAGCACGCCCGTCGGCGTCGCCTCGAACGACGCCTCCTTCGCGCGGAGCCTCGACCACTTCCCGCCCAGGTACATCCCGAACTCGTGGACGCGGCCGGGCTTCTTCTCGCCCGTCGGCTCCACCTCGAACGCGCCGCCGACCTTCTCCAGGAACGCCGCCTCCGAGAGCCCGTTCAGGTCCTTCACCACCCGGTTGTAATCGAGGATCTGCATCTGGTCGTGGGGGAAGATCACCGCCAGGAACCAGTCGTGCTCCCCCTCCCCCTTCGCCTTGCGCAGCTTCTGCACGCGCCCGGCCGCGGCGGACCGGTGGTGCCCATCCGCGATGTACAGCGCCGGGATGCGCTTGAAGGCGGCGGCGATCCGCTCCGTCAATCCGGACGGGACCACCCAGAACGTGTGCCCGATCCCGTCGTCGGTGACGAAGTCGTACTCCGCGGCGCCGGCGGTGACGTTGCCGATCAGCGCGTCGATCCCCTTGTCCGCCCGGTAGGTGAGGAACACCGGCTCGTCGTTCCCGCCCATCTCGTCGATGTGGCGCGTCCGGTCGTCCTCCTTGTCCGCCCGCGTGAGCTCGTGCTTCTTGATGTGCCCGCGCTGGTACTCCTCCACGCTCGCGCACGCCACCAACCCGGACTGCACGTGGCCGCCCATCTTCTGGCGGTACACGTAGAAGCGCGGCTCCGCGTCCTGCTTCAGCCAGCCCTTCTCCAGGAACGCGTCCAGGTTCTTCTTCCCCTGCGCGTAGACCTTGTCGTCGTGCTCGTCGATGTCCTCGGGGAGGCTGACCTCCGGGCGCGAGACGTTGAAGAACGACTGCGCGTTCCCCTTCGAATACGCCCGCGCCTCCTTCGCGTTGACGACGTCGTAGGGCGGACAGGCGACCTTCAGCACCAGGTCCTTGGGAGGGCGGACGCCCCGGAACGGTCTCAGTTCGGCCATGGTGCGCCCCGAACTACCACGGCCCGGCGCCGGACTCACCAGGTCCAGTGCCTCGATGAACGCCAGGGGCCACCTTGGCGGGAGAGAAGGTCCGGGCGATCACCTCCGCTCGCAGGCGTTGCGGTCTGGATCCTACACTGCGTCCGCCATGGCCCCTTTCCCATCACGGTGCCTGAAGCTGCGGTTGGTCATTCCCCTCATCGCCGCGCTCTCGAGCTGCAGCGAGGACGGGAGCTCGCTGCTGTCGAAGCTGAGAGCGGCGATCGGCTCGGAGACGGAGCCGAACCCCGACGCCGCCAGGGCGACGCCGATCGGTAACCAGGCGCGGCTGCGCGCCTACATCTACCCTGGCGGAGACTCGGACTTCTACAGCTTCACCGGCACCGCCGGCGACCGGGTCTACATCGCCACGATGACCAGCGGGTCGCAGTCGTTGGGCGACACGGTGGTCGCTCTCCTCGCCGCGGACGGAACCACCGTCATCGAGCTCGACGACGAGAACGGCAGCCTCGCCTCCACCGCCTCGTCGATCGCCGGGACGGCCCTCCCGGCGGACGGCACGTACTACGTCCGGGTGACCGGTTCCACCCCGACCACCGAGGTCCGGCCGTACGACCTCTACTTCCGCCGCCAGACCGCGCCGGGCGTCGCCGAGGTCGAGCCCAACAACACCTCCGCCACCGCCCAGCCGTTCCCGGCGAGCGGCGTCGTCGATGGGTCGCTCAGCGCGACGACTGACCTCGACTTCTATTCGATCACCCTCAACGCGGGCGACACCATCTTCCTCAGCCTTGACCTGATGCCGAGCCGCGCGCCCCCGGCCGCCGCCGGCCGCCTGGGCGTCGGCCTCTTCGCCAACACCATCCTGATGGTGAACGACCCCGGCACCTGGGACCTCATCCCGTCCGAAGCGCTGTTCATGACCGTGAAGACCACCGGGACCTACTACCTCTACGTCGACATCGGCGGAGGCACCGCCATCGGCAACTACCGCCTCAGCGCCACCGTGTTCCCGCGCGATCCGGCGGTCTGCGCCACGTACACCAGCGCGGCCGTCCCCAAGACCATCGGTCCCGGTCCGGGCCAGGTGACCTCCGTCATCAACGTTCCGGGCAATCCCGTCGTGGGCGACCTCACCGTCTCCCTGGGGCTCACGCACACCCTCCCGGCGGATCTCGACCTGCAGTTGACCGCGCCCGCCGGCAACACGGCCGGCCTCTTCACGGACGTAGGCTCGGCCACCTTCCCGAACATCGACGTCACGCTCGATCAGTCGGCCGCCACCCTCGTGAGCTCGTTCCCCGTCATCAACAACATGGTCGTGCAGCCGGAGCTCGCCTACCGCCTGGACTGGTTCAAGGGGCAGCCGGCGGGTGGGAACTGGACGCTCACCGTCTTCGACGACGCCCCGGCGAACGGCGGCACCCTCAACGGCTTCTCGCTGCAGATCTGCGACCTCGCGCCGCAGACTTGCCCGGGCGGCCTCGCGCCCACGCCCCTCGTCTCCTTCGACTTCGAGACCGGCGCCAGCGGCTTCACCCACTCCGGGACAGCTGACACCTGGGCCGTGGGCACGCCCACCGCCGCGCCCATCACCAACTGCAACAGTGGCACGAAGTGCTGGAAGACGAATCTGGCCGGGAACTACTCCACCAGCTCGACCCAGGATCTGGTCTCCCCGCCGATCGACCTCACCACCGCGACCGCGCCGGTTCTGCTGTCGTGGGCGATGAAGTACCAGATGGAGGCCGCCTCCTACGACCACGCCTGGGTGGAGATCCAGAACGCCGACGGGACCAACCCCACCCCCGTGTGGGAGTGGACGGACGACACCATGGAGGACTCGGTGGGCAATCCCGCGGTCACGGTGGAGGAGGCCGCCGGGTGGGGCATCCACACCGCGGACGTGAGCGCGTACGCCGGCCGCATGGTGCGGCTGGTCTTCCACCTCGACGCCGACAACGTCACTGACTACGCCGGCCTGGCCGTCGATGACGTCACGTTGAGCCAGTGCCCAGCGGTGCCGTGCGGCAACGGCTTCATCGATAGCGGCGAGCAATGCGACACCGGCGCCGCCAACGGCACGCCGGGCAGTTGCTGCACCGCCACCTGCCAGTTCGCCGCGCCGTCGGTCACCTGCCGCGCGTCCACCAATTCGTGCGACCCGGCGGAGACCTGCACGGGGACCTCCGCCGTCTGCCCAGCCAACGTCGCGAGCCCCGATGGTTCGGCCTGCAACGACGGCAACGGCTGCACGCAGACGGATACGTGCCAGGCGGGCGCCTGCACCGGCGCCAACCCGGTCACGTGCACCGCCTCCAACTCGTGCCACGCGGCGGGCGTGTGCAACCCTGCGACGGGGACGTGCTCCAACCCGGCCTTGCCGGACGGCACGAGTTGCAGCGACGGGAGCGCCTGCACGCAGCCGGATACGTGCCAGGCCGGTACCTGCACTGGCGGCAACCCGGTCCAGTGCGCGGCTCTGGACCAG
>DASRBA010000286.1:0-9225 GCA_035637895.1 Myxococcaceae bacterium
CGCGCACTCCGACGGCGTGCGGACGGACCAGCCCACCACCAGCTTGCAGTCCCACAGGAGCGTGTTGAACGCCTTGGCGAAGGGGCGCACCGCCTCCTCGCGCGCCGAAGGAGGGCGGAGCAGCAGGAGGTCCACGTCCGAGTGGGGGGCGGTCTCCCGCCGCCCGTAGCCGCCCAGCGCCGCCAGCGCCAGGCCCGGCGGCGGCCGCATCTGCGCGGAGAGCTCCTCGAACAGCCCGCGCACCAGCCGGTCCAGGCACTCGGCGATCAGCCGGCAGATGGAGAGGCCGGAGGTGGACCGACGGTGGAGTGCGTCCACGTGGGCCGCCGCGGCCTTGCGGTAGGCGCGGGCGCGATCCAGCCGGTCCTCCGGACCACCGCGGGGGAACGCCGGGAGCCGCTCCCGCTCCTCCGGGTGCGTCTGGGGTGGCGGGATGGGCAGGCGGAGGCTCATGGGTCGGGCATCCCAAAGGGACAATAGGGGAAAACACCCAATCCAGGAGGCGCGCTGCTACACTCCGCACGCCCTCTCCCGGTTTCCCCAGCGAGGTGTCCCTGATGCGTCCTTGCCCCGCGCTCCGTCGGCGCACGCACTTCTTCGTGCTCGCCGCTTTCGCGCTCGCCGGCCCCGCCTGGGCGTCGCACCCGTCGAACCCCGTCCTCCTCGCCCAGCAGAACGGCGACGCCACCGGCATCGACGGCGGAGTGACCGCCGAGGGCCGGGAGATCCTGCTCACGGCCACCTCGGACGCCACCACCTGCAACTACTCCCCCTACCATCTGGAGTTCGAGGTCCGGCCGATCAGCCAGGGGTTCAGCAACGTCCCGACCCACTATTCGGCGAGCATCACCAAGGCGAGCTGCGCGCAGCAGCAGTTCCCGTGGACGCGCATCACCGGGCTGACGGAGGGGGTCGCCTACAAGTGGCAGGTCCACGAAGTGAACATGTTCGGCTACACCTCCGGGTGGGTGCTGTACAACTCCGGCGGCACCGCGTTCACCACCGGCGCGCTCCCGGCCAACCACCTCCAGTTCACCAGCGCGGCCTCCCTCCCGACAGCTGGGACGTGCGCCGGCCCCTCCACCGTCCAGCTCCAGAATGCGGGCGGCGCGCCGGTGACGGTGGGCACCACCACGAGCGTCCCCGTCTTCCAGTCCTCCGACGTGCTGCCCGCGGTGGGCTTCTACTCGGACGCCACCTGCGACGCCGGCATCTCCGCCACCAGCATGGCCGCCGGCACCTCCACCGCCGGCTTCTACTGGCGGTCCACCAGGTCGGGGGCGATCTCCCTCGGCGCGGACATCAAGGGAGGCCTGTGGGCGCTGCAGGGGCAGACGGTGAACCCGGGCCCGGCGGTCGCCCTGGTGTTCATCGACCCCAACTACACGGGCTACCTGGGCACCTGCCAGAACGCGCGCACCGTCCAGCTCCAGGACTCGTACGGCAACCCGGCCCCGTCCGGCGCCGGCACCGCGGTCGCCCTGACCTCGTCCAGCCCGACGGTGGCGTTCTACTCGGACGCGTCCTGCACGCTGCCCATCTCGTCGGTGACGATCACCGCCGGGAGCAACCAGGCCAGCTTCTACTTCAAGGAGAACACGGTCGGCGCCAAGTACGTCTACGCGACCGCCACCGGGCTCCCGCAGGCCAGCCAGTACTCGTACACCTACGGCTACACGAACGTCATCACCCCGGCGCAGACGCGCGACGCCGGCCAGTGCTCGACGCTCACCACGGTGCAGACGCAGAACGGGCTGAGCCAGCCCTACGTCGCCCCGTCCGGAACGGTCATGTACTTCTACGGCTCGCCCGGGATGTCGTTCTACTCCGAGGGCAGCTGCGACGCCGGCCTGAGCAACGTGACCATGGACGGCGGCACCAGCAACGTGAGCTTCTTCTGGCGCTCCACGATGGCCACGTACCCGTACAACCCCATCGGGTACTCCACCTACGTGTACGGCTCGGCGAGCTGGTACAGCGCCTCGGTCCAGTACGAGACCATCAACCCCGGGCCGCCCTACTCGCTGGCGTTCGGGAACAGCCCGCAGACGATCGTGGCGGGCACCTGCTCGCCGGTGGCCACCGCGCGGAGCATGGACCTGTACGGCAACTACGCCCCGGCCGCGGGCAACATCACGGTCGGGCTCGCCACCACGTCGTCCGCCGGGAAGTTCTACTCGGACCCGCTCTGCACCGCGCAGATCAGCTCCACCACCATCGCCACCGGCGGGCTGCTCTCGAACTTCTACTGGAAGGACACGACGCCGGGCTCTCCCACGCTCACGCTGTCCTCCTCCGCGCCGTCGCTGGTGGTCGCCACGCAGACGGAGACCGTCATCCCCAAGCTGGTGTTCACCTCGCCGGGGCAGAACATCGTCGCCGGCACCTGCTCGGCGGCCACCACGGTGCAGTCGCAGGACGGCCTGGGCCTGCCCTGGAACGCGAGCACGTCGACCACCATCAACCTCTCCACCACCTCGCCCTCGGGTCCGTTCTTCTCGGACCCCGCCTGCTCCGTGCCCATCTCCACCGTCACGCTGGCGGCGGGCGCCAGCGCCGTCACCTTCTACTGGAAGGACACCAAGGCCGGCTCGCCCACCCTCACCGCCAGCGCGACCGGCTACGCGCAGGGGACCCAGGCAGAGACCATCCGCCCCGACGTCCCGGCGGCGATGGCGTTCACCACCGCGGCGCAGGCGGTGGGCGCCGGGCTGTGCTCCGCCGTCACCACGGTCGAGCAGGAGGACCAGTACGGGAACGCGGCCACCCAGGCCACGGCCCGGACGGTGAGCCTGCTCACCACCTCCGCGACGGGCCGCTTCTACTCCAACAGCACCTGCACCGCGCAGATCAGCACCCTCACCATCGCGGCGGGCACCAGCCCGGCGAGCTTCTACTGGAGCGACACCGCGGCGCCCCAGACGCCCACGTTGACCGCGAGGTCTGCCGGGCTGCTGGACGGGACGCAGGTGGAGACGGTGAGCGTGGGCGCGGCCACCGGGCTGGCCATCACCAGCGCCCCCAAGAGCGTGACCGCGGGCGCCTGTTCGGGGGCCGCCACGGTCGGCTCGATGGATGCCGCGGGCAACGCCTCCAACGTGAGCACCGCCACCACGGTCGCGCTGTCGTCGACCACCGGGACGACGGTCTTCTACGCGGGCGGGGGCTGCGCGGGCGCGCCGGTGACGTCGGTGCTCATGTCCGCGGGCACCAGCAGCGCCACCTTCTCCTGGCTGGAGACGTCCGCCGGGAGCCTGACCATCACGCCCGCGGCCACCGGCTTCACCGGCAGCGGCCAGTCGCAGACGGTCACGCCGGCGGCGGGCACCCAGCTCTCCTTCACCTCGGCGGCGCAGTCGATCACCGCGGGCAACTGCTCCGGCGCCACCGCCGTGGCGGTGACGGACGCGTTCGGCAATCCGTCCGCGGGCGGCGCGGCGAGGACGGTGACCCTTTCTTCCACCTCCGGCACCCTGGGGTTCTACGCCGACGCCGCGTGCGGCACGGCGGTGACGTCGATCACCATCTCCGCGGGGGCAACGTCGGCCACGTTCTACTTCCGCGACCTCTTCACCGGGACGCCCACGCTGACCGCCGCCTCGGCGGGACTGATCTCCGGCACCCAGACCGAGAGCATCGGCGGGCGCGACCAGCTCACCTTCCGCTGGTACTCGTCCGCCGGCGCGGCGCTGGGCGCGCAGGACGCGGCGATCCAGGCGGCGCCGGGCGCGCAGCTCCACCTGCGCCTGGGGATCAAGTCCATCGCCTTCTCCTGGAAGCTGTCGACCGGGGACCAGGTCCCCAGCGGGGAGACCTTCGCCAACTCGGAGACCCACACCGGTTCGTACCTCAACGTCGGGGTGGCGGACGGCTCCTCGGAGACGCTGACCGAGACGCGCGTGGGCAAGGGCAACAACCGCTACTACACGCTGGGGGACACCACCGCCGCCGGCTGGCCGTTCCACATCTACGCCTTCCCCACGGTGCCGTCGGGCAAGGCCACGTACCCGCTGTGCCTGACCGCGGCGACCACCGGCGAGGCGCTGCAGGTGGGCTACAGCTTCACCTCCACCCCGACCTTCTCGCCCACCTTCCCGGCCGGCTGGCAGATCACCAGCACCTCGCTCACCCAGACCTGCTTCGACCTGAAGCCGCAGGGCTTCAACGGCGGGGCGCTCACCGTCTACCTGCGCGACGCGCTCCGCGGGGCCGGCACCGACAGCCTCGCGGACACCTTCACCATCGACGCGGTGAAGGTGAAGGGCGATCCGCCGACGTACCTCGCCCTCGAGCGCTCCCCGTCTTCCACCTTCACCTCCCCCACCCAGGTCCTCTCCGCCGAGCTGTGGGACGATCTCTCGTACGCCAACGGCGCGGTGCTGGCGCCGGCGCTGACCGGGACCACCAACAGCGAGGTGCGGGTCGAATCCAGGCCCAGCGTGCCCACCAACCAGGTCGACGTGGATCCAGGCGAGCAGGGCGAGTGGGACTTCGCCATCGCCTTCCCGGCCGGCGGCGGGTCTCAGTACTACCGGATGGTCATCACCGACTCGCTGGGCACCAGGGTGCAGGCGCTGGAGTCGACGACGGCGCCGGCGCAGGCGGACACCGCGGCCACCAAGCTGGTCTACACCACCTCCGCGGTGTCGGTGCAGGCCGGCACCTGCGCGGGGCCGTTCACCGTCCAGGCGCAGGACCCGGCGGGGAACGCGCGCGCCCAGCCGGCGGCGCGGACGGTGACCCTCACCACCACCTCGGGGACGTTCTTCGCGTCGGCGGCCTGCGCGGCGAGCGTCACTTCCGTCACCATGCCGGCGGGCAGCTCGAACGCGACCTTCTACTGGCGGGGCACGGTGGTCGGGAACCCGGTGCTCACCGCCGCCAGCGCGGGGCTCACCTCCGCCAGCCAGACGGAGACGGTGACCCCGGCCCCACCGGTCAGCGTGGCCTTCACCACCGCGTCCCAGAACGTCACCGTGGGGGCGTGCTCCGCGGCAGCCACCGTGCAGTCGCGCGACACGTACGGCAACGCCTCGCCCGTGGCCGCCGCCGCCACCGGGCCCATCACCTCCACCTCGGGGACCACGACGTTCTACCTGGGCACCGGCTGCCCCGGCGCGGCGGTGACCTCGCTCACCATCCCCGCGGGCCAGTCGTCGGTGACGTTCTCGTTCAAGGACACCGTCGCCGGGTCGCCGACCATCACCTATTCGCCCGCGGGTCTGGGCTCCGCGTCCCAGACGGAGACGTTCAGCGTGGGCGTGCCCACCCAGCTGGCCGTCACCACCGCGGCGGCGACGCTCACCGCCGGCCAGTGCTCCTCCGCGGTGACGGGCGCGGCGGGGACGGTGGTGCAGGCGCAAGACAGCTTCGGCAACCCGGCCAACGTCACCGCCAACATCACGGTGGGGCTGGCCTCGGGCTCGGCCACGCTGGCGTTCTTCTCGGACAGCGGCTGCACGGTGGCCATCGCCTCCTCCACCATCGTCCAGCCGGCGAACACGACGCGGATCTGGTTCCGGGACACCACGGCGGGGACGTCGACCGTCACCGGGACCGCCGCGGGACTGGGGCCGGCGAACCAGACGGAGACCATCAACCCGGCGGCGCCTTCGGCGCTGGCGTTCACCTCGGCGGCGCAGACGGTGACGGCGGGCGCGTGCTCGTCGCCGGTCACCCTGCGGACCCAGGACGTCTACGGCAACGTCTCCCCCGAGCCCTCCAGCACCCTCCTCCCGCTCTCCTCCAGCGACTCGCCGAGGATGACCTTCTTCTCGGACCTGGGCTGCACGACGCCGATCAGCAGCGCGACGGTGGGCGCGGGCACCTCCACCGCCCAGCTCTGGTTCAAGGACACGCTGGCGGGGACGCCGTCGCTGAACGTCTCCGGGCCCAGCCTGGGCAACGCCAGCCAGGTCGAGACCATCAAGCCGGCGCCGACCGCGGCCCTGACCATGGCCGGCTTCCCCAGCCCCAGCACGGCGGGCGCGGCCGGGACGCTCACGCTGGCGGCGGTGGACCCCTACGGCAACGTCGCCCAGGACTACGCCGGTTCGGTGCAGTTCTCCTCGTCCGACCCGGCCGCCGCGCTCCCGCCGGTCTCGTCGTTCTCCCCGGGCACCGGGACGCGCAGCTTCAGCGCCACGCTCTACACCGCGGGCACGCAGTCGCTCACCGCGGTGGACAACGGGGCGCCGCCGCTGACCGCCACCCAGCCCGGTATCACCGTGGTGGCCGCGCCGGCGACCACGCTGCAGGTGTCCGGCGTCCCCTCGCCGGTCACCTCCGGGAGCGCGCACGACGTGACGGTGAGCGCCGCGGACGCCTACGGCAACCGCGCCACCGGCTACTCCGGCACGGTGCGCTTCACCTCCACGGACACCAGCGCCACCCTGCCGTCCAGCTACGGGTTCGTGGCCGCGGACCAGGGGCGCCGGACGTTCACCGGCGGCGTGGTGCTGCGGACGCCGGGCACGCACACCCTGACCGCCACCGACACGGTGACCGGCGCGATCTCCGGACAGCAGAGCGGCATCGTGGTGCTCCAGGCGCAGGGCGGCGCCTGCGGCGGCGACGGCGAGTGCGCCACCGGCTACTGCGTGGGGAGCGTGTGCTGCGACACCTCGTGCGCGGGCGCGTGCAACTCGTGCGTGCTGGCGGGCCGGGTGGGGACGTGCTCGGTGGTGGCCAACGGGACGCCGTGCCCCAACAGCCTGTACTGCGACGGCATGGAGACGTGCCAGGCGGGGCTCTGCTCGCAGGGCGCGCCGGTGTCGTGCGTGGATCCCAAGGGCTACGACCAGCTCGCCTGCGACGAGCCCACCCAGAGCTGCGTGCTGGTGCCCAACGCCGCGCCCTTCATCGCCCACGACGCGTCGCCGCGCGGCGCGCCGAACGTCCCCTACCGGTACAACGCCTCCGGGCGCGTCACCGCCCTGGGCGCGCGGCCGATGCAGTTCGGGGCCTGCGCCCCGCTGTCCGGCTTCCTGGTGGACAAGCTCACCGGCGTGGTGTCGTGGTCGCCGCCCGCGCCCGGCACGTACACGGCCTGCGTCAACGCGCAGAACAGCTCCGGGCAGGACCAGTACACGTTCCCGGTGACGGTATCGGCGCCCTCCGGGAGCGCGCCCATGGCCGACTTCACCGTCACCCCGGACACGGCGGAGGCGCCGCTGAGCGCCGCCTTCGACGGGTCGCTCAGCTCGGGTGACCCGTCCGCGCTGCCGCTGCTGTGGAGCTGGGACTTCGGCGACCTGTCGGTGCTGGGCGGCGGGCAGCAGGTGACGGACGACTACCTGCTGGCGGGCGGATACCAGGCGGAGCTCACCGCGTTCGACGCCGCCGGCCGGCCCGGGACGGTGAAGAAGCCGCTGTGGGTGCTGGACCGGGGGCGGCGGCCGCCCTCGGCGAAGATCCTGGCCTCGGCGCTCACCGGGGACGGGTCGCTGAGCTCCAGCTTCAGCTGCGACTGCAAGCTGGGAGACGCCCCCCTGCGCGGCTTCTTCTGGGAGCTCGGCGACGTGGCGACCGCCACCGCGTCCACCGTCACCCAGTCGTTCACGCCGGGCCGCTACCGGGTGCGGCTGACGGTGCTGGACGGGAACGGGCTCACCGCCACCGACTCCGTGGAGGTCAACGTCCGGCGCGGGGGGTTGGAGCCGCCGGAGTGCCGGATGGCGCTCTCGCCGCCCGCCGGCCCGGCGCCGCTCACCGTCACCCACCACGCGACCTTTGGAGATTCCGATGGGTCCGTGGTCTCGAAGACGCTCACCTTCTCGGACGGGTCCACCGGCGTGCTGGCGGACCTGACGCGGACGTACGACCAGCCGGGGCGCTACAGGACGGTGTTGAAGGTCACCGACGACAGCGGGCTGACGTGCGTGGACGTGGTCCAGGTGGCGGCCATCGGCGCCGCGGGCAAGCCGCCGCCGGGCTTCCTCTCCTCCCCGGCGCTCTCGGGCTCCTGCGGGACGGCGTACCAGTACTCGGACCAGGGGAGACCGCTGGTGTCGGGCACCGGGACCATCCAGTTCAGCCTGGTGCCGGTGGCGGGCGGGGCGGTGCCGGACGGGATGAAGGTGGACGCGAGCTCCGGGGCGATCCTGTGGACGCCCAGCTCCAAGAACGCCGGGTTGAACCAGGTGGTGCTGCGGGCGACCTCGGCGGACGGGGTGGCGGACCAGCCGCTGGACATCACCATCGCCTGCGCGGACCAGCAGAACCTGTCGCTGGGGTGCACGTGCAGCGAGGCCGGCGGGGCGTCGTGGATCGCGGTGGGCCTGGGGCTGGTGCTGCTGGCGAGGCTGCGGCGGGCTCGGGCCTACTCGCCCACCTTGGCGAGGCGGCGGCGGTTGCCCAGGTAGTCGCCGACGCCGGTGGCGATGGCGTTGGCGACATCCCCCTGGTAGGCGGCGCTGCCGAGCCGCTTCTCCTCGTCCGGGTTGGAGACGAAGGAGGTCTCCACCAGGATGGCCGGCATCTTCGCGCCGAGCAGCACGTAGAACAGCGCCTGCTTCGTCCCCAGGTCCTCGACGCCGGAGTACTTGCCGGACAGCTCGGAGACCACCGCCTTCTGCACCCGCTGGGCGAGGTGGGAGGACTCCTCGGTGTTCGCCTTGGTGGCGAGGTCCGCGAGGATGAACTGGAGGTCGGAGATGCCCTTCTCGGAGGAGGAGTTCTCGCGGGCGGCCAGGCGGATGGAGTACCGGTCCGCGGCGATGTTCAGCGAGTAGGTCTCCACGCCGCGCAGGGAGGCGGAGGCGGCGGAGTTGCAGTGGATGGAGATGAAGAGGTCGCCGCGGGCCTCGTTGGCCAGCGCGGCGCGCTTCTCCAGCGAGAGGAAGCGGTCCGAGCCGCGGGTGTAGACGACCTCCAGGCCCTGGCTCTCGAGGATCGGGCCCAGCTTCTGCGCGATGGCCAGCGCCACGTCCTTCTCTTGCGTGCCGCGCGGGCCGACGGCGCCGGAGTCGTGCCCGCCGTGGCCGGCGTCGATCACCACCCGGCGGACCTTGAGGCCGAGCTGCTCCGCGATGGTGATGTCCTTGTCGCGGCCGGCGTTGAGCTTGGCCAGCGAGTGCGCGGCCTGAGCCCGGAGGACGCGGCCGGAGGCCGCCGCATCGGCGCCCCCTGGGCCCGGGGGTTGAGATGCGGTGGGGGGTGGGGGCGCCGGCGGCGGCGAGGCGACGGTCGCGACCCTGGGCTTCTCGGAAGGCTTCTCCGGGACCT
>DASRBA010000287.1:0-42868 GCA_035637895.1 Myxococcaceae bacterium
GATCTTCTGCACCAGCTCCTTCGGCAGCGACCCGCCCTTCTCCCCCTGGTACCCGTACTTGTCCTCGTACTCCCTCCGCACGGACAGGTCCGCCTGCACCGCCGCCGCCAGGTTCGACGCCGCGGCCATCGACCGGGGCACCCCCGCGGCGCCGGCGCCCGCGGCGGCGACCTCGCCCGCGGCGCCCGCCTTCTGCAGGAACTCCTGGAGCGACTGCACCGCGCCCGTCATGGACCCCGCCTCCGCTCGGATGCCGCGGAAGTATTCCATGCCGTAGGTCACCATGGTCGCCCGAACCGCCACCCGCTCCAGCCCCACCTTGTCCGCCGCCATCGCCGCCCGGATCAGCCCCTGCGCCAGCGGCGCGCTCACCTTCGGCCCCACCACGCTCAGCGCCATCACCGGCCGCAGCACGGGGTGGAGCGAGAACAGGTACCGCCACGGGTCCGCGTGGAGCACGTCCGGGTGCTTCTTCGCGATGCGCAGCTCGTACAGGCCGTACCGGTAGCACCGCCCCAGCCACTTCTTGAGCTGGGTGTGGTCCGACGAGTGGATGGTGTACGGCTCCTCGGCGAACTCCAGCCGCACGCCGCGCTTCTCCAGCCGCAGCCCCAGCTCGGCGTCCTCGGACCGCTCCAGCGTGGGGTCGAACCCGCCCACCGCCAGGTAGTCCTCCCGCCGCATCGACACGTTTCCGGTGCAGAGGTTGTTCCCCACCGCTTTCAGCGCGCCCGACTTCACGCTCGACGCCCACTTCTCCAGCGACGCCGCGTGGAACCGCTCGAACACGGGCATCTTCGCCAGCCCTTCGTCCGGTCGGATCCGCCCCAGCACCACCGTGGGCTCCGGCCGGGCGGCGTGCGCGTCCAGGTGCGCCTTCAGAAACTCCGGCGGCACCTGCATGTCGTCGTCCACGATGACCAGGATGTCCCCGCGCGCCTGGAGGACTCCGTGGTGCCGCGCCTTCGCCACCCCCGAGTTCTTCTGCCTCAGGACGCGCAGCGCGTACGTCAGCTCCAGCGTGTCCAGCCCCGGCGCCACCGACTCCTCGGAGCCGTCGTCCACCACCACCACCTCGAACTGCGCGTGGGGCAGCGTCTGGCCCTCCAGTTGCCGCAGCAGCCGCTCCAGCAGCGGGCGCCGGTTGAAGGTCGCCACCACCAGGGAGACCCGCGGCTTCGAGCCGCCCTCCCCACCCTTGGAAAGCACCAGGTCGCTCATTTCTTCGACACCACCTTGGCGGGGATGCCCACCGCCACGCTGTCCGGCGGCACGTCCTCTCGGACCACCGCGTTGGCGCCGATCACCGACCGCGCGCCGACCCGCACCGGCCCCAGGATCCTCGCCCCGGCGCCGACGATCACGTCGTCCTCGATCACCGGGTACCCGTCGTCCTTGTTGGTCCCCACGGTGTTGCCGCCCATGAAGGTCACCCGGTCGCCGATCCGCGCGTCGCCGCCGATCACCGTCCCCACCGTGTGGACGAAGTACACCCCGTGCCCCAGCTGCACGTCCTTGCCGATCTCCAAACCGTACAGCGCGGTCTGCGCCAGCCGGAGCGCCCGGTTCACGCCGGGGACGTGCCACTTCCGGGCGGCCTGCCGGATCCTCGAGGTGGCGGTGACCACGTACGAGTCGTACAGGAGCACCGCCCGCACCATCTGCGCGGTGGACCCCTGCTTCTTGGTGGCGACCTTCGCCAGCTCCACCGCGTCCTTGAGCAGCTCGCGGATCATGACGACGACGACCGCCTTCCGCCCGGCGCGGGCGGCGGGAGCGGCATGGTGGGCATCGTCGGCCTCGACGGGATGACCTGCGGCGGGGGCGCCGGCCGCATGGTGATGCAGCCCACCACCCGGTCCCGGCCGATCAGCTCCAGCGTCCTCGTGAAGCCCTGGAAGGTGGCTTCCTTCAGGGTCGCCACCAGCACCACCGCGTCCGCGGCGATCGCCACCGGGATGCAGGCCTCGTTGGCCAGCACCGCGTCCAGCACCACCACCGCGCCGTGCTCGCGCGGCTGGGAGGCCAGGCTCATGTCCAGGATGAACATCGCCGCCTTGCTGGGCTGCAGCCCGGTGCCGTCCAGGAGCTCCGGCGCCTTGCCCAGCATCAGCGAGGCGGTGCTCACCAGCGCGTCGGCGATGGGCCGCGCGTCGGTGGAGATGTCCGCCGGCACGATGGCCAGCGAGTGCCACGGGTTCTTCTGGATGGCCCGCCAGAGGTGGCTCAGCTCCGGGGAGACGGAGCGGTTCCTCAGGATGGCCGCCGCGTCGGGGCGGACCTCGGTGGGTTTGTTGGAGGGGGAGATCGGCTTCACGTCAGGACCTCGTTTCCCGGGTGGTCCGCACCCACTCGTCGGGGCGGTTGGCGGGGCGTCGCAGCTTCAGCGCCACCTTCCACGCCACGTAGGCGGGGGCGAACAGGAGATCGACCAGGCCGCGAGCGCCGGCGCCGGACAGCCACCAGCCGCGGGCCACGTACCACGTCAAAGAGAGCGCGCACACCCACGCCACCCCGGCGGCGGCGCTGTTCCCGCGCAGGACCACCGCCAGCGGCGCGGACACCACCAGCGCCAGGACCGCCAGCCCGGCCACGGTGGAGAGCGGCGGGACCAGCACGTCCATCGCCAGGTCCAGCAGCAGCCCGCTCCGGCGCTTCAGCCCGGCGGCCAGCAGCGGGCGCCCGTGCAACCGGACGATCTGCCTGCGCCCGTCCTCCCACCGCCGCCGTTGCGAGCGCGACGCCTTCTCCGTGCTGACCATCTCGCCGTAGACGTGCGACTCGCCCGCGTAGAACACGCGGTGCCCGGCCTGGCCCAGCCGGATGCCGTACTCCAGGTCCTCCACCACGGAGAACGCGTCGTGCGGCACCTGCTGGAGCAGCGCGTGGGTGAAGCACATCCCGTTGCCGCGCAGGCCGCAGGAGACGCCCAGCCGCTCGCGCGCCTGCGAGCGCAGGACGTGGAACATCCCCAGCGCGATCCGGATCAGCCGGGTCCGCCAGGACGCCTCCGGGTTCTGCACCGCGTAGTCCGCCTGGACGGCGCCGGCGCCGGCCTGGATGCGCGCCTGGAACGCCTGCAGGAGGTTGCTCGACACGGTGGTGTCCGCGTCCACCACCACCACCGCGTCCGCGAAGCCCTCCTTCGCGCTGTGCTCGAAGGCGTAGGCGAGGGCGTAGCCCTTCCCGCGCAATTCCCGGTGCTCGCGCACCAGCACGGTGGCGCCGGCCTCGCGCGCCCGGTCCGCCGTCTGGTCCTTGCAGTTGTCCGCCACCACCAGCACGCGGAACAGGTCGCGCGGCCAGTCGAGCGCCAGCAGGTCCTTCACGGTGCGGCCGATGCCGCCCTCCTCGTCGTGCGCGGGGACCACCACGTCGAACTTCACCTTCGGCGCGCCGGCCGGCGGCGCCGCGGTCCTCCGCGACATCAGCGCCAGGAAGCCCAGGTACCCGGTGGCGGCGAGCACCGGGAGGAGCGCGGCGGCGAGCGCCAGGTCGAGGAGCCGGACGATCATTGCAGCGTGATCTCCTCCGGCCCGTGCGCGTACGCGAGCACCGGCACCGGGGCGGGCGGGGCGGCGGGCGCCGCGGCCGGCCTCGGCTTCGTCGACGGGAACGCGCCGGTGGCGACCGCCAGCTTCCCGGCCACCACCATGGCGGGGGTGACCAGGAACACGCCGATCCAGTTCACCAGCCCCATGTCGCCGTACGCCTGCTGCAGGTAGATGAAGATCGCCCCGATGCAGGAGAGCGCGGCGGTCTGGTAGTCGATGTTGCGGGTCATCCGGAAGGAGCGCGCGGCGAAGAAGACCGCCACCCCCAGCATCATCCAGATGCAGGTGAAGCCCAGCACGCCGGCGAACGCCCACAGCCCGAGCACGCTGTTGTGCGGGATGAAGCGGTACTGCGGGAAGAACGAGCTGATGTCGTCCGCCTGGACCATCTCGATGTACTCGTGCCCGAAGCCCATGGGGAGGAACGAGTTCGCCTTCAAGGTGACGATCAGGTTGAAGTTCTCGATGTCGCGGGTCTCCGAGGACCGGTCCGACTTCGAGTCCAGGACCGACCGCACCGTCTTCACCGGCTTGAAGATGCCGGAGTCCGAGTTCCACCCCGCCGCCAGGTAGACCGGCGTGATCGGCGCGATGATGATCAGAAAGCGCACCAGCGCGCGCTTCACCGGGGTCCACGGCGTCATCAGCAGCACGATGACGGCGACCTGGGCGATCTCCACCCAGACCAGCCGGCGCCCGTTGGCGATCATCCCGCCGATCAGCAGCGGCCACACCGCCAGGCACAGCTGGAGGCTCTTCTTGTCCGCGGCGATCAGCAGCCGGATGAGCGGGATGCAGAACGCGGTGGCGAACAGCATGGAGTCCGCGTGGGTGGTGACGTACGGCGGCTCCGGCCCCACCACCGAGCGCACGTACATGGCCACGCACGCCTTCAGGGTCGCCGCGCCGATGATCAGCCCGCCGATCAGCGGGTGGTCGGCCGGCCCGCGGAACGTGGCGCTCATCAGGGCGAAGATGATGGGGACGTAGAGCAGCTTCTGCACCTGCCAGAGCGCGTTGGTGAAGTCGCCGTGGGTGGCGATGCCCCAGCCCATCAGGCCGATCACCGTGCAGAAGGAGATCAGCGACGCCTTGCGCAGCGGGCGCGCGGTCTCCGGCATGTCCGGAGAGACCTCGTGCCGGCCCAGGATGCGCCGCCGCAGCCAGACCATGAACAGCAGGGCCGTCACCGCGTCCATCCCGGAGAAGCGGAGCGCCCGGATGGGGAGGGTGGTGTTGAGGTTCGCCAGCAGCAGCGCGCCCAGGATGTAGATGGGGGACTTCCACCTCCCGGAGCCCGGGTTCTCCGCCGGGTTCTCCAGCACCAGCGCCAGGAAGGCGAGCGCCAGCAGCGTGTAGCGCAGCGGCGCCTTGGCGATGGCCACCAGCACCGTCGCCACCACCATCGGGATCAGCGCCAGGATGGGCTGGTCGATCGCGGCGCCCACCACCATCGCCGCCATGGTCGCCACCCACACCGCCACCAGCATCGCGGACCACTGCCCGCGGAAGCCCTTCAGCCGCGCGCGCGCGATCACCAGCGCGCGCCGGCCGGTGGGGACGGCGTCGAAGAGGGCGCCCTCCGGGGTCACGGCCGGTTCACCTCCGCGATCACCGGGATGCCCAGGAGTCGCTGCACCTGCCACGACTCGAGGATCCGCCCGGTGCGCACGTCCGCCAGCACCGCGGCCAGCACCGCCAGGGCCACCGCGGCGAACGCGCCCAGGGCCATGATGATCGGGACGTTGGGCTTGTCCGCCTTCTTCGGGCGCTGCGCCGGCCGGATGACGCTGTAGCGGTACTTGAAGGCGGCGCGCGCGGTGGCCAGCTCGATCTTCGCGGAGTCGATGCGCTCCAGGAGCTCGTCGTACTTGGAGAGCGCCACGTTCATCCGCGCCTTGGCGAACTCCACCGCCTGCGCCTCCTTCTCGGTGTCCTGGGCGGAGGGCTTGGCGGCCATCGGCGAGCCCTCGCCGTCGATGACCTTGAGCGCCTCGTCCACCGTGGCGCTGGCGGCGGACGGCGCGGCGGGCGCCTCGAGGATCGCCTTGTCCAGCCGCTGCACCTCCGCCTTGAGCGACTCCTCGTCCTTCTTCAAGTCGGACAGCTGGACGGAGTCCTTCCCCAGCGAGGCGATGCTCTGCTGGGTGGCCTGCACCTCCGGGTGGATGTCGGAGTAGGCGGTGCGCAGCTCCGCCAGCTTGGTCTGCAGCTCGGAGAGGCGCTTGAGGCGGAACTCGCCCAGGTCGGCGATGGCGCGCTTCTTGGCGGTGAGCATCTCGTTCACCTGCTCGCGCTCGCGCTGGAGCGCCTTCTTGGCGGCGGACGGGCCGGCGGCGACCGCCTTGCCGGGCTGCGGCTGCTGCTTGGCGTTGAAGCGCTGGATCCGCTCCAGCGCGCCGTCGATCACCTCGCGCACCCCGGCGGCGTGGCCCTCCAGGATGCTGATCGCCTCCGAGATGGAGGAGATCTCCGACACGTGCCGCGCTTCGAGGAAGTTCTGCTGCGCCGCCTCCACCAGCCGGAACGCCATCTCGTCGTTCGGCCAGTCGATCATGATGACGACGGTGCCCTCGCCGATCTGCACCTGGAGCTTCTTCTCCAAGAGGCCCACCAGCGCGTCCACCCGGTCCTCCTCGGCGGGCGGGCCCTTGAGCACCTTCGTCACCCAGTCCTTCATCCGGTTGGCGGGGGCGCGCGTCGCCTCCCACTGGTCCACCAGGTCCGTCTGCTTGATGAGCGAGATCAGGTTGTCGCGCCGGAGGATGGTCTCGGACGCGGCGCGGGTGGGCGCGTCCGCGTCGCGCGGGACGGTGCGGTTGGGGTTGCCCAGCGCGGCGATGACGTGGTTCTGCTGGGCCAGGATCTTCGTCTCCACGTGGTAGCTGCGCGGGAGGATGGCCAGCGTCCCCGCCGCCACCCCCATCACCGAGATCCAGGCGATCAGCACCAGCAACTTGTGCCGCCCCACCGCCCTGCGCACGAAGCCCAGGTAGTCGCGGATCTGTCCGAAGTCGAACAGATCCGCGTTCTCGGACGGCGGGGAGGGGAGCTGTCCTGGCAGCGGGGCGCTCATGACTTGGTGATCTCCAGCGGAGAATGGGGCAGCAGGGCGCGGAGCTGCTTCATCAGCTCGCGCCGCTGGTACGGCTTGGGCAGGAAGGCGGTGGCGCCGGCCTCCTCGGCCTGGGCGCGGTGGGAGGGCAGCAGCCGGGCGCTCACCACCAGCACCGGGACGTCCTTGGTCTTCGGGTCGCGGCGGATGTGCTCGCAGACCTCGTAGCCGGAGCTGTCCGGGAGGACCAGGTCGAGGATCACCAGGTCGGGGGTGGCGGTGGCGAGCTGGTCGTAGGCCGCGCGCGACGAGGCGGCGATCAGCACCTTGAAGTTGGACTCCTCCAGGTGCTCCTTGATCTGCGCCCGCAGGATCGGGTCGTCCTCCACCAGGAGGATGGTCGGCGGGGGAGGCATGTCGGTCGGTTTCGTCATCCCAGCCTCGGATAGATGACGCGGACCGCGAAGAGGTAGAAGAAGTTGAAGGCAATCAGCCACAAGATCGTCTTCTTGAGGGCCTTCTTGGGATGCGGCTCCTTGGACGCGATGATCGGGATCGCGACCAGGGCGATGACCGTGGAGAGCAGCAGGAGCTTCTGCATCAGCGCACCGCCGCGGTCTTGAGGCTGAACGCCACGTACGCGCGCAGCTCGGTGGCGTGGGCGCTGGCCTGCGTCGCGTCCGCGGCGCGCACCCCGCCGGACACCTCCAGGTTCCGCTCGTGCCAGGCGAGCGACGCCTCGCCCAGGATCGACCGGTCGCCCGCGTTGTCCCCCGCCACCGACCAGGAGCCGCCGAAGGAGGCGCGCGCGGTGAGGTCGCCGCGCGGGTGGTACTCGGAGGAGGCGGTCGCCCCGGCGCGGTAGAAGATGGTGCCGGTTTGCGCGTCGACCTGCGGCGAGTAGTTGGCGTCCACCGTGAAGCGCAGCCGGGGCGCGCCGTAGCTCAATCCCGCAGAGCCCACCGGGGCCGCCAGCTGGACGGGGACGCCTCCGACGATCGCCGACGCCGCCGCCGCCGCGCCGGCGGCCAGGGTCATCCCCAGGTCCCGGGTGAGCGTGGAGCGCCAGGTCACCCCGCCTTCCGCGACCCCCGCCAACCGGTCCCCGGTGTCTTTGGAGAACCGGTCCCCGGAGAGCTTGAGGTACCCGGAGACCGAGTCCCGCCGCGTCGCCTCGTGTTGCAGCTCCAGCGTGAGCCTCGGCCCCTGCTGGAGCGGGAGGCCGGCGCGCGCGGCCTCGGTCAGCCCGCCGCTGACGTGGTAGCCGGCGGAGGCGCGGAGGCGAAGCCGAGGCACGAGCGCGCCGTCGAAGCCGGCGGCGGTGTCGGACGTGAGGTAGTCCACGATACCCAGACCCAGAAGCTTCGGAAACGGGTCGTCTCCCGCCTGACCGAGGTTGCCGAGCGAGGTGTCATACTGCCCGAACGAAAGCTGCTGATCCACCAGCGCTCGCCGGCCAGGAGACAGTCGCCACTCGCCGGTTGCCTGCATGCGGTGGAGGAGCGCGGGCGCGGCGCTGGTGAGGGTGAACAGCGGGTGGTAGCCGAGGTCGGCCCTCAGCGCGCCGGCCACCCAGCCCACGTCCGCGGTCGGCTGGATGGAGAGCTCCGGGGTGAAGCCGACGGTGGCGCTGCCCTCCTGGAACGACGCCGATCCGCGCGTCTCGGCCGAGACCGAGAAGCTGGTGAAGCCGTGATCGGCGGACACCACCAGCCCCAAAAGCAGCCAGGCGGCCGAGCCCATCGCTCACTCCACCACGATGACGTCGCCCGGCTGGAGGAGGAAGGTGCTGCCCTTCCCCTCGCCGTGCGCCAGGGCCTCGTAGGTGAAGCGGACGCGCTCCGCCATCCCCTGCCGCAGGACGAAGACGCGGTCCCGGTTGGCGAACTCGTTGAGGCCGCCGGCGTTGGCGAGCGCCTGGAGGACGCCCAGGCCCGGCTCCAGCGCGTAGGTCCCGGGGCGGGACACCTCGCCCACCACCGAGAACTGCTTGGGCCGGGTCTCCTCCAGGAGCACGGAGACCGTGGGCTTGTTGACCAGCGGTTTGAGCCGCTGCTCCAGGTCTCGCGCGAGGATGGTGGTGGTGCGCCCGGCGGCGGGCACGTCGTCCAGCAGCGGGAGGGAGATCCGGCCGTCCAGCCGGACCTTCACCTTCCCGGAGAGGGCGTCCTCCTTGTAGACCTTGATGGTGAGGATGTCCCCGGGCTGCAGCTGGTACTCGGGGACTTCCGGGGCGGCGTAGTCGTCCACCCAGACGAACTGCCCCAGCGGCTTGCCGCAGCCGGCCGCCACCAGGGCGGACAGCGCGATCACCAACCCGCTGAGGCAGGCAAAGGACTTCGGATTCCAGTGTGTGATTGGCCAGTTGCTCACGGTGCCGCGGCCCTGCGGGATGCTCGGGACCCCTCCTTCCCGGGCATCCTAGTACGGCTGGTGAGGCTTACGAGGCGCCGCGACCGGTGAGGACGACGGGAACGGTGCGGAAGATCAGCTGCAGGTCGCCCACGAAGGACCAGTGGTCGATGTACTGCATGTCCAGGTACATCCACTGGTCGAAGGTGATCTGGTTGCGGCCGCTCACCTGCCAGATGCAGGTCAGGCCCGGGCGGACGGAGAGGCGGCGGCGCTGCCAGGCCTCGTACTTGGCGACCTCGGAGGGCACCGGCGGGCGGGGGCCCACCACGCTCATGTCGCCGCGGAGCACGTTGATCAGCTGGGGCAACTCGTCGATGGAGTACTTGCGGATGAAGCGGCCGATCCCGGTGATGCGGGGGTCGTTCTTCATCTTGAACACCGGGCCGGTCTGCTCGTTCTGGGCCATCAGCTTGGCCTTCAGCTCCTCGGCGTTGGTCACCATGGAGCGGAACTTCAGCATCCCGAAGGGCCGGCCGTTCAGGCCGATCCGCTGCTGCCGGAAGAACACGGGGCCCTTGGAGCCGAGCTTGATGGCCGCCGCCACCACCGCGAACAGCGGGAGCATGAAGAACAGCGCGGCGCCGGAGGACACGATGTCGAAGAGGCGCTTGAGGGCGAACTGGGCCGGCTTGGCGTCGTTGGCCAGGTAGTGGATGTAGCCGTCCTTGCTGCCCTGCTCCACCGGGATGGCCCGGTCGAACCGGAACGGGTTGGCCGGCAGCGCGAACGGGACGCCGAACTTCTCGCAGACGCGGACGGCGGCCTGCATCTGCTCGCCCTGCTTGGTCATGCTGCCGGAGATGTAGACCTCGTTCACCGGCACGCTGCGGAGGATGGACTCCAGCTCCTCCACGTTGCCCAGGTATTCGCCGTGAGCGTGGGGGCCCATCTTCTCGCCCTGGAAGCTCAGGTGGCCGACCACGTGGACGTTGCTCTTGCCCTTGAGGAACTCGATGGTGGCGCGGCCCAGCGGCCCGCCGCCGATGACCAACACCTCGTCCAGCGGGCCGGCCTCGCCCTTGGCCATGTTCCGGAAGATGGAGACGCGGAGGATGATCACCGCGGGCCAGAGGAAGGTGATCATCTTCACCACGTCCGGGGACGCGGCGGGGTCGGAGGTGAAGGCCCTCATCCCGGCCACGGCCATGGCGGCGGCGCCCACGCCCACGGTCGCCATCGCGGCGTCGTCCAGCAGCGCGCGGTCATGCGCCCAGGGGTTGTAGTGGCGCAGCGCGAAGGTGGTGATGATCCAGGCCCAGGCCGCCGCGAAGAACCCCCACGGCATCTGGAGGGCCACGTCGAGGCCGAAGGCCCGAGGACGGGCGGCGACGATCGCGATGGCCAGAAGGACCAGGTCCAGGATCAGATTGATCTTGGCGTTGCGACCCGGAACCAGTTTGCCCAGCGAGTTCACTTTCTACCCTCCGCGAGAATTACGACCTCAGGCATTGCACGCGCCTGGCCAGTCGTAACTGCTTGATGAAGCTAGGGTGCTAAATCGCGGAGCTTCTAAAACTTGGAAAATTCCAACTTTTAGAACTATTTCAGACTAAATTCTAGAACTGCCGCGAGGCGGGGGGGCCCCAGCATGGTACGTCTGGAAAGATTCTCGCGGTCTGCTTTCTTTAGTTTTCCCCTCAATATAGGGGGGAACCACTCACAGCATAGGGCGGTGTAGGCACGCCCGGGGACTGGCGCTTGAGGAGGCGCTGGAAGGCCTGTCCCATGCCGAAGAACGTCTGCTTCACGCCGTCGCGCAGCGCGTTCTGGCCCACGGGGGCGGGGGTGAGGCCCAGCTCCCGGAGCTTCTGGTTGCCGCGGTGGAGCAGCTTCCGGCGGCGGATCTCCTTGGTGTAGTAGGTGCAGGAGATGGTGACGGAGACGCCGTCGCCGTTCTTGACCCAGTGCGGCGAGGTGGACGGCATGTACCCGCCCATCCCCGGCTGCAGGTCGAAGGTGTACGCGCGGGGCTGGTGCTCCTCCTTGTAGACGACCAGCTCGCGGGAGAGCTTGCCGTGGAAGAGCTCCAGGGAGCGCTCCGTCACCACGTCCCGGTCGAGCGGGTTCCAGACGTGGAGCGTCTTCTTCCCGATGCACTGGAGGATGAAGTTGTGCTCGTGGTCCATGTGGTACGGCGTCACCGCGTTGGGGGAGGTGACGAAGATCCACCCGGCGCGCCCGAACATCCCCGGGTCCTTCTTCTCCACGCGCGGCCGCACCTCGTCGAGGATCTCGTCCACCAGCTTCCGGTAGAGGTCGTCCTGCTGGACGTGGTGGAGCGCCATCCAGGCGCCGGCCTTCTCGATCTGCTCGATGGTCTGGACCGGCGACAGCTTGGCGGGGTGCTGCTCCGGGGCGGTGGAGAAGTTGGTGCCCGCGTTCACCTGGCCGTCGTGGGAGCGGATGGAGCCCTTGGCGTCCAGCCGCCGCGCCAGGTCCACCAGGGCCCCCAGCTGCAAGAGCGGGTGGTCCGACCACGTATGCGTGACCGGCATCACCCGGTAGGGGTCGAACTGCGCCTCGTCGAACTGGATGCCGTACGCCACGGCGACCTCCTCCGTCACGCCTGCTCGAGCTTGATGTACTTGCCTGGCTCGTTCGGGTTGGGGACGTACCAGGCCGGGTTGCCGGAGGGGTCCTTGCCCAGCCGCGCCTCGGGGACGGGCGGGCGCTGGGCGTCGAACACGCTCGCCGCCGGGGCCTTCGCCCCTTCGGCGCGCGGCATGAAGCCGCCCTCCTGCATCTCCAGCACGCTCTCCTTGTAGGCCTTGATGATCGCGTCCGCGTCCTGGTCGGTGTGGGCGGTGGTGAAGAAGCAGGGGAAGCCGTCCATGATGTGGATGCCGCGGTCGCGCAGCATCACGAACATCAGGTCCAGCCAGGGCATGTTGTCCTGGGTGGGGAAGGTCTTCCACAGCGAGGTGAAGTGCCGGATCTCCAGCGGCGCGCCCACCTGCTTGAAGAAGGCGTTCATCTCCGAGGCCAGCCGGTCCGTCATCGCGTCCACGCGCTTCTGCAGGCCGGGGCCCTCCTTCTTGAGGTGGGTGAGCACCGCGCGCACCGCGGAGAGCGCCAGCGGGTGGCG
The DNA here is from genome assembly GCA_035637895.1 of Myxococcaceae bacterium. Classification (GTDB taxonomy): domain Bacteria; phylum Myxococcota; class Myxococcia; order Myxococcales; family Myxococcaceae; genus DASRBA01. The sequence goes on from DASRBA010000287.1 coordinate 12,110, forward strand.
GACGAAGGTGCCGGCGAAGTAGGTCACGCCCACGGTGGGGACGGAGTCGTCGCCGAACTGCCAGTGGCCGCCGTCCAGCGCGTCCATGTACTGGCGCTTGCCGGCCATGATGCCGATGGGGAGGCCGCCGCCCACCACCTTGCCGTAGGACGCCACGTCCGCCTTGATGCCGAAGTAGCCCTGCGCGCCCTGCATGCCGGCGCGGAAGCCGCAGATCACCTCGTCGAAGATGAGCAGCGAGCCGCTCTGCTCGGTCACCTTGCGCAGCTCGTGGAGGAACTCGCGCGGGCGGAAGTCGGGCCGGCGGCTCTGCACCGGCTCCACCAGGACCGCGGCGACCTCGTTGATGCGCTTCTTGATGATCTCCATCGACTCCGGGGTGCCGTAGTCGAGGACGATGGTGTTCTCCGCCGCCTGCGGGGTGATGCCCGGCGCCGCCGGCACCGCCTTGTTCTTGGTGGCGCGGACGATCACCTCGTCGAAGATGCCGTGGTAGCTGCCGGTGAAGATGACCGTCTTCGGGCGGCCGGTGACGGTGCGCGCGATGCGGAGGCAGCCCAGCACCGCCTCGGAGCCGGTGTTGCAGAAGGCGGCGCGGTCGGTGCCGGTGGCCTCGGTGAAGAGGCGGGCGCACTCGGCGGCGAGCGGCGTCTGCGGGCCGATCTCGTGGCCGGTGTCCAGCTGGTGCTTCACCGCCTCGGTGACGAAGTCCGGCTGCCAGCCGAAGAGGTTGCAGCCGAAGCCGTTGAGCGTGTCCACGTACTCGTTGCCGTCCAGGTCCCAGATCTTGGAGCCCTTCGAGCGCTGGATCACGATGGGGTAGATCAGCTCCTTGATCGCCGGGCGGAAGCCGGTCACCACGCGCGGGTCGGCGTTGAAGGCGCGGTTCTCCTCGGTGTGCTGCTTGGACTTCCTGGTGCGCGAGGTGTAGCGGGCCATCAGCCCGTCCAGCCGGCCCTTCATCCGCGGCGTCAGCTCGTCCTTGTGCAGCGCGATGCGGGCGATGGCGCCGAAGGGCTTCTTGGCGTTGGGGTCGTCCTCGGCCTTCTTCTCCGGTGGAGGCTGGGCGGTGGCGGCCTTCGCGGCGGCGGCCGGCACCGAGGCGGGGATCGGGATGGCGGGAGACGGCGCGGCGGCGGGGGCGGGCGCCGGCATCTGCATCTGGGGCATCCCGGGCATCCCCATGGGCATCTGCGGCATGCCCATGCCCATCGACATCGGCGGCTGGCCGCGCATCATCGCCAGCTGCATCTGCATCATGTAGAGCTGCTGCTGCATCATCGATATCGGGTCGTAGCCGGGCATCGGCATCATGGGCATGCCCATCTGCGGCATCGGCATCTGGGGCATCCCCATGGGCAGCTGGGGCATTGGCGGCATCTGCATCTGCGGCATCGCCATCGGCATCTGCTGGATGGTCTGGACCGCTTGCGCCTGCGCGGGAGCGGCGGGCTGGGCGGCCGCGGCCGGGGCGGCGACGGCGGCGTCCTTCGGGAGGTTCGCGTCCATGAATTCGGCCAGGGCGTCGAGGGTGGGGAGGTCGTTCACCAGTTGCCGGAAGGTGATCTTCACGCCTTCGAACTTCCGCCCCAGCGCGAGCGCCACCTGGGTGAGGAAGAGGGAGTCGAAGCCGAGCTCCAGGAAGGAGGCGTTGGAGTCGGCGTCGGTGATCTCGATGCCGGCGGTCTCTTCGAAGACCTCGGCGAGCTGCGCCTTGAGTTCGGGGATCCGGGAGGCCATGGGAGTGGGGGGGGCGAGGGTGACCGTGGGTTGAGGAGGTGGGGGTGGAGGCGCCTGGACGGCCACGGGGGCCGCGGCCGCCACCGGCGCCCGGTTCGCCTTGGCGATCCAGTACCGGTGGTTGTCCCAGGCGTACGTCGGGAGGGGGATGCGCCGCCGCGGGGTGCGGTCGGTGATGCCGTAGAAGGCGCGCGCGTCGACGTCCGCCCCGGTGGTCCAGAGCGAGCCGATGCCGCCCAGGAGCGACGCCAGCTCCACCTGGGGGGTGTCGTTGAGCATGGACACGGCGACCTGCTTGTTCCGGTCCTTGACCTGCTGCCGCGCCAGGGTGGCGAGCGTGGTGCGGGGCCCCACCTCCACCAGCACCGGGTGGGACACGTTCCACAGGGTGGCGACGGCCTCGGCGAAGCGGACGGTGGCGCGGAGGTGCCGGCCCCAGTAGCCGGGGTCGGTGGCCTCCTCCCTGGTGATCCACTTGCCGGTGAGGGTGGAGACGAAGGGGATGCGCGGCTCGGAGAGCTTCACCTGGCCGACGCGGGCGGTGAACGGCGCCACCGCCGGGTCCATCATCGCCGAGTGGAACGCGTGCGAGGTGTGCAGCGGCCGGGCCTGCACGCCGTCCGCGTCCAGCGCCTTCTGGAACGCCTCCACCTCCGGGGTGGGGCCGGAGACGACGCACAGCTGCGGCCCGTTGTCGGAGGCGATGCCCAGCCCGCCGGTGAGCCGCGGCTGGACGTCCCTGGCCGCCAGGCGCACGGAGAGCATGGTCCCCGGCGGCATGGACCCCATCATCCGCCCGCGCTCGGCGACCAGGCGCATGGCGTCGTCCGCGCTCATCACGCCCGAGAGCGCGGCGGCGGCGAACTCGCCCACCGAGTGCCCCACCATCGCGGCCGGCTTCAGCCCGTAGTGGATGAGCTGGCAGGCCAGCGCGTACTCGATGGCGAAGAGCGCCGGCTGCGTGTACTGCGTGGCCTTCAGCGCCGCCTCCGCCTTGGCGTCGCCCTCGGGCGCGAACATCACGTCGCGCAGGTCCGGCACGGCGTCCCTGGCGGCGGCGAAGCAGCGCTCCAGCGCGTCGCGGAACACCGGCAGCGCGGCGAACAGCGCCCGCCCCATCCCCACGTACTGCGAGCCCTGGCCGGGGAAGAGGAACGCCAGCTCCGGCCGCGAGCCGAACGCCTGGCGGTTGACGTGCCGCTTCAGGTCCTTGAGCGCGAAGACCGCGTCCTCGGGGCTGGTGGCGACCACCGCCCGCCGCTTCTGGAACGCGCGCCGGCCGTCGTGGAGCGTGAACGCCACGTCCGCCAGCGAGGCGCGCGGGTTCTTCTCCAGGAGCTCCGCCAGCCGCTGGGTCTGCGCCTCCAGCGCGGTGTCGGTGCGCGCGGAGAGCACCAGGAGCTCCGGGCCGCTCGGCTCGCCCGCCGGCGCGGGGAGGGCCGGTGCCTCTTCCACCACGACGTGCGCGTTGGTGCCGCCGACGCCGAAGGACGACACGCCCGCCCGCCGCGGGGCGCTCGCCCGCGGCCACGGCTGCGCCTTCGCCACCACCCGGAACGGCGACCGTTCGAAGTCGATCTTCGGGTTCGGCTTCTGGAAGTGGAGCGACGCGGGGATGAGCTCGTTCTGCAGCGCCAGCGCGGTCTTGATCACGCCCGCCGCGCCGGCCGCCATCACCGTGTGGCCGATGTTGGTCTTCACCGACCCGATGCCGCAGAACCCGATGTCCTGCGTCCGCGCGCGGAAGGCGCGGGTGAGCGCCTCCACCTCGATGGGGTCGCCCAGCGGCGTGCCGGTGCCGTGCGCCTCCACGTAGGAGATGGTCCGCGGGTCCACGCCCGCGTCGGCGTGCGCGCGGGCCACCACCATCGCCTGCCCCTCGACGGAGGGGGCGGTGAAGCTGGCCTTGTCGCCGCCGTCGTTGTTGAGGAAGCCGCCGCGGAGCACCGCGTAGATGGTGTCGCCGTCGCGGACGGCGTCCTCCAGCCGCCGCAGCACCACCATCGCCGCGCCGTCGGCGAACACGGTGCCGGTGGAGGAGGCGTCGAAAGTCCGGGTGCTCCCGTCGGCGGAGAGCATGCCGCCCTCCTGGTACAGGTGCCCGCTCCGCACTGGGACGGTGAGGGCCACGCCGCCCGCCAATGCCAGGTCGCACTCGCCCATCTGGACGCTGCGGAGCGCCATCACCGTCGCCACCAGCGAGGTGGAGCAGCCGCTGTGGACGGAGATCGCCGGGCCGCGGAGGTTCAGCTTATGGGCGACGCGCGTGGCGATGTAGTCCTTCTCGTTCGCCACCATCGTGTGAAACGCGCCCAGTTGCTCGATCAGGTCCGGGCGGGTGATCACGTTCTCGGCGTAGTACCGGTCCGTGTCCTTCCCGCCCCAGATGCCGATGGCGCCGTCGAAGCGCTCGGGGACGTGGCCGGAGTGCTCCAGCGCCTCCCACGCCAGCTCGAGGAAGATCCGCTGCTGCGGATCCATGATCTCCGCCTCGCGCGGGGAGATGCCGAAGAACGGCGCGTCGAACCGGTCCGCGTCCTCCAGGATGCCGCGGGCGCGCACGTAGTCGCTGTCCGCGCGCAGGGCGGCCGGCACGTCCGGGTCCAGCGTGGCGTCGGTGAACCGGGCGATGCCCTCGCGGCCGTCCACCAGCATCTGCCACAGCTCGGAGATGCCGGTGGCGCCGGGGAGCCGGCAGACCATCCCGATGATGGCGACCGGCCCGCGGTCGGCCGTGCGCGTGGAGATCTTCTTCAGCGCCGCCTCCAGGCCCGACGCGCCGTTCCCGCCGCTCTCCATCCGCTTCGCCAGCGCGCGGGCGGTGGGGCGCTCGAAGACCTCGAGCACCGGGAGGTCGTGCCCGGTGCGCTCGCGGAGGCGGGAGACCATCCGCACCGCGAGCAACGAGCTGCCGCCCAGGTCGAAGAAGCTGTCGGTGGCGCCCACCTCGGAGATGCCCAGCAGGTCACCCCAGAGCGAGCACAGCTCCTTCTCCAGCTTCGTCTCCGGGGGCGCGTACTCGTTGGAGAGCGACGGGCGGCCCAGGTCCGGCGCCGGCAACGCGCGGCGATCCACCTTCCCGTTGGAGGTGACGGGGATGGCGTCCATCCACACGAACGCGCGCGGCACCATGTAGTCGGGGAGGGACTCCCCCAGCCACTTGCCGATGACCTGGTCCTTGGGGCGCACGCCGTTGGTGCCGGAGGGCACGCAGTACGCCACCAGCCGCTTCTCGCCGCCGCGCTCCAAAGCCTGCACCACGGCGGCCTTGACGGCGGGGTGGCGCTGCAGCGCGGCCTCGATCTCCCCCAGCTCGATCCGGTAGCCGCGGATCTTCACCTGGGTGTCGATGCGGCCGTGGAAGTGCACCGTGCCGTCCGGGTCCCGCTTCACCAGGTCCCCGGTGCGGTACATCCGCTCGCCGGGGGAGAAGGGGTTGGCGACGAAGCGCTCGGCGGTGAGGTCCGGGCGGTTGATGTACCCGCCCGCCAGGCCGTCGCCGGCGATGAACAGCTCGCCCGGCTCGCCGTCCTTCACCGCGCGCCCCTGCGGGTCCAGCACGTGCAGCGCGGTGAGGCGGATGGCCTTGCCGATGGGGACCGCGGCGGCGTCCGCCGGGAGGTCGCGCGGGATGCGGTGCACCACCGCGAAGGTGGTGGTCTCCGTGGGCCCGTAGCCGTTGAACAGCTGCGTGTCCGGCAGCGCCGCCATCGCCCGGCGGACGTGCGCCACCGAGAGCGCCTCGCCGCCGGTGAGCAGCTGGGTGAGCCCCTTCAGCGCGCTCACGTCCTCGTCCACCACCGCGTTGAAGAGGGCGGCGGTGAGCCAGGCGGTGGTGACCTGGTGGCGGGTGATGATCTCCTTCAGCCCGCGCGGGGTGGGGACGGGCTCCGGGTAGCAGACCACCGCGCCGCCGTTGAGCAGCGCGCCCCAGATCTCGAAGGTGGAGGCGTCGAACGCCAGCGGGGCGGCGAACAGCAGCCGCTCCTTCGGCCCCAGCGAGACGTATTCGACGTCGATCACCAGCCGGTCGATCGCCTTCTGGAGGATCTCCGCGCCCTTCGGCTGGCCGGTGGAGCCGGAGGTGTACATCACGTACGCGGGCGACTCGCCGGTGACGCCGGGGACGTCCGGCCGCGCGTCGGAGGACTGCGCGATGGCCGCCGCGTCCGCGTCCACCAAGAGCTCCGGGCAGCCGCGGTCCGGCAGGCGCGGGCGCAGCGCGCGCGAGGTGATCAGCGCGGCGATCGCCGCGTCCTGGGCGATGAACGCCAGCCGGTCCTTCGGGTACGTCGACTCCAGCGGGACGTAGGCGGCGCCCGCCTTGAGGATCCCGAGCAGCGCGGCGATGGCGTCCACCGACCGGTCCAGGCACAGCCCCACCCGCTGCCCCGGGCGCACCCCGCGGGCGATCAGCGCGTGCGCCACCTTGTTGGCGCGGCGGTCCAGCTCGGCGTAGGTGGCGCGCTCGTCGCCGCAGATCGCGGCCAGCGCGTCCGGGGCGCGGTCCACCTGGGCCTCGAACAAGCGGTGAACGGCGGGCTTCATGAAGCGACGCTCCCTCCGAAGTGCTTGCGAGTCCAGGCCACCATCGCCTCCAGGGCACGCGCCCGGTCGGCCGGCCGGTAGAGGATGTGGTCCGCCTCGCCGTCGAAGGACACCTCGACCTTGCCCCCCAGGTCGCCGGACGACTTGCCGATCATCTCCCACAGCTGGCCGGCGTGGTTCACGTTGGTGTCGCCGCCGAAGTAGAGGAACAGCATCCTGGTCCCGCGCGCCGCGATGGCCGCCACCTCGTTGCCGAAGACGAGCGGATCCGGCTGGCTGCGGGAGAAGACGATCCCGGCGTCGCTTTGCTGGGCCGCCTCCTGCGCCGCCGGGTCCAGCGCCACGTCGTCGGGCTTCTCGCCCTCGGCGCCGGCCTGCTTGTTCGACAGCCGCCGCTTCCAGCGCTTGGCGTCCAGGAACCGCAGCGGGTAGCGCACCCAGAAGCCGGGGGTCCGCCACGCGTACGGCTCGATGTAGATGGTGCCGGCGACGCGCGGGTCCGCCCTCACCAGCGCGTGGCAGGCGTCCACCCCGGAGCAGAAGGCCGCGGGCACGAACGCCTTGAAGCCCATCTTCTTCTCCAGGAAGGCCATCACGTCCTGCACGTCCGCGACGTGGGTGTTCCCCTCCACCACGCCGCGCCGCGGGGCGCTGTCGCCCTGGCCGGCCACGTCGAAGCGCAGGGAGGTGAAGCCCTCCGCGGCCAGGCGCCGCGCCAGGTCCGTGAAGACGCGGTAGGGGCCTACGCGGTGGTGGATGCCCACGTTCCACAGCAGCACCGCGGGCGCGCCGGCGATCTTCTTCGCGGGCTCCGGCTCGCAGAGGACGCCCACCAGGTTCTGCCCCTCGCCGATGAGCAGCGCGCGCTCCCTCATGCCGCGCCCTCCGAGAGCCGCCGGGTGATCGACTCCAGCACGGTGGTGTAGAGCGCCGCCGCCTCCCGAGCCCCGCCCGACGTCACCGACGCCTTGTCCTGCACCACCTCGTTGGTCACCTGCACGCCGGCCGCGGCCCAGGCCTTCTCCAGCTCCTGCAGCTCCGGGCGCGCGCGGTCCGAGAAGAGCCACACCCGCTTCGCCCCGCGCGGCGCCTCCGCGGCGGCGTCCAGCGCCTCCAGGTCCGCCCGCGTCTCCTTGCTGAACGGGTAGCCGCCCAGCTCGGCGTCGCCGGCGGGGCCCTCGTGGAGGAGCCGCTCCAGCTCGTGCCGGTCCAGCGCCTCCAGCTCCGCCAGGTACTTCTTGCCGGAGAGCACCGGCTCCCACAGCACCAGGTCCTCGGCGGCCAGGCCCGAGGCCACCGCGCGCGCCGCCAGCGCCGCGCCCAGCCGCATCCCCACCAGCGACACGCGCTCCACCTCCGCGGAGTCCTGGAGCTCCTGCGCCGCCATGGCCACGTCCTCCAGCCACGCGGCCACCCGGCTGGCCCCGGCGTCGCCCGCCGAGTCCCCGGTGCCCGCCCAGTCGAAGCGCAGCACGGGGAAGCCGGCGCGGCTGAGCATCCCGGCGAGCTTCCGGAAGGCCCAGTGGCTGATGTTGTACTCCTGGACGCCCGGGTAGCAGAGCAGCACGCCGGCGCGCCGCGTGGACTCGCCGGAGGGCGGGTGCAGCAAGCCGTACCTGGGCTGGGTAGAGGGACCGAAGAAGAAGGGCTTCATCCGACGGAAGGGTTCTCCAACCTTAGCCGATACGCGAACGACTTTGAGCGACCGGGGGTCTCTTTGAGATCCAGGCCCCGCGTGCCACCATGCGCGCCCCTCCCCATGGCGGACGCAGCGCCCCTCGCTCAGGACTCCACCCACCACGACGCAAAGATCGCGGTCCGCAACGCGATCCAGCTGGGCCTCTCCCTGGTCGCCACCTACGGCCTCGGGATGGTGGTCAAGCTCATCTTCCTCCCGCGCATGCTGGGGCCGATGGTGATGGGCATCTTCAACCCCGCCAACGCCGCGGCCAACACCACCTTCCTCCTCACCACCTTCGGGATGGAGCCGTACGCCCAGAAGGAGGTGTCCGTCCGGATCGAGCACGCCAACGACTTCGTCGCCGGCGTGATGATCATCCGGTCGGTGATGTTCTTCGTCCTCAGCGCCCTCATGACCCTCGTCCTCACCTACAACGGCCAGTCGATGACGTATCGGCTGACCGCCCTGGGGATGGGCGGGATGTGGGCGCTCTACCAGCAGAACAGCGCCTTCGGGGGCCTGCTCACCGCCGGGCGCGAGGTGAGGGGCCTGGCGAGGATCAACGTCACCAACAAGGTGGTGTGGGGCGTCGCGGTGGTGGCGGCGGTGCTGCTGGGCGGCGGGGTGGTGGGGGTGGCGATGGCGTTCTTCTTCGCCGAGGCGCTGAAGGCCGTCCTCATCTACCGCGAGGTCTTCCGCCGCCTCCCGATCAAGCTGAAGGTGAACTGGCCCGGCACCTTCGGGGCCCTGAAGAGCGCGATCCCCTTCATGCTCAACAGCCTCTCGCTCATCTACAGCAAGCTGGACCAGAACATGATGTCCTGGTGGCACATGAGCGCGCCCGAGCTGGGCTGGTACGGCACGGCGGTGGACATCTCCAGCTTCACCCTGGCCCTCACCCCGCTCCTGGGCGGCGCCATCCTCCCGCTCTTCTCTCGCGCCGCCGCCCGCTCTCGCGAGGAGCTGAACGCCGTGGGCGCGCGGACCATGTCCACCATCCTCACCTTCGCGCTGGCGGTCGGGTTCGCCATGTCGCTCGCCTCCGAGCTGGTGGTGCGGTTGACCGCCGGCACGGGCTACCTCCCCGCGGTCCCGGCGCTGATGATCCTCTGCGCCAACTTCACCTGCACCTACGTGGCGGTGGTCTCCAGCTACTTCATGTGGGCCAGCGGCCGGCCGTGGACCATGACCGGCATCTCCGCCTTCGGGCTGTTGATCAACCCGATCTTCAACCTCATCTTCATCCGGCCCCTGGCGGCGCGCGGCGACGGGTGGGGAGGGACGGGCGCGGCCATCGCCACGGTCTCCACCGAGCTGTTCATCATCGGCATCCTCCTCTTCTTCGTCGGGCGCAGCGTGTTCGACCGCAAGGTGCTCTCCATGTTGGCGCGCACCGCGCTGGTGATGGCCCTGGTGGGCGCGCTCCACGTGCAGCTCAAGCCGTTGGTGGAGGCACCGCCGTCCTGGCTGGGGTCGCCGCACGGCATCCCGGTGCTCGCCCTCCGGCTGCTGGCGGAGGCCGCCGCGTACGTGGGGCTGGCGATCCTCACCCGGGCGATCAACATCCGGGAGACCCTGGAGTTCGCGCGCGGCGCGTTGCGGGCGCGGCAGGAACGACGGGTCGTCCAGGAGCCGAAGGCGGCGTGAGGAGACGGATGCTGATCGACGTGGCGCTGCTCGTCCTCGTGGTGGCGCTGTGGATGACGCAGTCCGCGGTGCGAGCGGTGAGGTCGGAGGGGCTGGGGTTCCACCCGCCCCGGCGCTCCCCGCCGCCGCCGTGGGGGATCGAGGTCCAGCCCGCCTCCTGGACGGTCCGGCCCCCGCGGTACGAGACCTTCGAGGTGAAGGGGTGGTGGGTCCCGCCGAAGAACGGCGCCACCGTGCTGCTCACCCACGGCAGCGTGGCCGACCGCGCCCAGGTCCGCGAGGAGCTGCTCATCCTCGCCGGCGCCGGCTTCGGCGCGCTGGCGTTCGACTGGCCGGGCCACGGGGAGAGCGGCGGGGTGGTCAAGCTGGGCGTCCCCGAGCGCGCCGCCTTCGAGGCCGCGGTGGACTGGGTGCTCAAGCAGCCCGGCGTCCAGCCCGGGCACCTGGGCGCCTTCGGCATCTCCAACGGCGCCGCGCTGGTGACCGCGTTCGCGGCGGAGGACCCGAGGATCGCCGCGGTGGCCGCCGCGGGCGGCTACACCGACGCGCTGGACCAGACGTCGCACGAGTACGGCGGCACCTGGCCGTGGGCGCGGGCGGCCGCGGTGGCGGTGGTGCGGCGCCACCTGGACGGCGGCAACTTCCGGCCCATCGACGTGGCGGCCAAGCTCAAGGGCCGCAAGGCGCTGTTCATCACCTTCGCGGACGACCCGGTGGTGCCGGCGCGGATGTCCCAGGAGCTGGCGGACGCCACCGGCGGCGAGGTGTACCGCATCCCGGGCGAGGGCCACGCCACCTACGCCGAGGGCGGCGGGCGCGCCTACGCGGAGAAGCTGGTCCAGTTCTTCAGCGGCGCGCTCGTCCGGTAGTCCCCGCTCTGGAGGGAATGCTGTTGATGCCCGCCGGGCGGATCGAGCACACTCCCGCCGCTTTCACGCTTGCGGCTCATGGCCATCGACGTCTCCGTCATCATCCCCACCTACCGCCGGCCGATCCCGCTGGGTGAATCCATCCGCAGCGCGCTCGACCAGGAGGGCGGCGTCTCCGTCGAGGTCCACGTCATCGACGACAGCCCGGAGGGCGCCGGCGCGCCGGTGGTGGAGGCGATCAACGACCAGCGGGTGCGCTACGAGCGGATGCCCAGCCCCACCGGCGGGCTCCCCAGCCGGGTGCGCAACTCGGCGTGGCCCAAGGCGCGCGGGGAGTTCGTCCATTTCCTCGACGACGACGACCGGATGGAGCCCAACGCCTACCGGACGCTGATCGACGCGCTGGGCAAGCACCGGGGGGCGGGGGTGGCGTTCGGGCGGATCGCGCCGTTCGGCGACAACCCCAAGGTGCTCGCCCGGCAGCAGGACTATTTCCAGAATGCGGCAGAGCGCGCCCGGTTGTCCTGGAAGTTCCGGTCGAAGCTGATGATGGTCGCCAACATGTTGTTCAAGCCCACCGTGCTGGTGTGCTCGGCGGCGCTGCTCCGCAAGGAGGCGGTGGCGGCGGTGGGCGGGTTCGACGAGGAGCTGCGGTTGGTGGAGGACGTGGACTTCTACCTGAGGGCCATCCGGGAGTGCGGCGTGGTGTTCGTGGACCAGGTGGTCCTCAACTACCGGACCGGCGCTCCGTCGCTGATGCACGACCAGCGGGACTCCACCGGGGCGATCCGCGCCTACGGGCGGATCTTCTCCAAGTACCGCGAGCGCCACGGGGCGGCGGAGCTGATGGCCCTCAAGGTGCTCGCCAGGACGGCGTTGCGGTGGACGTGAGCGGTCCTCTGCGCGTCGAGCGGGTGGAGGGCGCCGACCCCATCGGGGCGCTGGCGCCGGAGTGGCGCGCGCTCTTCGACGCCTCCGGCTGCCGGCTGCCGTTCCACGCGGTGGAGTGGTCGCAGGCGTGGTGGCGGCACCTGCGGCGGAACGGGCGGGCGACCCGGGACGCGCTGCAATTGCGCGCGGTGCGCGACGCGGGCGGCCAGCTGGTGGCGGTGGCGCCGCTGATGCTCACCGAGCGGCCCGCGACCGGACCGCTGCGCGCGCGCAACCTCCAGTTCCTCGGCGCGGACGGCAACCTCACCGAGGTCCGCGGCCTCCTCTGCGCGCCCGGGGTGGAGAAGGACGCGCACGCCGCCCTGCGCGCCGAGCTGGAGTCGAAGGGGACCGCCTGGGACTGGGTGCAGTGGAGCGGGGTGCCGCCGGAGCTGTACCCCGCCGACGTGGGGCTGGACCCGTTGAAGGTGGTGCCGCTGGACCCGCGCGACGAGCACGTGCTGGAGATGCCGGACAGCTTCGAGACCTTCAAGTCCAACCTCAAGCGCAACGTCCGGGAGTCGCTGCGCAAGTGCTACAACTCGCTCAAGCGCGACCAGCACGAATTCACCTTCGAGGTGAAGAAGCAGCCCGAGGACGTGCCGGGCGCGCTGGCGAAGCTGTTCGAGCTCCACGCCGCCCGCGCCGGCGTCACCGACACCATCCGCCACCGCGACGTGTTCGACGGCGAGGCGGAGCGCGGGTTCATGCACGAGATGTGCGGCGCCTTCGCGGCCCAGGATCGGTTCCGCGCCTTCTCCGTCGTCATCGGCGGGGCGGTGGTGGCGACGCGGATCGGCTTCCAGTTCGGGAAGGCCTGGTACCTCTATTACTCGGGCTACGACCCGAAGTGGTCCGACTACAGCGTGATGACCACCTGCCTGGCGGAGGCGCTCAAGCACGCCGTCGAGCAGGGCATCAAGACGGTCAGCCTCTCCACCGGCACCGACCAGTCGAAGTCGCGGTGGGGCGGGAAGGTGATCCCCCGGCAGGAGTGGATCCAGCTCCGCGGCACCCGGCGCGCGCAGATGGCGTACCGGGCGGTGGAGGCGCTCCGGACGGCCAGCTGGCCGAAGGCCGCCCTCGACCTCATCCGGCCGAACCGGTGATGCCGGGATGTCCCCGTCGATTCCTTCGCTGATGCCGCTCTGGGTGAGGCACTTCCCGCTGCTGTTCGCGGTGGGGGCGCTGCCGTTCATGTACGTGGTGACCAGGTTGGCGATCCGGGTCTCCCGGTCCGGTGAGCCGATCCCCGCGGAGCCGTGGTACGCGCGCGCCCGGGCGCTCTGGCCGCAGCAGGCTGCGGCGCGGCAGGCGCAGATCGTGCTGCCGATCCTCCTGATGGTGCTGGTCCCGCTGTTGCGTGGGCCGGCGACGGCCACGCCGGCGTGGGTGGTGGCGGCGGTGACGTATCCGTGCGCGCTGGTCGGGGCCGCGCTCGCCACCAGGGCGTTCCTGGTGTCCGCCGGGGTGCCTCGGACCGCCCGCGCGCAGGTCCGCGGCGTGCTGGCCTGGCTGCTGACGGCCGTGCCCGCGGTGTGGCTGGGTCCCGCCGCGGCGTTCGCGATGGGGTCCCTGCGCGGGGAGGTCCGCTGGATCGCCGGCGCGGCGCTGGTGGCCGGCGTGGCCGTCCTGGCGTCAGGGACGGGCGTCTTCCTCACGCGCGCGGTGGGCCTGGTGTCGGAGGGGCGGCCGGAGCTGGCGAAGGCGGCGGAGGCAGCCGCGGCGGCCAGCGGGCATCGCCCGCGCTTCGTCTGGGAGATCGAGCTGGCGCAGGCGAACGCGCTCGCGCTGCCGTGGATGCAGGGCGTGCTGGTGACGCGCCGGCTGCTGGAGGTCGCCTCTCCGGAGGAGGTGGAGTCGATCCTCCGCCACGAGCTGGGGCACCTGCGCGAGCCGTGGCCGATGAAGGTCGGCCGGCTGGCGCTGCCGGTGGGGGCCGGCGTGACGCTGGCCCTGCTCCCGGTGGTCTGGCAGGACCCGCTGGATCTGGCCGCGACCCTGGCGGGCGTGATCGCGCTCTTCGTGGGGAGCCGGGTGCTCCGCCGCTTCGCGCACCGGATGGAGCACCACGCCGACGCGGAGCTGGGCGAGGACCACGCGACGTACGCGCGCGCGCTGGAGAAGCTCTACGCGGACAACCTGGTTCCGGCGGTGATCGGCGAGAAGCGGCTCACCCACCCGGAGCTCTATGACCGGATGGCCGCCGCCGGACATCCGCCCTCGTGGCCGCGCCCGGAACCGCCGAAGAGGAAGCGCCTGGGCGGGATGGTGCTGGGGGGAGCGATCGCCGTGCCGCTGCTGCTGGTGGCGGGCCCCTATTACGCTCCGCAGGGGCTGGACGCGACCTCCGAGTGGGACGTGGTGGTCTCCGGCGGCACCGGCGGCGGCCTGTTCGGCGTGGCGCGCGCGTGGATGCGCGATGGACGGCGGGAGGACGCCAAGGCGTTGCTGCTGGCGCTCTCGGATGAGGACCAGTCCGAGTGGGCGTCCGTCACCGCCGCGGGCGTCCTCGCTGAGGGCGGCTTCTGCCTGGACGCCTTCCGCCTCACCGGCGAGCGCAGGCTGCTGGAGTCCCAGTGGAGAGGCTGGCTCGTGCACCGGTTGCGGGCGTGCTACCCCGATGGTCAGGGGTTGGTGCGCGAGACGGAGCCGTGACACGCGGCTTGGGAGCGCGGCGCTGTCCAGCCATCGGCGACCGCAGGGCCTGGCGAGGGGAGGCGGGGGACATCAAGTCAGACGATGTGGGTGCCGCTTTTGCGGCCAAGGTTCGACTGCAAGACGATGATGGCCGCGGCGCAGATTGACGACGGCAGGCCCGCGAGCATCAAGGTCCGATATGGCCCAGTTACGTCTACTCCGGCGGCGTCCCCGCCTGGCCGGGGGCATCTACGAGCGCGGCCCTCGGAGCTTGATCAGGGCCAAGGCGCAATTCCAACAGGTGAACGTGGCCTGCTGAGTCGCCCGCGAAGATCTGCATCGACTGACTGAGCGCAAGGGCAGTGAATGCGGCCTCGCCTGTGAATGAAGCGAGGCAAGCTCCCATCTCAAGGTCCCACACCTTCAGCGTCCTGTCGCTGGAACCGGAGGCAGCCATCTTCCCGTCCGCGCTCAGCACCACTGCATTGACTGGACCGGCGTGGCCCTCCAGCGTCTGCCTTTCCTGGCCCGTCGCCACGTCGCATACCTTCAGGCTTCTGCTACTGAAGACGGAGCTGGCTATCTTCCCGTTCGCATCCAGCGCCACGGGGTTCCACCAGATTCTGCGGCCGTCCGCCAACGTCCGCCGCTCCTGGCCTGTCTCCACGTCCCACTCCTTCAACATCCCGTCCGAGACAAAGGTGGCCGTCTTGCCGTCCGTGCTCAGGGCCACGACATAGACGTGGTCGCTCGCCAACGTCCACCGCTGCTGGCCTGTCTCCACGTTCCACGCAATCAGCGCGTCGTGGATGGAGATGGAGTTGGAGATGGCTATCTTCCCGTCTGAACTCAGCGCCACTGCATTCACCTCGCCGGTGTGGCCCTCCAGCGTCCGCCTTTCCTGTCCCGTCTCCAGGTCCCACACCTTGAGTGTCCAGTCGCCGGAGGCGGAGACAGCCGTCTTCCCGTTCGCACTCAGCGCCACCGCATTTACGCCGAGGCTGTGGCCCTTCAGCGTATGCCTCACGCGACCGGTCTCCGCGTCCCACACCTTCAACGTGCTGTCGTCGGAGGCGGAGATAGCCATCTGCCCGTCCGCGCTCAGCGCCACCGCGTTCACGGGACCGGCGTGGCCCTCCGATATCCGTTTCTCCCGGCCGATCTCCACATCCCACACCCTCAGTCTCCTGCCGCTGGAGGCAGAGATGGCGACCTTCCCGTTCGCGCTCAGCGCCACCGCATCCATCCAGTCGTAATCCTCCAGGGTCCGCCGCTGCTGGCCTGTCTCCACGTTCCACACCTTCAGAATCCCGTCACCAGAGCCGGAGACGGCTGTCTGCCCGTCCGCGCTCAGCGCCACCGCATCCACAGGGCAGGTATGGCCCTCCAGCGTCCGTTTCTGCTGGCCCGTCTCGGCATCCCACACCTTCAATGTCCAGTCACCGGAACCAGAGACAGCCGTCTTCCCATCCGCGCTCAGTGCGACCGTCTTCACCCAGTCGGGGTGACTCTCCACCGTTCGCCTCTCCTGACCTGTTTCCACGTCCCACACCTTCAGTGTTCTGTCACCGGAGCCGGAGACGGCCGTCTGCCCGTCCGCGCTCAGCGCCACCGCACTTACCCAGCCGGTGTGGCCCTCCAGCGTCTGTCTTTCTTGGCCCGTCTCCACGTCCCACACCTTCAGCGTCTTGTCGTCGGAGGCGGAGACGGCCGTCTTCCCGTCCGCGCTTAGCGCCACCGCATTCAACCAACCGGTATGGCCCTCCAGCGTCCACCTTTCCCGGCCCGTTTCCACGTCCCACACCTTCAGTGTCCAGTCACCGCAGCCGGAGACGGCCGTCCTCCCGTCCGCACTCAACGCCATCCCACCGGGGTAGCCCTCCAGCGTCCGCCGCTGCTGGCCTGTCTCCACGTCCCACACCTTCAGCGCCCCATCCCTGGAGCGAGAGACAGCCACCCTCCCATCTGCGCTCAGCGCTACCGCATTCACCCAGTCGGTGTGGCCCTCCAGCGTGCGGAGAAGTGCTTCTCCGGGAGGATGAAGGCGCGGCCATATGGGCAGGAGCGTGGGCGAGGTGGCGTTCGCGTTGATGCGTGCACAGAGGTACTGCAACTCAGCTTCGGGTGCGCCTCGGAGGCGACCAAGTAGCTGAGATGCGAGTTCCTCCGGATGCCAGGCCAGGACATGGCCGGAGAGTCGAAGGGCATCACGAAGGGACCGAAGGGGCTTGTCTGACGCAAGATCGAGAAGCTCGGAGTCGGCCAGGAGGGCGTTCACACCGGTGGCGTTCAGCTTGGCTGCTAACCAGCGATGATCGAAGAGGAGATCGCGGAGCGCATCCGGCCCTTCCCCGGCGAGGAGATGCTCAGGGCCGTGCTCGAAGAAGTAACCGTCCGACACGACCGCGTGTAGCGCCCGATCTGGAGCCGCGTTCCGGTACGCATTCAGTAACCGTGCATGCCTGACCCGGATGTCCCCACCGCGAGCTCGCACGTAGTCATGCTGCAAGTCGTGGAGTGTGAGGCGGCCTTTGTCGTCGCGACGCACCAGCGAGCGGTCCACCAGCGCGTCGACCGTCGACTGGGCGGCAGCCAACTCGACACCGTCACTCTTCCAGAGAAGCTGCAGGACCCTCTCCGGGACAGCGGTGTCCTCGGCGAAGACGCCGAAGTCGAGAAAGCGGCGCCGGACGTCCTCGGGAAGCTCCTCGACGGACACCTCGATGGCCGCGAGCATGCTCCGGTGCTCGCTGTAATCGGGGAGCGCCGCGGCGAGGTAGGCGAGATCGGCTTTCTGGAGCTGCGCCAGGAGCGTCGGCCAGCGATCATCCGGTCGTCCGCGCAACATGGCACCAGCCATCGCGAGCGCGAGCGGTAGCTCGCCACACTCGCGGACGATCTCCAGAGCCACTTGCGGCAACGTGCCCACCGGCCGATCCGCGTAAGCAGCCAGCAGCGCCAGCCCCGCCGCCGCCTTGAGCTCAAGCAGCTCTCGAACGGTGGCGCCAAGGCCGGACGCGACATCTCGGTTGCGGGTCGTGATCAGCAGCCGGCTGGGTGACGCGATGGCGTTGAACGGCTCAGCGTCCTCGGCACGCCAGACGTCATCAAGGATGAGCAGGGAAGGAGGACGCGCGGCGAAGAGCTCGGCGAGCTTGGCCTTCCCGAGCCGCGACGTATCCATTTCGACCGGCGCGCCCTTGAGCTGAGCGGCGAGCGCCGCCTGCCAACGCAGGGGCGGGTCTGGAGTTCGGCCAAGGGTGAGCCAGAACACCCCGCCAGGGAAGGCGTCCTGCACCTCCGGGTCCCAGGCCAGCGCAGCCGCGAGCAGCGTCTTGCCGACGCCGGGCATTCCCTGGACGCCGAGGCGGTGGTGCTGCCCGGCGACGGCAATGGCCTGCGGGGTAGTGGCGATGAGGCTGAGCTTGAAGGCGTCCAGTTCCTCGCGTGGGAGGTATTGGTCTGGCAGCGGAGGGGCGTTCCAGGGAATGCGGCGGACGCCTGAGCCAGGACGGGCGCCCTCGGATTGGAGCGTAGCCGTAAGGAGCGCGCTGCTCGACGGTGGTGGCCCGAGGATTGGCGGTGCTTCGGCGAGCCGTCCAGTGAGGTGGCGAAGGAGCGCGTCGTATGCGGTCGGCAGCGGGTGCCGCGTGAAGCGGCGAAGCTCAGTCGGAACAGCCTGCTCCTCGCCACTGAAGAAGACCGGAATGACTCGGGTGTTTCCTCCCTTCTCGTAGAGCTCCTGCTGGATGAGCATGGCCTCCCATCCCGCGCCGGAGCCGTGGCCGGGCCCGCGGTCGAAGCGCTCGGCATAGCCAGGCGAGCAGACGACGATGATGAAGTGCGCCCGGGCGAATTCCGCCTTCATCCATCGAGGCCAACCCTCAACCGGCGCGGGCGAGTACTGGTCAATCCACGCGTCGATTCCATCAGCGCGTAGGCGGGCGGCCAGTTGGCGAACGCGGTCTCGGTGCTCGTCGGAGTCGTGGCTGTAGCTGATGAAGACCCGAGGATGGTTCGGCATCTGGTGCTTCCCGAGGCTGGACGATTCAGGCCCTCGTCATGCAGCACGTTTGGAGCTCTCACTCATACAATGCAGGACGGCACTGCCCTGGGCGCACTATTTGGTGTCTCCGATGAGCGTGATGCGCATCACCTCTACGCCTTCCGCCTGGAAGTCCTTCTCGATGTGGAGATGGAAACCGGGCTCGTAGGAGCTCAGCGCGAGCTTGCCGAAGATCCGAGCGAGCAGCGCGCAGGCTTGCTGGTTCGCGTAGAGCGCTGGCACCCCGTCCTCGAGTCTCACATCCAACTGCTGGGCATGCTCGCCCGCATAGTCGAACGTGAAGGTGCGCGGTCCTTCATCATCGAATTCGAACTGAAACCGCTTGCGAGTGCTCACTGTCACTCCTTGATGTGGTCGCTCCGCACCTTGACTGGCTTGCTGCCGACGGACGCTGACCAGGCCATTGACGACCGAGAGAACGATCTGGTTCTCCAACCCATTCGCGCGTGCCCGGGCCGCGAACGCAGCGAAGATGGCTCTGCGGAGTCGCGCTGCGCCAGGGCGGTCCTGGGCCAAGAAGCTCAGGAAGGACCAGTCCGGGATGCATGACCGCGACAGCTCGCGATACCCAGGGACGAGGCATCCAGGGCGAGTGGCTCGATCCGCCACTCCTTCACCCGCGGCGGTGAAGGTCGCCTCCAACTGCTGCCAGACGTGCTTCGCCCGCTCGTTTCCCTTCGCGGCGTCCGCGTAGACGGCCTCGAGTTGCTCGGGCGACCGCACGAGCGCGATCAACGCCGCCTGCTGGTGCTCGGTGACGATAGCTCCGTCCGGCTCGGAGAAAGCGTCGTAGTCCGGCGCTCCGGCCTGAGCGGTCAAGCCGAAGCCCCATGCCACCAGGAGCGAGATGCTCAGAAAAGGGGCCGACGGCCGGTTCACCCCGTCCAGCTTACGCCGCCCGCCGGGTCCCCAGGTCCGTCACGGCGGGCCGGCGGACCAGGGGGCGCGTGAGGGTGACCGCGTCGCACGAGCCATTCTCCAGCGCGGCGACGATGCCCTCGGGCGAGCGGAAGAGCCCGTTCCGCAGGATGGGGACGGAGGCGATCTCCTTCACGCAGCGGGTGGCGAACGCCACCGGGCCCTCGGCCTGCGCGCCGGGGTGGTCGCCGTCCGGGATGAGGTGGATGGCGTCCACCCCTTCCTCCTCCAACTCGCGGACGAGCTTCAGCGTCCCCGCCGCCATCATCCCCAGCGGGCTGCTGGCGCCCAGGCGGACCTGGACGTGGAAGCGGGTGCCCACCGCCCGGCGCACCGCCTCCACGACCTCCCGCGCGAACCGGGCCCGGTCCGACCGGTCGTCCATCCCCGGCCCCAGGAGCTGGGCGATCAGCGAGCCGCGCGCCCCGTCGATCTCCACGCCGTCCGCCCCGCAGTCCCGGACCGCGCGCGCCGCCTCCGCGAACCCGCGGACGATGCCCTTCAACGCCGGCCCGTCCGGGGCCTCCTGCATGGAATTCCCCTGGCCGATCCGGATGATGTACGGGCAGCCATAGGCGTGCACCCGGCCCACGTGCTCCCGCCAGGAGGGGTGGACTGCCGGCAGCTCGGTGGGCAGCCCCATGGGCCGAACCGCCGCGCGCGGCGAGATGATCGCCCCCACGCCGGCCTCGGCGAACCGGAGCTCCCAGCCGAAGCAGGCCGCGGCAGGCGAGGAGCCGGCGCGGATCACCCGGTTCTTGATCTCCAGGTTCCGGAACTTCAATGGGCTTTCGACTGCCACCATGACGGCTCGACCTCCAAGCGCGGGAAAGCGCGTTCGCTTCAACGTTCAAACGAAAGACGCGCGTCCCCGGTTTTCATACCCCGCGAAATTTCTCGGAGGAGCGCGCAATTTCCTGCACACCCGGAGCAGACTGACGCGGTTGCCCCAGCTGAACGCCAGTGACCCGCTCGTCGGACGGCGACTGGGTGGGCGGGTGGAGATCCGGGCCCCGCTCGGCGCCGGGGGCATGGGGAAGGTGTACCGGGGCTGGCACCTCGCCTCCAGCACGCAGGTGGCGGTGAAGGTGATCGCGCCGCGGGGCGACCAGCCGGCCCTGGCGAAGCGCCTCAACGTGGAGGTGGTGGCGGCGCGGCGGCTCAGGCATCCCAACGTGGTGCAGGTGCTGGAGGCGGGCGTCGACCCCACCGACAACCTCCTCTTCGTGGTGATGGAGTACGTGGAGGGGAAGGACCTGGGCTTCCTCCTCCGCGACGGCAAGCGGCTGCCCGTCCCGCGCGCCTGCGCCATCCTGCGCGAGGTGCTCTTCGCGCTGGAGGAGGCGCACGGCCTCAACGTGCTCCACCGCGACATCAAGCCCGGCAACATCATGCTCACCCGGTCGCGCGAGCCCGACGGCACCTACCGCGACCAGGTGAAGGTGGTGGACTTCGGGCTGGCCAAGATCTCCGGCGAGCTGACCTCGCTCACCGAGACCGGCTTCGTGGCCGGCACGCCCGGCTTCATGGCCCCGGAGCAGGCCATGGGCGAGGAGCTGGACGGCCGCGCCGACGTCTACGCCTGCGGCGCCACCCTCTACCGGATCCTCTCCGGCCAGATGCCCTTCAAGGGCGAGAAGCTGGCCGCCGTCCTCCGCGCGATGATGGAGGACCCGCCGCCGGTCGCCGGCCTCCCGCCCGAGCTGGACCGCGTCCTGCGCTGGTCGCTCGCGCGCGATCGCTCCGCCCGCTGCCCCTCCGCCCGCGCCTTCGCCGACGCGCTGGCGCCGTTCGCGTCCGGGTCGCCGGCCGCGGAGCCGCGAGATCCTGCCGGGCCGCCGGCGCCGGAGCTCCGCCTCGACGCGGCGCTCGGCCTGGACCCGGTCGAGAACGAGCCGGCCCCCACCGCCAACCAGCGCTCGCCCGCCCCCGCCGATGGGCCGAGGGCCATGGCGTCGCCGCCGCCGCTCCCGGAGGCGCTCCCCGCGCCGCCGCCCTTCGCCTCCCCCGCGCGGCGGTGGTGGGTGGTGCCGGTGGCGCTGGTGCTGGGCGTGGGGATCGGCAGCGCCGCGACGTCGCTGGGGCGGGACGCGAGGCGCTCGGCCGAGGTGGAGGCGCTGACGCAGTCGCTGGCCATGGGTCAGGCGGACGACGCCGAGCGCGGGATGATCCGCTCCCTGGACCAGCTGCGCGGCGACCGCGGCGCCTCGCGCGTCGCCTCCCGCCTCCTGGAATTGCGCCGGACCGGCGCCTTCCCGTTCGACCCGGCCTACTCCCTGGGGACCGCGCGCTTCGAGGGAACCACCGGCGGCCACACCTTCGTCCTCGACATCGCCCGGGTCGATCCGTGGGCCTTCGCCGGCACCCTGGAGTGGGTGAAAGAGGAGGTCACCGTCGAGGTGAAGGGCATCCACCAGGGGAACGAGGTGCTCTTCGCGGACACCCGCGTGGTGAAGGGCTTCACGTCCGGCTACGTCTTCAACGAGCTGAAGCTCGCCTTCGTCCTCGAGGCCGGGGGCGAGGTGCACCTGGCCGGCTACGACGGGCCGAAGCAGCGGCCCATCGAGGCGGTTCGCCGCTCCGGCGGCCCGGCGCCGAACGCCGCCGAGGAGCCGGGCTGGGCCAGGGCCCCGCAGCTGAGCGATACGGACCTGCGCGCCTACGCCCGCTACCACGCGCGCCGGCTGAAGCTGGAGCAGGAGGCGGCGCTGCTGCTCGAGCGCACCTCCACCTCCCGCAACGCCGCCGAGGACGCCGCCGACGTGGAGGCCGAGATCGCCGAGCGCCGCCGCCGGCTGGAGGCCGAGCCGCCGCTCCCGCCGCCGCGGATGCAGATGCTGGACGCCATCGTCGAGGCGCTCTTCCAGCAAGGGACCGCCGACGGCGTCCCGGTGCTGGTCCCGCGCCCGGACCGGGACCGCCTCGCCGCGCTCCGGGCCGAGTACGGCGCGGTGGTGGACCGGGTCGCCGCCCGCCAGAGCGAGCTGTTCACCACCCCCCGTCCGCCGCCTGGGGGCACAGGACCCTGAACGTCTCGCGCAGCGGCTCGGATTCGGAGCCGGGGACGTAGCCCTTCTTGCCGAGTCGCTCGAGCTGGTCGCAGGCCGCCGCCTCCGTGGAGAGGCGCGGCTCCGGATCCGTCCGCATCGACTGCCCCCGGACGAACTTCCGGAGCAGGTACTTCGCCATGTCGCGGTCGCGCTCCAGCCACTCGGAGAGGAGGTCGCGGTCGGGCTTGAGCCCCAGGGCCGCGCTCCGCTTCACCACCGACGCGGCGCGCTGCTCCAGGTCGATCGCCAGCACGTCCGACGCGGCGCCCGGATCGCCGAAGATGAGCACCGCGCGCGCGGTGTCCGGCTCCAGCTCGAACCGCCGCAGTTGCCGCGCCCCGAAGGTGGCGACCCGCGAGTCCGGCTCCGCGCCTGGCTGGGTGAAGCCGGGGTGCAGCTGGAGGTGCGCGTAGCGCCCGGTGAGGGAGACGTGGCGCTTGCAGTCGGGAGTGGAGGAGGGCTCGCGGGCCAGGCGGTAGAAGGTGGCGTCCAGCACCAGCTCGTCCCGCACCGCGTGGTTCCGCTCCACGCCGCGGACCAGGTACAGGTCGTCGATCCCCAGGTCGTAATAGCGGGAGCAGCCGTCCCTCCCGTCCGCCTGCACCATGGAGACGCCGGGGAAGCGCTCGCCCACCGGGATGCGCACGTAGGACGGGTGCGGATCCGGCGTGCCGGCGCGCTCGCGGCCCTCGGCGGAGGCCACCACCGTCCCCTCCGGCGAGACGAGCTCCGCGGACCCGCGCTCGAGATCGATCCGCAGCCGCAGCGGCGACTCCCGCGCGGTCAGCCAGAGCGCCCGGGTGCCGATGGGCACGGCGCCGGCGACGATCGACCGCCCGGACTGCCTGGGCTCCACCAGCTCGGTCCAGCCGCCCTCCAGCCGCAAGGGTTCGTCGCGCTGGAGGCCCCGGTCGGTGAACATCCGCGGCGAGGGCGGGTAGCACGCCGCCAGGCTCCCATTCATGAAGCTCAGCCACACCTGCACGGTGTCGGTGCGCGGTTTGTCCCGGAGCGTCCGCACCCGGTCCAGCACCACCCTCGCCCCGCGCCCGGCGCGGCACCCCCACGGATTGGGCGCGTCCTTCGGCGCGGGCCAGTCCAGCTGGAAGGAGGTCTCGCGCCAGCGCTCGGGCGGCGGCTTCTCCAGGGGGACGGGCTGGTCCGCCGGGCTTCCCAGGACCAGGGGTAGCAGAGGGAGGAGCGCGACGCACCGCACGACGCCGGAGTGTCTCACCCAAGGAGGCCGGGGCGGTGCAGAATCCCGGCACCATGAAATGGTTCGCTCTGGTTCTGGTGGTGGGTGGCCTCCTCGGGCGGTGGGCGATGGTGTCGATGGACGACACCGCCCTGCGCGACGACGTGCTCTTCTCGGAGATGTTGACCTCGACCCACGGCGACGTGAAGGCGGCGTCGATGGTGCCGATCCTGGAGAAGGCGATCCGGGACCGCCACTACGAGCTGGTGCCGGACACGATGCGGGTCGACGTGGGGGACTCCCGCGAAGGCACGCTCAAGATCCAGGGCGCCGGGTTGCAGGTCGCGGGGAAGGGGCCCGTCCGGGTGCAGGACATCGACATCCGCTTCACCTGCCGCCGCCCGGGCGTCTTCTTCGCCAAGACCGCCGTCGTCTACCACGTGCAGACGCAGGCGCCCGGCGACGGCGGCGCCAACCACTGGCCGGCCGGCGACGGCGCCACCCAATGAGCTCCGGGACGGAGGAGATGCCGCAGCCGCTGCCGCGCGCGCGGGCGGTGGCCACCTGGCGTCTGCTCCGGGCGAAGGGTGAGCCGGTGGAGGTGCGGGCGGAGCCGCTGCGGTGCGGCTCCAACCCCGGCAACGACCTGGTGCTGGACCACCCCACGGTGAGCCGCGTCCACGCCGAGCTGGCCGCGGTCGAGCAGGGCGTGCGGGTGCGGGACCTGGGGAGCACCAACGGCACCCGGGTGAACGGGGTGACCGTCGCCGAGGCGGTGGCGGAGCCCGGGATGATCGTCGCCCTCGGCGCGGTGGAGCTGAAGGTGGCGGCGGCGGGCGGCCGGGTGGAGCAGGCGCTCTCCGGGTCCGACCGCTTCGGGCCGCTGGTGGGGCGGAGCGCGGCGATGCGGGCGCTGTTCCGGACGATGGGCCAGGTGGCGCCGACCCAGTCCACCGTCCTGCTCCAGGCGGAGAGCGGGTGCGGGAAGGAGCTGGTGGCGCGCGCGATCCACGACGCGGGGCCGCGCCGGGAGGGCCCGTGGGTGGTGTTCGACTGCGCGGGCGTGGCGCCGTCGCTGATCGAGAGCGCGCTGTTCGGGCACGAGAAGGGCGCGTTCACCGGCGCGGTGGCGCGGCGGGCCGGCGTCTTCGAGGAGGCGCAGGGCGGGACGCTGTTCATCGACGAGATCGGCGAGCTGCCGCTGGACCAGCAGCCGCGGCTGCTGCGCGCGCTGGAGAGCCGGGAGGTCCGGCGGGTGGGCGGGACCCAGGCCGTCCCGGTGGACGTCCGGGTGATCGCCGCCACCCACCGCGACCTCGCGCGCGAGGTGAACCGCGGCCTCTTCCGCGAGGACCTCTACTTCCGCCTGGCGGTGGTGCGGCTGCGCATCCCGCCCCTGCGCGAGCGCGTGGAGGACCTGCCGGTGCTGGTGGAGCACCTGGTGCGCCTGGCGCTGGGGCCGGACGAGGCGAAGGTGCGGGCGATGCTGGCGGGCATGGGCGAGGAGCAGTGGGCGCGGCTGCGCGGCTACCACTGGCGCGGCAACGTGCGCGAGCTCCGCAACGCCGTGGAGCGGTCGCTGGCGATGGCCGCGCCGTCGGTGGAGCCGCCCTCCAGCGCGGGCCACCCGGAGCCCGGCGGCGGAGCTCCCGGCGCGTCGCTGGACCGGCCGTTCCAGGAGCAGCGGCAGGCGCTGCTGGAGAAGTTCGAGTGGGAGTACCTGCGGGGGATGCTGGACCGGCACCAGGGCAACTTCAGCCGGGCGGCCGCCGCGGCCGGCCTGGACCGGATGTACTTCAAGCGGCTGCTGCAGAAATACGAGCGCTGAGCGGCGTCGTTCGACCGGTGAACGCAAACGCCCGGGGGGCCATGGAATTTCTCCAGGGGCTGAAGTATCCCGCGGACCCATGGCTACGCTGCGATTCCTGG
This sequence comes from Myxococcaceae bacterium, assembly GCA_035637895.1. Taxonomy (GTDB): domain Bacteria; phylum Myxococcota; class Myxococcia; order Myxococcales; family Myxococcaceae; genus DASRBA01. The sequence goes on from DASRBA010000287.1 coordinate 37,323, forward strand.
GGCACGCGGGGTACTGCGTGGAGCGAGGTGAGGTCTGCCTGGCGGTGGACCCGTGGCTCTCGGGTCCCGCGTTCGACAACGGCTGGGACCTGCTGGTGCCGAGCGCGCCGCTGGAGGCCGGCAAGCTCACCCACCTCTGGCTCAGCCACGAGCACCCGGACCACTTCAGCATCGGCGCGATGAAGGCCATCCCCGAGGCGCGGCGGCCGCAGATGACGGTCATCTTCCAGCGCACCGCCGACGGGCGCGTGGTCGGCTTCCTCAAGAAGCAGGGCTTCGGGAAGGTGATCGAGGTCGCGGACGGGGAGAAGGTGGAGCTGGCGCCGGGCATGTCCCTCACCACGGCCATCGCGCGGGACAGCGACTCCTGCCACCTGCTGTCGGTCGACGGCTTCAAGATGATCAACTTCAACGACTGCTTCTTCTCCTCGATGGCCGAGGCGGAGGGCGCGATGAGGTCGCTGGGCGTGAAGCCGGGGGAGGTGGACTTCGTCGCCACCCAGTTCTCCTACGCCAACTGGATGGGCAACCCGGGCGAGCCGGGCCGGCGCCAGGACTCCGCCAAGATGAAGCTGGCGCACCTGGAGCTGGAGGTGAAGGCCGTCCAGCCGAAGTTCGCGATGCCCTTCGCGTCGTACGTCTACTTCTCCCACCAGGAGAACGCGTACCTCAACGACTCGGTGAACCGGCCGTCGGTGGTGGTGGAGCGCATCCGTTCGCTGGGGATGACCCCGGTGGTGTGCCGCCCGGGCGACGCGCTGGAGCTGTCGCGCGCCGGGCTGGAGGCCGCGTCGGCGGAGGCGTCGCCGCGCGCCGCCGAGCTGGACAAGCACGTGGAGGCCGTCCAGCGCGGGGAGAAGCCGCTGCGCAAGAGCGACGCGGTGCCGCTGGAGGACGTGCTGGCCACGGTGAAGGCCGGGCTGGAGCGGCTGAAGAAGGGGATGTCCGCGGTGGACTTCGCCCTGATGCGGCTGCGGAACCGGAGGTCCGCGTTCCTGCTCACCGACCACAAGCAGGTGGTGGTGGTGGAGTCGCTCCGGCGGGTGAAGGTGGCGCCGGAGGCGACGCCGGCGGACGTGGCGGTCTCCAGCGAGGCGCTCAAGTTCGCCTTCCAGCAGGACTTCGGCTTCGACACCCTGCTGGTGAACGGCCGCTTCCAGGAGCAGCGGCCCCGCGGCGTGGAGACGGTGATGACGCTGTGCGGGCAGTTCGGCTACGTGCGGCGCAAGCAGTCCCTGGTGAAGAGCATCCTCAAGCGGCGGCTGTACGACGCCCCGCGCCTCGCCATCGAACGGGCGCGGAACCGGGCGCTCTCCCCCTGAGCGTCAGTGCCAGCCGGACTGGACCTTGGACCGCTCCAGCCGGCCCGGGTCCGGGTTGCGGCTGTCTCCGCTGCCGAGGTTGCGGCAGTAGATGCGGTCGTCCGGGTCCTTGGAGTCCGTCTTCGTGCAGCGGATGGCGCCGCTTCGTCCGATCGCGCCGAAGTCCGAGCCCTGGTCCTTGGGGGCGATGGAGATCTCCCCCGGTGGCGGGGTGGGGGCGCCGCGGCCCATCACCATGATCTCCTTCTTGGCGGCGGCCCTGGGCGGCGGTGACCTGGCCGCGGCGGGGGCCGGTGGAACGGTGGCACATCCCAGCATCCCCAACACGACGGCAAGGGCGGATCCGCGCATGCCCGGGGGAGTCTCCCGCGGCGGGTTGTGACAGGCTCCCCGGGCATGACCCGCTGGCTGTTCACCGCGCTGGTCGCCGCCGTCGCGGTGCAGCGCGCCCTGGAGACGCGCGTGAGTTGGCGCAACGCCGAACGGATGCTGGCCGCCGGCGGCCGCGAGCACGCGCGCGGCCAGTTCCTGGCGATGGCCGTGCTCCACCCCGCCTGGCTCATCGGGATGGTGGTCGAGGTGTGGATGTGCGACCGGCGGCCGGTCCCGGTGGTGGCGGCGCTGGGCCTGCTGGCGCTCGTGGTCGGCCAGGCCCTGCGCCTGGTGGCCATCCGCACGCTGGGGCCGCGATGGAGCGCGCGCGTCATCACCGTCCCCGGCGCCCAGCCGGTGACGGGTGGCATCTACCGCTACCTGCGACACCCGAACTACCTGGGGGTGGTGCTGGAGATCGCCGGCTTGCCGCTCGTCCACATGGCGTGGGTCACCGCGCTCGCCGCCAGCGCCGCCAACGCGCTGGTGCTCGCGGCGCGCATCCGGGCGGAGGAGAAGGCGCTCGGCCAGGACAACGCCTACGAGGCGTCCTTCGCGGACCGGCCGCGCTTCCTCCCGTCGAGGCGGAGGCGGTGAGCGCCGGGCCGCCGGAGCGGCTGGACGCGCTGGTGGTGGGCGCGGGCCCGGCGGGGCTCTCCGCGGCCATCGTGCTCGCCGAGGCCGGCTGCGCGGTGCTGGTCTGCGAGCGCGGGCCGCTCCCGGCGGACAAGGTCTGCGGCGAAGGCATCCTCCCGGAGACGCTCCGGTGCCTGGAGGCGCTCGGCGTGAGGCGGCACCTGGCGTCGATGGAGCACCGCGCGCTCGCCGGGATCCGCCTCCGCTCCCCGCGCGGGCACGTCGCCGAGGCGCGCTTCGCTGAAGGGGAGGGATGGGGCACCACGCGGCTCGCCCTGTCCGAGGCCTTCGCCCGCCGCGCGCGCGAGCTGCCGAACCTGTGGATCTGGGACCGCGCGCCCGTCCGGCTGGGCCGCCGACTCCCGCACGGCACCGAGGCGGAGGCGCGGGGCGCGGCGCTGCTGGCGCGGCTGGTGGTCGGCGCGGATGGGCTGGCCTCGCCCACGCGCGCCTGGGCCGGCATCTCCGAGCGCCGGGCGCTTCCGCACCGCTTCGGCGCTCGCCAGCACTTCGCCTGCGCGCCCTGGAGCGACTTCGTGGAGGTCACGGTGGCCGACGGCCTGGAGGCGTACGTGACGCCCTCCTCGGCGGGCAGCCTCAACCTCGCCTTCCTCTGGGACCCCGCGCGGTGGCCGGCGGAGGGCGGCGAAGCCCTCATCCCTTCGCTGCTGCGCGCCTTCCCGGAGCTCGCGGAGCGGCTGCGCGGCGCCCGTCCGCTCGACGAGGCGCGCGGGGTTGGCCCGCTCCACCGCCGCGTGTCCCCGGTGGTGGCGGACGGCGTGGTGCTGGTGGGCGACGCCTCCGGCTACTACGACGCGTGCACCGGCGAGGGGCTGGGGCAGGCGGCGGCGCAGGCGCTCAGCCTGGCCGCGACGGTGGCGCCGCGCCTGCGCGCCAGCCCCGGCGTCCCCGGCCGCCGCGCGCTGTGGCCCTACGCGCGCGCGCACCGGCGCATCACCCGCCCGTACACGCGCGCCACGCGGATGATGATGTTCGGTCAGGGGCATCCGGCGCGCTCCGACCGGGTCGCGCGCACGCTGGCCCGGGCGCCGGAGGCGATGCAGTTCTTCCTCTCCTACGTGATGGGCCGGCGCACCGGCTGGGACGCGCTCCCGCTCCTGCCGCGGTGGTTGGCTTCGACGTTCATCAGCGGGCAGTAAGCGTTACGGTGCCCTGCATTCGCCGGGGTGAAACGTCTTCCACCCCGAGTTGGAACTGGCCCATAAGCCCTGGATTCCAGGCACAGCCCGCCAGGCACGCTCGCTGCACCGGGGGGCCACCATGCACTCGCTGGCCCTGGCCACCAGCTCCGAGGCGTACGAGGTGGAGCTCACCGTGGCGGTCTCTGCCGTCCTCTTCTCGATGCCTGTCCCCACCGTCCTGGGAATCCACAAGCGCCTGCGGGACGTCGCGGAGATCGCGGCCGTGGCGGGCGACCTGGGGTTCGTCGTGCTCGACGGCGGCGGGGAGACGCTCCACCTCCGCGTCGCCGGGTGCATGGTGAGCTACACGGTGAGCGACCAGCGCCGGCTCATCTCCGTGACCGGCATCGGCCCGGACGAAGAGGCGGAGCGGGCGCCGTAGTCCCGGGGCGGCGGCGGTCCCTCGGTGAGGCGGGGGACCACCAGGAGCGCCCAGACCACCGTGGCGGAGAGGAAGCACGCCGCCGCGCAGCCCAGCCACCGGTTGAAGTGGACGGGGTCCAGGTCGAGCGCGAAGCGGAAGCCGAGCGCGGCGGCCAGCAGGAGGGCGAAGCCGGCGACCTGCCACGGCCGCTGCTCGAGGAGCTTGGCGCGCCCGGCGTGGGTGAGCGCGACGTGGACGGAGACGGAGAGGGCGGCGAGCGCGAAGCACCCGATGAACGCCACGTGGAGGCCGGCGCGGCGGTAGCCCGGGAACGCGGTCACCACCAGCGCGCTCATCGGCAGGCACCAGGCGGAGAGCCACGCCAGCGTGCGGTGCAGCCCCGGCATCGTCGGCCGGCGCCACAGCCCGGCGGCGCAGAGCACGCCGGTGGTGATGGCGGCGCGCATCGCGAAGCCGGCGCGGAGGTCGAGCTGCCACTCGACGGGGAAGGAGGCCATGAAGGCGAGGATGGCGGCGGCGTGCGCGGCCACGGCGACCCCGCGGCGCGGCGGCGCCGGCGGCTTGCCGTACGCGAGCACCGGGAGGAGCAGCGAGCCGATCCCCAGCACCAGCCCGGTGAAGAGGCCCTGCTGGATGAAGGAGCGGCCGACGTCGTGGAGCCACATCCGGTCGCCGCCGCTCGCGCCGCCGATGCCGGCGACCACCGCCGCGGCGAGGCTGCCGGCGAGCGTGCCCGGGACCCAGAGGAAGCCGGGCGGGAAGGCGCCGCGGGACTTCGAGCGCCGCGCGCGGCTGAACGCGAAGCCCATCACGACGAGGATGAGGGCGACCCAGCAGGCCTGCGAGGGGACCCAGAGCTCGAACCAGGCGAACGCGGTGGTCGCCACCGGCGCCACCACGGCGACGGCGATCTGCCAGGCGCGCGCCGGCTCGCCTCCGGTGCGGCGGGGGATGAAGGTGAAGAGGAAGCCGGTGGCGAAGCAGGTCATCAGCCCCTGGATCTGGGTGATGGCGTGGAAGGTGGAGCGGTACTCGTCGGTCGCGCCGGTGGCCAGGAGCAGCCAGTGGAGGACCCCCGCCCAGGCGAGCAGGCCACCCAGGGGGAAGAGGATGCGGTACGGCTCGGCGCGCCACCGGGGCCCCACGGCCTCGGCGACCGCCAGGGTCGCGGTCGTGCTCATCGTGCGCCTACCAGGAGCAGAGGCCGTGCCAGGGCGCGCCTGACCTCCGCGCGCTCCCGCCGGCGCAGGGACTGCGCCCCGCCGGCCGGTCGTGCAAGGCGTGCCCGGTTCCGCGGTCATGACGCGCCATCGGCGTGGGCGAGCCACAGCGCGATGGTCTTGGTGACGGATCTCATGACGGCGGGCGCAGAGCCTCCGTGGTGCCAACCGCCGTTCGAGGAAAATCACGGCGGGTCCACGCCCAGCGGGTCCGCCGGCCCTCACTTCTCTGAAGGGTTCCTGACGCGCCAGGCAGGCGCCCCCTCCAGGGCTACACGCTCCGTGCGGTCCAGCGGCGGCTCCGGCCGCGATCGCTCGACTCGCGGTGGTTCACTGTGAGTGTCGATCGGCGGGCCCGAGGACTGTCAGCCCGTCAACTCAGCAAAAAACCGTAATCATGTGAACAAAC
>DASRBA010000288.1:0-3573 GCA_035637895.1 Myxococcaceae bacterium
CCCCTATAGCAGGCGCGGCGCCTAGAAGAAATTGCCGATGGTGAACTCGAAGAGGGGAATCTGGTCGCCCGGGCGGGGGTTGAGCGGGATTCCCCACTCGAAGCGCAGGGGGCCGATGGGAGAGAACCACCGGAACCCGAAGCCCACCGAGTGGAAGAGCCCCAGGGGCAGCTTGTTGGTCTTGTCCTGGAAGAAGCGCTCGTTGGGGGCGTAGGCGTTGCCGCAGTCGTAGAAGACCACGCCGCGCAGGCCCACCTTGTCGAACACCGGCGCCTCCAGCTCCACGTTGAGGATGAACTGCTTGTCGCCGCCGATGAACGCCTGCCCCACCTGGGACTGCGGGTCGCCGCTGACCGGCGCCAGCACGGACGGCGAGATGGAGCGCAGGAAGTAGCCGCGGACGGAGTTGATGCCGCCCAGGTAGTACAGCTCCGAGATGGGCAGGCGCTTCTCGCCCAGCTGCTGGATGTAGCCGACGGTGGCGTTGGTCTTGAAGATCAGGCCCAGGATGGGCAGCGGCACGTAGAAGCGCGAGTAGGCGGTGTAGCGGATGAAGTTCAGGTTCCCGCCCAGGAACGCCGGGGCGATCTCCGCCTGGGCGAAGTGCATGAAGCCCCGCGAGGGGAAGAGCCGGTTGTCGCGGCGGTCCCAGGTGGCGGAGAGGCGGATGGCGGAGGTGACGCCGGAGGCGAACTGGTCCGCCAGGGGGAGCGCGCCGCCGGTGGACCCCTGCTCCACGGTGACGTGCTCGTTGGCGTAGCCGACGTTCGCCATGATGTCGTCGGTGAAGTGGTAGCCGAAGTTGGCGTCTCCGCCGAGCGACCGCCGGATGAACTGCGGGAAGTCGGTCTCGGTGCGGAACAGGTCCGCGGAGAGGATGTAGTTGGTGTCCAGGAAGTACGGGTCGAAGAACGAGGCCTCGAACAGGCTGCGCAGGCCGGAGATCTGCGCGGAGACGGAGACCGTCTGGCCCCACCCCAGGAAGTTGTTCTGGGACACCTGCGCCGTGAAGATGAAGCTCTCCACGTTGGAGAAGCCGAACCCCAGCTGGAAGGTGCCGGTGGCCTTCTCCTTCACGTCCACCACCACCACCACCTTGGAGTCGTCGCTCCCCGGCTTGTGGTTCACCTCCACCGTCTCGAAGAAGCCGAGCGCGGTCACGCGCTCCTTGGAGCGGCGCAGCCCGGTGCCGGAGAACAGCTCGCCCTCGTAGACCTGCATCTCGCGGCGGATGACCTTGTCGCGGGTCTTGGTGTTCCCGGCGACGTCGATCCGCTCGATGGTGACCTGCCGGCCCTTCTGGATGTCGAAGGTGATGTTGACCAGCTTCTTCTCGGGGTCGATCGCCGTGACCGGGTTGATGTTGGCGTAGGCGTAGCCCTCGTCGTAGTAGCGGTCGGTCAGCTGGACGATGTCCTGCGACAGCTTCTCCCGGCTGAAGGTCTGCCCCACCTTGGCCCGCATCCCGGAGACCAGCTGGTTCTTGGCGATGATGAGGTCGCCGGAGAAGTCGAGCGCGCCGATGGCGTACTGCTCGCCCTCCTCGACCTTGATGGTGATGTAGATGAACCGCTTGTCCGGCGACAGCGCCAACAGCGGCTTCTCCACCTTCACGTTGATGAAGCCGCGGTCGTAGTAGGCGGCCTGGAGGATGATCAGGTCGCGCTGGAACAGCTCCTCGCGGTAGGTGCCCTCGTTGGACAACAGCGAGAGCAGGCCGCCCTCGTGGGTGGCCATCACCGCCTTCAGCTCGTCCGCCGGGACGCGCACCGCGCCCACGAAGCGGATCTCCTTCACCAGCACCTTGGAGCGCTCGCGGATGTCGAAGAAGACGTCCACCTCGCGGCTGTCCGGCACCGGGACGACGCGCGGCTCCACCTCCGCCAGGAAGAAGCCCTTCTCCACGTACTTGTCCTGGAGCTTCTTGGCGGTCTTCTTGAGCGCCTCGCGGTCCAGGATGGTGAACGGGCGGATGTCGAGCAGGTCCTTGAAGTCGTCCTTGCTCAGCTCCTCGTTGCCCTTGAGCTCCACGTTGCGGATGGCGGGCCGCTCCTCCACCCGGATGACGTAGACGATGCCGGAGGAGGTGCGCTGCACCAGCAGCTGGATGTCGGAGAAGTAGTTGAGCGTCCAGAGCGCCCGGATGTCGTCCCCGGTCTTCGCCTGGTCGAACGCGTCCCCCGCCTTCTGCTTGAGGGCGCGGCGGATGGCCTCCGTCTCCACCCGGCGGTTCCCCTCCACCCGGATCTCGCGGATGCGGTCCTCGGCGGAGGTCTCCTTCGCCGTGGGCGCGTCGGCGGCCTGGGCGCGGCCGGCCACGGGAGCGACGACCAGCGCGAGGGCAGCGGCGGCGATGAGCGTGCGAGCGGTGACCAAAGGGCGGCGCACTCTAGGGGGTTGGAGTGGGAGCCACAACGTTTTCCGCGGGGTGGACCTGGCCGCCGTGCAGCCGGAGGCGCCGGGGCATCGACGAGGCGAGCGCCTCGTTGTGCGTGACGACAACAGCCGTCACGCCCAGATCGCGGTTCACCTCGCGCAGCAGCTGGTGGATGCCTTCGCCGGTGGCGGGATCGAGGTTGCCGGTGGGCTCGTCCGCCAGCAGCAGCTCCGGCTGGAGCACCAGCGCGCGCGCCAGCGCCACCCGCTGCGCCTCGCCGCCGGAGAGCTCCCCGGGCCGGTGGTCCACGCGCGCCGCCAGCCCCACGCGCTCCAGCAGCGCCCGCGCGTTCCTCAGCGACTCGCGCCGGTCGCGCCGCTGGATGAGCGCGGGCATGGCCACGTTCTCCAGCGCGGAGAACTCCGGCAGCAGGTAGTGGCTCTGGAAGACGAAGCCGATGGTGCGGTTGCGGAACTCGGCCAGCTCGGCGTCGTTCTTGTCGAAGATGGAGGAACCGCCCACGCTCAGCGTGCCGGCGGCGGGCGCGTCCAGGGTGCCCACCACGTGCAAAAAGGTGCTCTTGCCCGCGCCGGACGCGCCCACCAGCGAGACCAGCTCCCCCTTCTCGATGTCCAGGGACACGCCTTTGAGCACGTCGATCCGCTTGCCGTGCAGGTAGTAGCTCTTGAAGACCTGGCGGACCTCGACGAAGGCCATGGGCTATTCCGCCTTCAGCCCTTCCACCGGGTCCACCTTGGAGGCGTTGAGCGCCGGCCAGATGGAGCCCAGGTAGGTGACCAGCACGGCGATGAGGACGGCGATGGCGGTCTGCAGCGGCTCCACCCGGACCGGCAGCGCGGGGATGTAATAGACCTCCGGGTCCAGCTTGATCCCCACCACCTCGATCAGCTTGCACCACACCAGGCCGGACAAAAGGCCCAGCAGCCCGCCGGCCAGGCCGATCTGCAGCCCTTCGGCGAGGAAGATCTTCACGATGCCGCCGTCCGGCACGCCGAGCGCCTTGAGCACGGAGATCTCCTTGCGCTTCTCCAGCACCAGCATGATCACCGTGGCCACGATCAGCCCGGCGGCGATGATCACGATGACGGACAGGATGATGCCCATCACCAGCTTCTCCAGGCGGAGCGCGGAGAAGAGGTTCTTGTTCATCTCCCCCCAGTCGCGGGTGCGGTAGG
>DASRBA010000289.1:0-6929 GCA_035637895.1 Myxococcaceae bacterium
GGGATGGCGTGCGCCGCGTTGGCCAGGAGGTTGACGAACACCTGCGCCAGCCGCGAGCGGTTGGCGGCGACCATCGGCAGCTCGCCGTAGCGCTTCACCACCTGCGCGCGGTGGCGGATCTCGTTGCGCGCCATGGCCAGCGCCGAGTCCAGCACCGCGTGGATGTCCACCGACTCCTGCACCGACTCCTCGGCGCGGGAGAACGTCTTCAGGTCGCGGACGATGTCGCGCACGCGCTCGGCGCCGTCGCGGGCGTCGTCCAGCGCCGCCGCCGCCGCGGAGATCCGCTGCCGGGCGCCCAGCGAGAGGTCGCTCGACGACTCCAGCGACTTCAGCTCCCGGACCGCGAACAGCACGTTGGAGAGCACGTAGGCCAGCGGGTTGTTGATCTCGTGGCCCACGCCCGCCGCCAGCGTCCCCACCGCCACCATGCGGTCCACCTGCATCATCTTGGCGGTGAGCTTCTTCAGCTCGGTGACGTCCTTGGCCATCACCATGGTGGCCTGCTGGCCGTCCCACAGCACCGGCAGCGTGGACATCTCCACCACCACCGTCTGCCCGTCCTTGCGGATCCACCGCCGCTCCGGGCTGGGGCGCACCGGCGCGCCCGCCGCCGCGGCCTCCTCCATCGCCCGCCGCACCTGGTCCCGCTCCTCGGGGTGAAGGAGCGAGAGGACCTCCAGGCCCTCCAGCGCGTCCCGGCCGGTGTAGCCCAGCAGCTTGGCCAGCGCCGGGTTGCCGCTGATGAGCTTGACGCCCCGGACGATGGCGATGGGCTCCGGCCAGCGCTCCACCACCTCGGCGAAGCGGGCCTCGGCCTGCCGGCGCTGCTCCTCGTGGAGCTGTCGCTGGCGGTCGCGCAGGGTGTGCTCGCGGACGAGCTGCTCCGTCCGCTCCGCCACCATCAGCTCCAGCTCCTTGCGGTAGCGGAGGTTCTCCTCCTCGGCGGTGCGGGCGCGGCGGAGCGCCAGGTGCTGCTCGTAGGCGCGGTCCACCTCCGCCGCCAGGCCGCCGGCGGCGGCGTCCTTCACCACGTAGCGGAAGGCGCCCTGCTGCAGCGCGCTCACCGCCGCGGCCACGGTGTTCGACTCGGTGTAGATGACGACCGGGACGTCCGGCATCGAGGCCCGGACCGCCGCCATCACCTCCACGCCCGAGAGGCCGGGCATGTTGAGGTCGCACACCACCACCGACGGCGCGGTCTCCTCCAGCTGCTGCACCGCGACGGCCGGGTCCGTGAACGTGCTCACCTCGTAGCCCGAAGAGGTGAGGACCTCCTCCGCCAGCGCGCAGACCAGCGGGCTATCGTCGATGACGGCGACGCGCCGGAGGACTGGGGGAACGGATGGCATCCGGGGAAAACGTGGATCGACGCCGTGGAGAGGTGCAAGCACGCCCGGCGTTAGTCTAGCAGGTCGCGTCAGGGACCGAACGTCAGGGTCCAGCGCACGCCCGGCGCCCCGCCGGGGCCCAGGGGCAGAAGCCACCCCACCCCGCCGCCCGCGTCGTCCTTCAGGCGGAGCACCCTGGTGGGGAAGAAGTAGCCGATGCCCGTCAGGACCGCCTCCAGGAGCTGCACGGAGGAGTCCAGGATGCACGCCACGTCGCGGAGGTAGAGGGCCTGGGGATTGACCAGGCTCCGGTAGCTCGGTCCCCCCGTCGCCAGGAGCGGGCCGACCAGGGGGATGAAGGCGAGGAGCGGCTCCCCCGCGCTGGATTTGCACCAGGCTCTGCAGGCCGGCGACGAGGGCGAAGATGGCCCCGCCGGCGTAGCCGAAGAGGACGGAGGTCAGCCCGCCGGTGAGGTACGAGGCGTTGTATTCGTCCACCAGCTCGTAACCGTCCGGGATGGGGCCGCCGCCGTAGAGGAGGCGATGCGGAAGCGGCTTCCTGGTCAGGGAGCGAGCGGGGGCGGCGACGGCCGGAGTGTCCGCGGTGGGGGCGTCGTCCGGGAGCGCCGCCAGGGCGAGCGCGGCGGCGCAGTGGAGCGCGAGGGGAAGCACGGGCCCGACGCTAGCCAGGGCCGGCCCGCGGGCCAGTCGGCCGCGGAGCGCCGCGCATCCATCCAGCCCCGCTGAAAGGAGATCGCTCGCAGAGCGGCCCGCGTCCTGTACGCTGCGCGCCGTGCGCCTGTGCCCGACCTGCCGTGCGCCCCACCGCGACGGCGCCGAGTGCTCGTTCGACCAGACCCCGCTCGCGCGCGAGGAGGAGGACCTCCTGGTGGGCGCGACGGCGGGAGACCGCTTCCGGCTGCTGCGCCGGCTCTCCGAGGACGCGGAGGGCCCGCTCTACCGCGCCGTGGCGGAGCCGGGCCTCTCCGAGGTCCAGGTGCTGGTCCTGTACGCCGAGCTGGCCCCGCCCGCGGCGCGGACCGAGCGGCTCCAGGAGCTGGCCGCCTCCGCCGCGCCGCACGGGCGCTGGCTGCAGCGGGTGGTGGCGTTCGGCCCGCTCGCGCCGGGCGCGTCCACCGGGCCCCTGTTCGTGGCGATGGAGCCGGCCGCGCCCCGCTCGGTGGAGGGCGAGCTGCAGGCGGCCTCGGGCGGCGTGCTGGAGGAGCCCCGCGCGCTCCGCCTGGCGCGGCGGGTGGCGGCGGGCATGGCGCACGCCCACGAGCGCGGGCTGGTCCACGGCGCGCTCACGACCGCCTCGGTGCGCCTGGGCGACGAGGACGGGGAGATGGACGCCGTGCAGGTGACCGGGCGGTGGCGGCCGGCGCCGTCGGACGACGCCTTCTCCGGGGACGTCCGCGCCCTGGGCGCCCTCCTCTTCCAGATGCTGACCGGGAGCGCGCCCGGCCCGGGCGCCTCCGTCCGCGACGCCAACCCCTCCGCGCAGGTGCCGTTCGCGGTGGAGCGCCTGATGCAGCGGCTGCTCGAACGGTCGCGCGAGGCGCGGCTGACCACCGCGCGCGGGGTGGTGCGCGCGCTGGACGAGGTCGGCGCGCGCGCCGCGGTGGACATGGCTCGCGGGAACGAGCCGCGCCCGGTGCTCCCGGAGGTGCCGGACGCGGTGGTGCAGGCCCTCTCCCTCGCGCTCCAGGGCGCGGGCGCGGCGGCGGCGCGCGGGCGGGCGGAGGAGGCGAGGCGGGTGCTGCTCGCCGCGGCCGAGGCGGTGGCGGAGCAGGCCAGCGCGGAGGCCCTGGCGGCGCGGCTGGCGGCGGCGGGCGAGGACCCGGTGGAGCTGCGGGCGGCGTTCGAGGACTCGCTGGCCGCGGCCGAGCACGCCGCGTCCGCCGACCGGCCCGGCGAGACGGAGCGGGAGGTGGTGCTGGGACAGTTCGCGCTCGCCGGGTGGTTGGTGGCGCGCTGCTTCGCGGCGGGGCGGCCGGAGACGGCGGACCGGTTCGAGCGCGCCTTCGCGAGGGCCGTGCGCGTGCGGCTGGAGCGCCGGGACGTGGTGCCGCAGGCGGCGGAGGTGCTGGCGCGCACGGACGGGCCGGACGTGGGCCAGGACGAGGTGCGGCGGGCGCTGGCGGCGGCGCGCGACGCGCTCGAGGCGCCGGTGATGGACGACGGCCAGGTGCTGGACGATGCCGCCTTCGAACGGCTGAAGCGGGAGGCCTTTGGCGACGAGCAGAACGCGCTCAGCCGGTGCGGGCGGCGGTCGGACGTGGTGCGCGCGGTGCAGCAGGCCATCGACGACGCGTCGGAGTCGTACGCCTGCGGCGACGTGGGCGGCGCCTTCCGCACCTACGCCCGCGCCTGCGAACGCCTGCTCGCCGAGGTGCTCGGCGGGCCGGACTGCGGCGAGCTGCGCCAGTACCTGGAGGCGGCGCTCCAGCAGTCGCGCCAGGGCGGCACGGAGGAGAGCTCCGCCTGGGCGATGCGCCGCGCGTTCGACGGGCTGCTGGAAATGGACGCGCGCGCATGAGTGCCCCGGCGCTGATCGCCATCGCCCTGTGCTTGTCCCAGCCGGCCCCCGGAGGCGGAGCGCTCCCGCCGCTCCCGGACGTCATCCACCTCAAGACGATGGAGGAGACGTTCTCCCGGCGCTACGACTACGCGCTGCGCGACGGGCGCATCTACTGGAAGCTCCGCCAGCCCGAGCTGGGCGCGCCGGCCCCGCACTGGGCGCTGCTGGGCCCGGCCGGGCTGCCGTTCCAGGAGAGCGGCCCGCGCGACGACGACCCCAAGCGCATCGTCGCCATCTCCGCCGACAGCACGGGCCTGGTGGCGATCGCCGACGACCACCGCATCGTCGACCTCCAGATCGACGACCTGGGGAAGGGGAAGTACCTCTGGTTCTTCACCTGGGGGTTCCCCTACCGCGTGCTCCCCTCGAAGGTCTACCTGCCGCGCGAGCACCGCGCCTGGACGTACTCGCTGCTCAACCTGAATTCGACGAGGTGGTCGGAGGACATGGACGGGAACCCGCACACCATCCTCGCGGTGGACAGCGTCTTCCTCGTCCCGCCGGATGGGCGCTCGCTCTGGTTCAACGACCCGTGGTTGCCGCCCAACACGTTCGACTTCCGGATCGCCGGGCCGGAGCGCGGGGCGTTCGCGGCGGTGAACATCTCCGCCAGCGGCTCGCTGGTGATGGTCATCGACCGGCGGGGGCGGATGTACACCCGGCTGGTGGACTTCGACTCCATCGGGGGCAACCCGGGCCTCAACTACTCCTACGAGCGCCAGCACTTCGGAAATCCGGCCGTCGGCCCGCTCGCGTACTTCCGCTCGATCCTGCCCTTCTTCTTCGACGTGCCCCGCAGCGTCCCGGCCGACCCGTGGCACCGGCAGCCGGACATCACCGAGGGGAAGTTCACCGACCGCATCACCGTGGTCCAGACGGGTGACGGGAACAGCTCCCGCGAGCTGCGCGTGCAGGGCACCGACGCCGGCGGCGCCACCGGGTACTGGCACAAGATGCTGCGCGCCGACCACTGGGTGTTCCGCGCCACCGGCCAGGCCATCGACCGGCCCTTCCTCGACCCGCAGGCCCCGCCCGAGGTGACCGACTCCACCGACGAGCGCTGCGAGGGCACCGCGGAGCTGGCGCGGCCGGGGTTCGAGGTCAGCGCGCCGCGGGCGATCCGGATGGGCCCGGCGGCGGCCTCGGCCCCGGAGACGGTGCCGGCGGTGCTCACCGGGTTCAACGTCGGCTGGGACCCGGCGCGCATCGAGCTGCCCGCCGGGTCCGGCCAGCTCGTCACCTTGCACCTCAAGCCGTGGACGGACGCGGTGAAGCCCGGCGCCCCCATCCGGCTGATGGGGGTGCTGGAGCTGGCGAGGACGGACAGCGACGCCCCGGCGGAGGAGGCGGCGTCGCGGGCGCGGCTGAAGGCGCTGCTGGGCGGGCGGCGGCTCCGGCCGGTGTTCGTGTACGTCACCGACCCGGAGATCCGCGTCGAGCCGGACCCCTTCGGCGCCATCGGCGGGCCGGGGTTCGTGATGCGCTTCGCCCGGACCGCGAAGCGCTAGAGCTTCAGCGTCAGCGCCGCGCCGATGGAGTCGTGGTCGTAGACGAGGACGTCGTCGAGCGTGGTGCGGTGCTCGTGCGCGTAGTCGGCGCGGGCGGAGATGCGTGAGGTGATGTTCCACACCGCGCCCGCCGAGAAGACCAGGACGTTGCCCGCGGCGAGCGGCGGCAGGCTCTCCTGGCCGTACGAGACGCCGGCGTAGGGGATGACGGCGTCCTGGAAGCTGTACGTCACCCGCCCCACGAACGAGCCCGTCACCGTGTCGTCCGCGTTGTGGGCGACGGCCCCGCCGACCTGCGCGTCGAGGCCGGGGGAGAGCTGGATGCGCAGCGACGGGAGCACCATGTCCACGTGGCCGAAGCCGTCGAAGAACATGTGGCGGTAGGTGGCCAGCGCCGCGACCTCCGGCGTGATCGCCACCTCGCCGCCGAGGGTCGCCAGCCACTTCGGCCGGAACTGGGAGAGGTCCGGGGTGTAGCCCGCCTCGGCGGAGACCAGCGCGCCCTGGCCCACCCGGAACACCAGGCCGGCGGTGAGCGTGCTGTCGGTGACCCCGAAGTAGTGGAAGTTCTCGAAGCGCAGGGACGGGATGAACCGGCCCAGCGTCGCCCCCACCTGGGCGAACGCGCTCCACTCGTTCGTCCGGCCCGCTCCGTTCCCCGCCGAGTAGTGGTCGTAGGTTCCGCCCGCGTCGGCGCGGACCACCGCCGCCTGCTCGATCTTCTTCGCCAGCTCCGGGCTGGAGTCGCCGGCCGCGCGGGCCTTCTCGTAGGCGAGGCGCGAGGCGAGCACGTCCCCCTCGGCGCGGTACACGTCGCCCAGCAGCGCCAGCGCGTCCGGCATGCCCGGACGGAGGGAGAGCGCCCGCTTCAGGTGCTCGATGGCTTCGGACCGCTGCCCGGACCAGTAGAGGACGCGCGCCAGCCCCACCCGCGCGTCCGGGTCGTCCGGCCGGAGCGCCACCACCTTGCGCCAGGTCTCGATGGAGAGGGCGAACTTGTTCTGCCAGCCCTGCACCGTGGCCAGCGGGGTGAGCACCGCGGGGTCGTCCGGGTGCTGCGCCGCCAGCTCCAGCAGCAGCTTCTCCGCCTCCGGCAGCTTCTGGTCCCGCTTCAGCGCGAGGGCGTCGTCGAGCGTGGGGCCCGCCGGAGGCGGCGGCGTCTCGGGCGTCTCAGGCGGTGGGGGCTGCTCCTGGGGCGTCCCGGTGACGGCCGGCTCGCCCGGAGACGCCCCGGCGTCCGGAGGCGGCTCCTGTCCCATCACCAGAAGGCCTGCGACGCAGACGAGCCACATCATGGACTCCTTCGCTGGTGGACGGCCCGCGCGTCCGGTGGGGTCCAGCGGATCCGCCGGCGGAGAAAGGCGACCCATCCCAGCGCGGCGCCCAGGTGGCGCAGGTTCTGGAAGACGAACGGCTCGGTGAGGGTGGCCACCAGGGAGCCCAGCCAGAAGCGCGCGCCCAGGGAGACGCCCAGCCAGCGCCGGTAGAGGGCCAGGATGTAGAAGTGGA
>DASRBA010000290.1:0-6565 GCA_035637895.1 Myxococcaceae bacterium
CCGCAGCCGCGCGCCCACAGGCGGTCGCCGGTGTCGAAGACGGTCACCTCGTCCACGTCGCACTGGAGCAGCTCCGACGCGCGCTGCACCACGCCCAGCGTGAGGAAGCTCCGCGGCGGCGCCGCGCTCAGCGTCGCGCAGGACAGCGCGGCCGCCGCGATGAGGAGCGCCGCCGGTTCGAATGTCTTCATGTGCTCATCCCCCCCGGGTTCTTCTGGCCTTTGGCCGATCGTTCAGGGTCTACTCGAATTCCGTACGTATCGTATCCAGCGGGGGCATATGAGCGAGCTTCAGTCGTCGGACGCCGCAGCGGGAAAGGCGATCCCACATTCCATCTCCACGCGGTTCCTGGACGCGCTCCAGCGGAAGGTGAACGCCCTGGCCGCGGAGGGGCGCGCCGGCAAGCCGTTCGAGATCGTGCTACCGGACCACCAGTCGCGCCACTTCGGCCAGGGGGAGCCGGCCTCCCGGATCCACCTCGTCACCCGCAAGGGCGTGAACGCGCTGTTGTCGCTCGACGACCTCGCCATCTGCGAGGCGTACATGGACGGTGATATCAACATCACCGGCGATCTCTTCGACCTGATCGGCTATCGCTCCCTGCTCTCCGACGACCGGATCCTCCGCTACGTCTGGTCCACCTACGCGCGCACCGTCCTCCTCGGGCAGGTGCGCGCGGACAAGAAGGGGATCGGCAGCCACTACGACAACCCGCCGGAGTTCTTCACGCTCTGGCTGGACAAGAGCGTCCGCGGCTACTCGCACGCCTTCTTCGAGTCCGACGACGAGGCGCTCGAGCCCGCCATGGAGCGCAAGTTCCAGTACGGCATCGACGCCTGCGGCATCAAGCCCGGCGACCGCGTGCTCGACATCGGCGGCGGCTGGGGCGCGTTCGTGCAGTACGGCGGCCGGAAGGGCATCCACGTCACCTCGGTCACCATCTCCGCCGAGTCCGAGAAGTACATGAAGGACCTCATCCAGCGGGAGAACCTCCCCTGCACCGCCGTCCGCGAGCACCTGCTGGACTTCCGCCCCAAGGAGGGCCCGTTCGACGCCATCTGCAACTTCGGCGTCACCGAGCACCTCCCCGACTACCGCGGCACCATCGCCCAGTACGCGCGGCTGCTGAAGCCCGGCCGGAAGATCTACCTCGACTGCTACTCCGGCGACCGCCACGGGATGAGCTCGTTCGTCACCAAGTGGGTGTTCGAGGGGAACACGTCGCCGCTCGCCCTGGACCGCTACTTCGCCGAGCTCGCCCGCACCGACTTCGAGGTGCTCTTCCTCCAGGACGACCGCCACAACTACTACCTGACTTGCAAGAAGTGGGCGGAGAACCTGGAGGCGGCGCAGCACACCATCACCGCCAAGTGGGGCCAGCACCTGTACCGCCGCTTCCGGCTCTACCTCTGGGGCTCCGCGCGCGCGTTCTTCGACCGCACCCTGGGCGCGCACCGGATGGTCCTGCGCAACTCCGCCGGGCTGCACGCGCGCCGCAAGCTCTTCGGGCGATGAGCTCGCGGGATGACTACCCGCGCGCGGAGCCGTACTCGCGCGCGGAGATCGCCGGTCACGTCGCGGTGACCATCCCCAACTCCATCGTCGCCTTGCTGGCGGCGGGCTGGCTGGTCTGGCACCGGGACGTCGCCGCCGGCATCTGGCCGTGGCTCGTCCTCGCCACCTTCCTCGGCACGATCGGCGCCGACTTCGTCTCCGGCGTCCTCCACTGGATGTTCGACACCTGGTTCGACGAATTCCGCCCCACGGTCAGGCGCATGGTGGTCGTCGTCCGCGAGCACCACATCCGCCCCGGCGCGATACATGCGACGCGCTGGTACCACGACGCCGGCCCGCTCTCGGTCATCGCGCTGGGCGTCAACCTCCCGCTCCTGCTCCCGATGGTCTTCCGCGGGCTGCCGGGGGCGCTGGGCTACGCCGCGGTGTGGACCGGCCTGGTCGCCGACCTCTGCATCGTGTTCATGCTGGAGTTCCACAAGCTGGGCCACAAGCCGTGGGCGCGCGGGCCGCTGGGGTGGCTGCAGCGGGCGCACCTGCTGTGCTCGCCCTCGCACCACGGCGCGCACCACTCGGGGACGCACGACTACAACTACTGCATCGTGAACGGCCTCTCGGACCACCTGCTCAGCCGCCCCGGCTTCTGGCGCGCCCTGGAGGCGGTGATCACCCGGTTGACCGGCGCCCGGCCGCGGCAGAACGACCGGATCTGGCTGGAGAAGTATCGCCGGTAGCTGGCACAGTGCCGTCCATGGACCTGTCGTTCACGCCGGACCAGCTCGCCTTCCGCGCCGATGTGCGCGAGTGGATCGCCTCCGCGCTCCCGCCGCCCCTCGCCGCCAAGGCCGCGCTGGATGCGCCGTTCGAGATGTCGGAGACCATGGAGTGGCACCGCATCCTCTACCGGCGGGGGTGGGTGGCCCCCAACTGGCCCAAGGAGTACGGCGGCCCCGGGTTCGACGCCACCCGGCGCGCCATCCTCAGCGAGGAGCTGGAGCAGTCCGGCACGCCCGAGCTGAGCCCCTTCGGCGTCATCATGGTGGGCCCGCTGATCATCCAGTACGGCACCGACGCGCAGAAGAAGCGCTTCCTCCCGCCCATCCTCTCCGGCGACGAGATCTGGTGCCAGGGCTACTCCGAGCCGGGCGCCGGCAGCGACCTGGCCGCGCTCCAGCTCCGGGCCGCCGACGACGGCGCCGGCCACTTCGTGCTCAACGGGCAGAAGACCTGGACCTCCTACGCGCAGTACGCGGACTGGATCTTCTGCCTGGTGCGGACCGACCCCAAGGCCAAGAAGCAGGAGGGGATCAGCTTCCTCCTCGTGGACATGAAGACGCCGGGCGTCACGGTGAAGCCGATGAACACCATCGGCGGCACCCCGGCCTTCTGCGACACCTTCTTCGAGGACGTGCGCGTCCCGAAGGAGAACCTGGTGGGGACGCTCAACGGCGGCTGGACCATGGCCAAGGCGCTGCTGGGCCACGAGCGGACGGCGATCGCCGCCATCGGGAGCTCCACCCGCGCCATCCAGAAGGTGAAGCGCATCGCCGCGGCGACGCTCAAGGACGGCAAGCCGTTGCTGGAGGACCCGGTGTTCCGGAACCGGCTCACCCGGCTGGAGATCCGGCTGCGCTCGCTGCGGATGGTCTACTACCGGGCGCTCGCCAGCGCGCAGCTGGGGCGCGCGCCCGGGCCGGAGTCGTCGCTGCTGAAGATCTGCGGGGCGGAGATCCTCCAGCAGGCCTTCGAGCTGGCGATGGAGGCGATGGGCCTGGACTCGCTCTCCTGGTTCAACCCGCCGCCGGTGGTGCCGCCCATCGAGCAGTTCGTCCCGTCCCGCTACAGCTACCTCCGCGCCACCACCATCTACGGCGGCAGCAACGAAGTGCAGAAGAACATCATCGCCAAGGCGATCCTGGGCCTGTAACCGAACCGACCATGAACTTCGACCTCGACCAGGAGCAGGAGCTTCTCACCAGCACCGCGGCGGCCTTCGTGAAGCGCGCTTCCCCGCCGGGGCGGATCCGCAAGCTGCGCGACGACGCGCTGGGGTACTCGCTGGACGTCTGGAGGCAGATGGCGGAGATGGGCTGGCTGGGGATGCCGTTCCCGGAGTCTGCCGGCGGGCTGGGCCGCAGCTTCGTGGACGTGTCGCTGGTCCTCGAGCACCTCGGCGCGTCGCTGGTGCCGGAGCCCTTCGTGCCCTCGGTCCTCCTCGCCGGGACGGCCGTCGCCCGCGCCGGCGGCCCCGCCCAGTGGCAGCAGTTCCTGGGGCCGATGATCGAGGGCCGCACCACGCTGGCGCTGGCGCACGACGAGCGCGGCAGCCGCTTCGGCGCCGGCCAGATCTCCACCCGCGCGGAGCGCGACGGCGACGGCTGGCGGCTCCACGGCGAGAAGGTGTTCGTGCTCAACGGCCACGCCGCGGACGTCGTCGTGGTCAGCGCGCGTTCGGCGGCCGGGATCTCGCTGTTCGCCGTGGACCGCGGCGCCCAGGGTCTGCGGACGACGCCGGTGAACACCATCGACGGGCGGCGCGCGGCGCTGATCGCCCTGGACGGCGTGCGCGTGGGCCCGGAGCGCCTGCTGGGTCAGGACGGCGGCGCGCGCCCGGTGCTCGACGAGGTGATGGACGTGGCGGCGGCGGCGGCCTGCGCGGAGGGCGTGGGCGTGGCGCGGACCATGCTCCAGATGACGCTGGACCACCTGAAGACGCGCGAGCAGTTCGGGGTGAAGATCGGCTCCTTCCAGGCGCTGCAGCACCGCGCGGTGGACATGTTCATCGAGACGGAGCTGGCGCGGTCCATCACCATCGCCGCGTGCATCAAGGCGGACGACAAGGACCCGGCCGAACGGCGCTCCGCCACCTCCGCCGCCAAGGCGCAGCTGGCGGTGAGCGGGCGCTTCGTGGCGTACCAGGCCATCCAGCTCCACGGCGGCATCGGCATCACCGAGGAGCACGACATCGGCCTGTACTTCAAGCGGATGCAGGCGCTGAACACGCTCTTCGGCGACGAGGACTTCCACAACGCGCAGTTCGCCGCGCTGGCGCCGCCGCCATGAGCTTCTTCGAGCTGGAAGAGCGCCCGGACGGCGTCGTCTTCGTCCGCGCCAACCGCCCGCCGGTGAACGCGATGTCGCCGGAGTTCTGCCAGGAGATGGAGCGGGCGGTGTCCGGGCTGGCGGGGCGGGACGACGTGCGGGTCGTGGTGTTCGGCAGCCGCGTCGCCGATTACTTCATGGTCGGCTTCGACCTGGACTTCCTCGCCGAGCGGATGCGGCGCGGCTTCTCGGACCAGGAGCTGGAGGAGCTGCACAACATCGGACGGCAGGCGCACCGGATGACGGACGCGGTGGAGGCGCTGCCGCAGCCCACCATCGCGGCGATGACGGGGCACGCGGCGGGCGGCGGCCTGGAGCTCGCGCTGGCGTGCGACGTCCGCATCATGGCGGGCGACCCGCGCTACCGGGCCGGGTTGCCGGAGGTGTTGCTGGGCCTCGTTCCCGGCGGGGGCGGCACGCAGCGCCTGGTCCGCACGCTGGGGCTGGCGGCGGCGATGCCGTTGCTGCTGGAGGGTCGCCGTGTCCCGCCCGACGAGGCGCTGCGAATCGGGTTGGTGCATGAGGTGGCGCCGCCGGAGGGCCTGACGCAGGCGGTGGACGCGGCGTGCGCGCGGTTGTTGAAGGGCGGCCGGCTGGCGCAGTCGATGGTGAAGCAATGCGTGCGCGCGGGGGCCACCGACGCGCAGGCCGGGTACCGGATGGAGGAGACGGCGTTCATCACTTGCGCGAATAGTCAGCAGACGCGCGAGCGCGTCCTCGCGTTCCTGGAGCGGCAGAAACCCTAGCGAGACGGAGGCGGTCGCGTCCGAGCCAGGGGAGCGCGCCTGCGCGCGAGGAAACGAACAGCGCGCACTATCCGGACAGGCGATTGCGCAGCCAGCTCAGGCCGATGCGCGCCTTGAGCGCCGCGCCCTGCAGCCACGCCGGCCGGGCGCGCGTCACCAGCGTCCCCTCCGCCAGCTGCCGGCGGATGACGGCGCGGCAGATCTTCCCGCTCGACGTCTTGGGGATGGTGCCGCGGGGCACCTCCACCACCTCGGCCGGCGACACCGCGAACGCCGCCGACACGGCGCCGCGGATCCTCGTGGCCAGCTCCGCTCCGCCGTCGCCCCTGGTCTCCACCACCACCGCGAAGTCGCCGTTCGCCGTCTGGACCGCCGCCGTGCAGCCCTTCCGCACGCCCGGGACCGCCTCGACGGCGTCCTCCACGTCGGTGGCGGCGATCTTCCGCCCGCGCACGATGAGCGCGTCATCCGCGCGCCCCACCACGAACAGCTCCCCTCGGTGGAAGAAGCCCAGGTCGTTGGTGCGGATCCACCGCCGGTCGTCCCCCTTCACCCACGGGCCGAACGCCTTCTCGGTCAGGTCGATCCGGTTCAGGTACCCGGCGGTGAGGCTGGGCCCGGTCATCGCGATCAGACCGACCTCACCCTCGGCCCGGGGCTCGCCGCTCCCGGGGTCGATGACCTTCACGTCGTGGCCCGGCAACGCGCGCCCCACGCCCACCAGCGTCACGCCCTCCGCGCTCTCCTTCGCCGTGCCCTGCTCCAGCGCGGCGCGGTCGAACGTCCGCCCCAGCACCGCCTCGCCCATCCGCGGCGCCGACGCGGCGAGCGTCGTCTCCGACATCCCGTAGCAGGGGATCATCGCCGAGCGCTGGAACCCGAGCGGCTCGTACACCTCGAGGAACCTCCGCAGCACCTCGACGCGGATCGGCTCCGCGCCGTTGTACGCCAGCCGCCAGCTCGACAGGTCCAGCCCCTTCCGCTCCTCGTCGCCCACCTTCCGCGCGCAGAGGTCGAACGCGAAGTTGGGCCCGCCGCTGATGGTGGCGCGGTGGTCCGAGATCGCGCGCAGCCACCGCCCCGGCCGGCGCAGGAACGCCTGCGGCTCCATCAGGACGAGCGAGTGGTCGTAGATGAGCGGCCGCAGGAACCCGAGCAATCCCATGTCGTGATACATCGGGACCCACATGCACATCGCGTCG
>DASRBA010000291.1:0-9062 GCA_035637895.1 Myxococcaceae bacterium
CGCCGGCTCGCAGCCGTTGACGGTGCACGGATCGCCGTCGTCGCAGCTCAGGGGCGTGCCCGGCCTGCAGGCGCCGGTCTGGCAGGTCTCGCGGCCGTTGCACAGGTTGGCGTCGTCGCACGCTGCGCCGTTCGCCAGCAACGGGCACACGATGGTGTGGCTCTGGCTGGCGCTGGTCAGCCCGGGCGACGACGCGGTGACGGACGGCACCTCCACCACGTTGTCCCGGAAGTAGAACGTGGCCCGGTAGTCGCCGGCCGGGACCGTCACCCCGGTGATCTGCGCCCCGCAGGCGGCGGTCGCGTGGAAGGTCACCGTCGGGGAGGTGCTGGAGAGCGACACCAGCGTGTCCTGCGTGGCCACCGAGGAGCTCCCGGACGCGCCGGCGAGCCTCACCTTGACCGCCGGCGAGCAGACGCCGGCCTCCACCGTCCGGGACGGGGTGGTGAACTGGAGCGAGGCGGCCGCCGGGCTGGAGACGAAGGTCGCCTGCTGCACCGCGTCCGTGAAGCCGCCGGCGGCGGCGGTGAGGGTGGCCGTCCCGAGGCCCGCGTTGGCGAAGTAGAAGCTCGCCGTGGTGGTGCCGCCGCTCAGCAGCACCCCGGTGGCGGAGGTCACGCAGTCGTCCGAGTAGAACCGCAGGCCGGTGAGCGTGCTGGAGAGCGCCACCGGGCTGTCCCCCGCCACCGCCGAGGCGTTGCCCAGCGCGTCGCGCGCCTCCACCGTGGCGACGGCCGAGCAGGTGCCGATGGTGACGGCCTGCTGCGGCGGCGTGACGAACACCAGCGCCGCGGGCGGGCCGGGGTTGATGGTCTGGCCCTGGGTCCCGTCCGCCCTGATCCCGGCGGCCGAGGCCCGGATCGTCGGGGTCCCCGACCGGTTGTCCCGGAAGCGGAAGCTGATGCGGGCGGTGCTCGTCCCCATGTTCACGAAGGTCACCGGCGCGCCGGAGCAGTTGGAGTCCGAGGAGGGGTAGAAGCTGGCGCCCGTCGAGGTGCTCGTCAGGACGACGTCGGTGGGGCCGACCGGAGGGGCCGGGTTCCCCAGGATGTCCTGCGCCTCCACCGTCACCACCGCCGAGCAGGCTCCGGCGACCAGCGTCTGCGGGCCGGTGATGAACGCCAGCGAGTCGGGCAGCGCCGCCGAGACGGTCTCGGTCTGCGAGGCCGGGCTGAGCGGGGCCGCGGTGGCGGTGATCGCCGGCGTGCCGGCCACGGTGTCCTTGAAGTAGAAGTCCGCGCTGCTCGCCCCCGCGCCGATGGTCACCTGGCTGCCGCTCAGCAGGGTGGCGCAGTTGGAGTCCGAGTAGAGCCGCCCGGTGGGGGAGCCGATGCTCAGCGTCACCGTCCTGGCCGACGCGCCCGGCGCCGCGTTGTCGAACGTGTCCTGGGACTGCACCGTCACCACCGGCGAGCAGCCCCCGGCGATCACCGTCCGGGGCGGAGTGGCGAACGCCAGCTTGGCCGGCGCCGCGTTGGTGAAGGTGGCCTGCTGGTTCCCGTCCGTCAGCCCGGTGCTCTGCGCGGTGAGCGTCGGCGTGCCGGACGTCGTGTCGCGGAAATAGAAGGTCGCCTGCGCCGACGACGCCGGGACGGTGACGGACGTGATGGTCGCCGAGGTGCAGGTGGCGTTGGTGTAGAACAGGGTGGTCGCGGAGCTGGAGCTGAGCGCCACCGGGGTGCCCGCGGTGACCGGCGACGCGTTGCTCAGCGCGTCCTGCACCTGGATGGTGGCGATCGCGGAGCAGGCCCCGACCACCAGCGACTGGACGGGAGAGGTGAACACCAGCTTGTTGGGGAGGCCCGGCGAGACCGTCACCACCTGGGTTGGGCTGGTCAGGCCGATGTTCGACGCGGTGACCGTCGGGGCGCCGCTCCTGGTGTCGCGGTAGTAGAACGTCGCCGAGCTGCTGCTGGCGGCGATGGTGACCTGGGTCACCGCGGAGAGGCTGCAGCCGGGGTCGGTGTAGAACGAACCGGTGGCTCCGGCCGTGGTGGACAGGGTCACCACGGTGTTCCCCGCCACGTTGGAGGCGTTCCCGAACTGGTCGCGCGACTCCACCTGGAGCTGGGCCGAGCAGGAGCCGGCGATGACGGTGCGCGGCGGCGTGGCGAACGCCAGCTGGCTGGGCGGGCCGGGCCGGATGGTGTGGGTCTGCATGCCGCTCGTCAGGGCCCCCGAGGTCGCGGTGATGGTCGGCGTCCCGGCGGTGGTGTCCTTGAAGTTGAACCCGGCCAGGTAGTTCCCGGTCGGGATGGTCACCGTGGTGATCGGCGCCCCGCACAACCCGGTGGCGTGGAAGGTCATGGTCGGGGAGCTGGAGCTGAGCGTGACGGTCAGGGGTGACGCGACGTAGGCGTCGTTGCCGAAGGTGTCGCGGGTCTGGACCACCACGTTGCTCGAGCAGGCCCCCGCCAGCTGGTTCTTGGGCGCCGAGGTGAAGCTGAGCGACGCCGGCGGCCCGGCCACGATGGTCTCCACCTGGGTGGCGTCGAGCAGGCCGGGCGAGGACGCGGTGAGGGTGGGCGTCCCGGCGACGGTGCTCTTGAAGAGGAAGCTCCGGCTGGAGGCGCCGGCGGCGATGGGCAGCGAGGTGACCCCCCCGCCGCAGACCGGGAGGTCGGAGAAGGTGACGTTGGCCGGCGCACTGCTGAGGTTGAGGGTGCTCGCCGCCGCCAGGGGCGACGGGTTGGAGAAGCTGTCCTGGATCTCCACCGTCACCGTCGCCGAGCAGGCGCCCGCCACCACGTTGTTCTGGCTGGCGGTGGTGAAGGCCAGCTTGGCGGGCGCCGCGGGGCTGATGGTCTGCGCCTGGCTGGCGTTCACGAAGCCGGAGGCGGACCCGGTGAGGGTGAGCGTCCCCGCCCTGGTGTGGCTGAAGTAGAAGCTGGCGCTGTTCGTCCCCCCGGTGATCGTCACGCTCGGCGTGGTGGGGCTACACGACGGGCTGATGGAGAACGTCGCTCCGGCGGGGTTGGACGAGAGCGAGACCGTGGTGGTGCTCCCCACGTTCGACGCGTTCCCGAAGGAGTCCTGGGCCTGGACCGTCACCACCTGGGCCGCTCCGGAGCACGCGCCCGCCACCACCATCCGCGGCGGCGTGATGAACGCCAGCTTGGACGCGATGCCCGGGTTGATCGTCTCGGTCTGGGCGGTCCCCGTCAGGCCCGCGGCGGCGGCGTTGATCACCGGCATGCCCGCGACGGTGTCCTTGAAATAGAAGGTGACCGTGCTCTGCCCCGCCGCGATGGTGGGGGCGCTCTGGGCCGTCTGGCAGGTGGAGTCCGAGTAGAACCCCATGGTGGTGGACGGCGAGGAGAGGGTGACCACCGTCGCGGCGGCCACCGTGGCCAGCGCGCCGGCCGCCGTCTGGGACTGCACGGTGGTGGCGGACGAGCAGCCCCCGGCCGCCAGCACCTGGGCCCCGGTGACGAAGGCCAGCTTGGTGGCGATCGAGGTGACCGTCACCGGAGCCGGCGTGGAGAGCAGGTCCACGTTGGAGGCGGCGAGGGTGCCCGGCCCCGCGGTGCTGGGCTTGAAATAGACCGTGGCGGTCGAGGTCCCCACCGGGATCGGGACGGTGGTGATGGAGCTGGTGCACCCTGGGTTGCTGTAGAAGGTGCCGGAGACGCCGGAGGCGCTCAGCGAGACCGTGGTCGGCTCGGGGACCGGCCGCGCCGTCCCGTCGGAGTCTCGCGCCTCGACGGTGATCGCCGCGGAGCAGGCGCCGTCCGTCAGGGCCGGCACGGTGAGGACCAGCCGGCTGGGCATCATCCCCACCGAGGTCCTCAGGTCGTCGAAGGAGTCGGTGCCCTGGTAGACGCGGTTGCTGCTGAAGACCTGGCCGTCGGAGACCTGGTTCAGGGTGAACCCGGTGAAGTTCAGGCTGGACTGGGTCACCGCCAGGGTCCCGTCGATGTACACGCTCCGCGTCCCGCTGCCGGTGCCCAGCCCGGTGGCGCGCAGCTCCAGCAGGTGCCAGACGTTGGGCGAGGCCTGGGTCGCCGAGGCCACCTGCGTGTAGGTCGACCCGTTGCAGCCGCCCACGCTCAGGGTGCCGTCCCCGGCGACGATCAGGTCCGCCACCGAGTTGCTGGTGGGGCAGGCCAGCGCGGTGGCGGTCAGCGCGGCGACGTTGCGCGAGCCGGTCGCGCTGATGGGCGCGGGCTTCCACCACAGCCGGTGGTAGACGAGCCCGGAGCCCACCCCGCTGATGTTGACGAACTGGGAGACCCCGGTGCCCGCGCCCGCCGAGGCGTCGTTGTCGGTGACGCGGAAGCCGAAGAGCCCGCGGTGGACGTCGCCCGCCGATGACGAGGGGAGGATCGACAGGCCCGCGGGCGGAGGGAAGGGAAAGGTGCCGCCCGCCTTCCCTGGCGGAGTGTCGAAGATGGAGAGCTGGCCGGACTCGAGCTCGTTGAAGTGCTGGGGAGTCGGGCCGGCCGTCCCGGACTGCGCGGTGGCGATGCGGACGTCGTCGATGGCCAGCGAGATCGGCGACGACTGCGCGTCCGCCGCGTCCGCCAACCCCACCCAGCACGTCAGCAGGTTGTGCGTCCCCAGGGCGAACGGCGGCGGGTTGGCGTCGATCTTGGGCTGGAGCGGGTCGTCGATGAAGATCCGCGCCCGGTTCGCGGCCGGCTGGTAGCCCATCTCCACGGAGTGCCAGGTCCCCTCGGTGAGGACCGTGGAGAGGCTGGAGCCGAGCACCCGCATCGTGGCCGTCGAGTCCTCGTACTGCAGGGTGAGGAACAGCTTGGAGGACGTGTTGTCGGCGTTCACCAGGAGGTTCACCTTGGCGTTGCCGCCGTTGCCGGCGGCTCCGGTCGCCGCGTCGCCCAGCCTGACGATCCGCATCGTCGAGTTGGAGCCCATGTTCGACGTGGTCCCGGGCGGGACGTACAGCCAGAACCGCACGAACACGGTGGTGGCGGCGGCGTCGAAGTCGACGATCGCCGCCGCCCGCGCGGAGGCGGCGCTGCCGGCGTAGGTGAACTGCAGGCTCTGGGTCGCGCCCCACGCCTGGCCGCTGGACTGGACCAGGGTGTTGGCGCCGTTGAGCCGGGTCGTCGTCCATGCGGGGAAGCCCGAAGGGGGCTCGAACCCGTCGGTGAACGGAAGCGGGGCCGCCGGGGCCGCCGCGGAGAGCAGACCGGACACCACGGCGGCGGCGAACCAGCGCCGGAAACCCAGGGGACTCATGGCCATCATCGGTCCTCGCCTCGGCTCGGCCGGCCGGGCCTCCTTCTCCTCAGCCGCGCGAGCGAGACCAGCATCAGCAGCGCCAGCGGCGCCGCCCCCGCCCCCGAGGTGCAGCCGCAGTATTCGACGAACGGATCCGGGTTGGGGCACGACACCTCGACCATGAAGTCCTGCTGGGCCACGCCCGCAGCGTTCTCCACCACCACCGTGACGCGCTCCTGGGCCACCTTCTTCTTCGGGACCCACTGTATCTGTCCGTTGCTGTCGATGGTCATCCCGGCCGGCACGCCGACCGCCGGGTCACCTCCCTGGCCCAGCGACCAGGTGAGGAGCCGCGAGCCGGTGGCCCGCACGGAGCGGTTGCCTTCGTCGCCTCCGTAGTTGTACGCCACGCCGCAATCCGCCTTGAGATTGGGCGTCGAGACGATCTCGGGCGCGAAGAGGCCCGCGGCGTTCGCGGCCTCCGCCTCGCCCGAGGCCTGGCACACCAGCCCGCGGTCATCCACCACGCGCAGGGTGACGCCGAGCTTGCCGGGGTTGTTGAGCGTGCGGAAGGCGGCGCCGTTGTACCGGGTGGCGTCCTGGGTGATGCCGTCCGAGAAGAGCCAGGTGGCGGAGGCCACGTCGCCGTCCGCGTCCCCGAACACCCCGGTGTAGCTCACCGGGAGCGGCGCCGGGCCGGCGGCGGGCGTCATGCCCAGCCGGCAGTACGGAGCGCGATTGCCCGCGCCGTTGACGGAGATCTCCACCGCGTCCACGCTGGTGCAGCCGTCGGCCGAGACCACCGTCACGCGGGCGGTGTAGTGGCCGGTGGTGTAGTCGTGGTTGACCGAGGGGCCGGTGGCCGTGTTGCCGTCGCCCAGGTCCCAGCGGTAGACGGCGCCCGGGTCCGTGCCGTCATAGGTGGAGGTGAACGAGACGCTGAGCCGGTCCTGCCCGGTGGTCGCCGGCGCGACGATGTGCACGTCGGGCGGCGAGCCGCAGGAGGCGTCCGCCACCTTGACCGTCGCCGTGGCGTCGGCGAACTGGCCCACCGAGTCGTAGACCCGCAGGCGCACCGGGTAGCTCCCGCCCCTCTGGTACACGTGGTTGACCACGGCGCCGTAGGCCAGCGGGCTGCCGTCGCCGAAGTCCAGCTCCATGGCGTACAGCGGCGGCTGGGCGCCGGTGCTCAGGCTGCCGTCCGCGGTGAGCGGAGCGCCCACGTTGACGCTGCTCGGCGGCGGCGGCGTGAGCGACAGCCTGGCCACCGGCATCGCCGGCCGGGTCGGCGCCACCGTCACCGAGAAGCGGTACTCGTAGTGGCCGCAGGTGCCCTGCGCGGCCACGCAGACGGCGGCCGTCCCGGCGGCGGCCGGCGTCCAGTCCACCCACCCGGTGGTGGCGTCGATGCGGAACCCCGCGGGCGGCGAGTCGCACGGCGACCACGCGATGGGGCCGGTGCCCAGGCTCGCCCTGGCCGCGCCGCTCGCGCTGTACCGGTACGGCACGCCCACCACGGCGTTGGGGTTGGCCTCCTCGGCGATGGCCGGCGGCACGCAGCAGGTCGGGTCGGCGACGGGGTCGTTGTGGCACCCGCTGGCGGCCTGGCAGCTGTCCATGGTGCAGCGGTTGCCGTCGTCGCACATCAGCGGCGCCGACGGGACGCACGCGCCGGCCTGGCACGTCTCGCGCCCGTTGCACAGGTCGGCGTCGTCGCAGGTCGCCGTCCCCACCAGCGGGCAGGCCACGTTGACGTTCTGGGTGGCGCTGGTGAGCACCGCCGCCTGGTCGGAGGCGGTGATGGTGGTCGGGCGGGCGTTGGTGTCCTTGAGGTACATCTTCGCCCGGAACTGACCGACGGCGATGGTCAGCCCCGTGAAGCGGAGGGTGCAGGCCGGGTCGGAGTAGAAGGAGAGCGTGCTGGACGCGGAGGTCAGCGCGACCGCCACGTTCCCCAGGGCCGCGGTGACCGGCGCGGTCACGCCGTTCTGGTCCTGGGTGTCCACCATCACCGCCGGCGAGCAGGCGTTCGCGTCGAGCGTGAGCGGCGGCGTGATGAAGGCCAGCTTGATCGGCGCCCCACCCGCCGCCACGGTCTCGACCTGGCTGGCCGACGTGAAGCCGGTCGCGGCGGCGGTCACCGTCTGCGGCCCCGTCGTCGAATCCCGGAAGTAGAAGGTCACCGCGGAGGCGCCGCCCGCGAGGGCGACCATCCCGGACACCGGGGCGGTGCAGGCGGAGTCGGAGAAGAAGGCCACCGTGGTCGAGGTGCTCGACAGGTTGACCGGGACGGCGCTGGCGACCGGCGAGGCGTTGTCCAGCGAGTCGCGGGACTCGACGGTCAGGCCCGGCGAGCAGAGGCCGGCCCCCGCCGTGCGGGGAGGCGTGGCGAAGGCCAGCTTGAGCGGCGCCCCCGGAACGATGGTCTCCACCTGCGTGGCCGCGGTCAGGCCGGCGGCGGTGGCGGTGAGGGCCGGCGAGCCCGCCCGGGTGTCCTTGAAGTAGAAGCTGGCGGTCCGGCTACCCGCGCCGATCGTGACCCCGGTCACCGAGGCGGTGCACCCCGAATCCGAGTAGAACGTGCCGCCGGTGGAGCTGGAGGCGAGGGCGACCGGGATGGCGGCGGACGCGTCCGACGGGTTGCCGAACTGGTCGCGGCTCTGCACGGTGGCGATCGCCGAGCAGGTGCCCGCGGTGACCGTCTGGGAGGCGGTGACGAACGCCAGCTTCGCCGCCGGCGCCGGGGTGACGGTCTGGGTCTGGCTGGCGGAGCCCAGCGTCGCCGCGGTGACGGTGACGGCCGGCGAGCCCACCTGGGTGTCGCGGTAGTAGGCGGTGGCCGAGCTGCTCCCGCCGGCGATCGTCACCCCGCTGATCGGCGCCAAGGCGCAGGCGGAGTCGGCGTAGAAGGTGCCCGCCGGCGAGCTCGACGCCAGGGCGACCGCCTTCGAGGTGGCCACGCTGGCCGCGTTGCCCGAGGCGTCCTGCGACTGGACGATGATCGCCGCCGAGCACGCGCCCGCGGCCACGGTGCGCGGCGGGTTGCCGAAGCCGAGCTTGACCGGCGCGCCGGCGTTGAAGGTCTCCAGCTGAGTGGCGCTGGTCAGCCCGCTCCCGCTCACCGTGACGGTGGCGGTGCCGGCCGTGGTGTCGATGAAGTAGAAGCTGGCCGCGCTGCTCCCCGCGGGGACGTTCACGCTGGTCACCGCCGCGGTGCAGCTGGAGTCGAAGTAGAAGGTGGTGGTGGGGGACGACGACGCGAGCGTCACCAAGGTCGCCGCGGTGACGTTGGTGCGGTTCCCGAAGGCGTCCTGCGTCTCCACCGTGGCGATCGCCGAGCACGTCCCCGCGGTCAGCACCTGCGGCGGCGTGGTGAAGGCCAGCTTGCCCGGGGCCGCCGGGACGATGGTCTCCACCTGGGTGCCCGACGCCAGACCGGGGTTGGAGATGGTCAGGGTCGGCGTGCCCACCGCCGTGTCGCGGTAATAGAAGGTGGCGGAGGTCCCGGCCGCCGGGATGCTGACCGAGGGCACGGGCGCCCCGGTGCAGCTCGAGTTGGTGTAGAAGCTCCCGCTCGCGCCGGCGGTGGTGGAGAGCACCACCGTGGTCGCGCCTCCCACGTTCGCCGGGTTGTTGAAGTCGTCGCGGGCCTCGACCGTGACGATCGCCGAGCAGGCCCCGGCGGTGATCGTCTGCGCGGCGGTGGCGAAGCCCAGGCTGGAGGCGGCCCCCGCGACGATGGTCTCGACCTGGGTGGCGTCCGTCAGGCCGGCCGACGAGGCGCGCAGGGTGGGCGTCCCGGCCTTGGTGTCCTTGAAGAAGAAGTTGACGATGCTCGCCCCCGCGGGCGCGGTCCGCGAGGTGATCGGCGCGGTTCC
>DASRBA010000292.1:0-27554 GCA_035637895.1 Myxococcaceae bacterium
AGCCGGGAGAGCCACTCGGCGGGCGGCTCCGGCGCGCCGGGAGGCAGCGCGCGCTCGGGTGGCTCGCCCAGCGAGGACCAGATGACCCCGGTGTGCGGGTCCCTCAACCTGGCGAGGACGGCCTGCACCCGGAGGCCGAAGTCCAGCCGGTCCATCGCCGGGGCGACCTCGCACCGGAGCGCCGCCAGGTCGGCGAAGACGTCTCCGGGGGCCTGGTCGAGGTACGCGTACTCCTCGTCCAGCGCGCGCGCGAGCACGTCCACGTCGTCGCGGAACGGGCCGCCCGGCGACGGGCACGGAGGCCACGACCGGCCGGAGCCGCGCCGGCGCCACGCCTCCTCGGCCCAGCGCCGGTTGGACGTCGTCAGCGCCACCCGGCGCTCCGCTCCGCCCGCGAAGCCCAGCGTCACCGCGAACAGCGGGTGCGCGCCCGCCCCGGAGGCGACGCGCCGGAAGTGCTTGATGAAGCCGCGCTTCCAGTCCGCGCCGTAGAGGCGCTGCGCCTCGCGGACCAGGTCGTGGACCGCGACCCCGTCGATGGACCGGACCTGCTCCCAGCCGGCCTCCGTCCGCAGCTCGAGCGCGCCGGCCTCCCAGCGCGCCTCCTGGAAGGGCGCCGCCTCCCCCAGGAGCGTCGGGCAACACCACAGGAGCACCGCCAGGGAGGCGGCGGCGAGCAGCGCGTGCCGGAGCACGAGCGCGGCCCTACTTGGGCTGCGCGTTCTGGGCACCACCGGCGCGCCCGGCCGAGGAGGGAGCGGCGGCACAGGAACCGGCCCCGATGCAACCGCCGCAGACGTACCAGCTCGTCTGCACGTTGCCGCCCGGGCAGGCGTAGCTGTCCTTGCAGAACAGCGCGAGGCCGACGCAGGTGGTCTCGGTGCCGATGCCCTGGCATCCCGCGGCCAGGCGGTCCTGCTCGCGGACCTTGCACCCGTGGCGGGCGAAGTCGTCGAACATGGCGTTCACCGAGGCGGGCGCCCCGGCCAGCTCGATGACCTCCTCCTTGCTGCACCCTTCCCCGATGCACTCCTCGGTGTAGCTGGAGCACAGCTCCGAGATCTCCTCCGAGTTACAGCCCTCGTGCTGGCACTCCTCCAGGTAGTCCTCGCCCGAGCCGTGGGAGGGCTGGCCGGCGGCGTGTCGCTCCACCTGCTTGAAGAGCAGGACCAGGCCGCTCAGCACCACCGCGTAGATCAGCAGCGTCTTCTTCATGTGACACGCTCCCCCTGCGCGCGCGGGGAGGACGCTCCTGCGGACACCCGGACGCCGGCGGGCGTGCCCGTGCGCTCCACGGGGAGTACGCCTCCTCCGGACGCCCCGACATTGGCGGGTGCGCCCGAACGGCCGGCACCCATCACTCCGGGTGCGCGGCGCGTCCGGAAGGCGACGGATCGGCCGGGTGAGGCGGCTCCCCGGCTACCAGCGAATGGCGGCGGAGGCCCAGGTGAAGCCGGCGCCGAACGCGGCGAGGACGATCAGCCCGCCCCGCGGGACGTTCCGCTCGGCGACGCCCTCCGCCAGGGCCAGCGGGATGCTGGCGGCGGTGGTGTTGCCGTAGCGCTGGATGTTGTTGAACACCTGGTCGTCGCGCAGCTCCAGGCCCTTCTGCACCGCCTCGGAGATGCGGAGGTTGGCCTGGTGCGGGATGAGCAGGCTGATGTCGCGCGGGGTGAGGTTGTTCCTGGTCAGCGCCTCGCGCACCACCTCCGGCATCTTCACCGCCGCGTGCTTGAAGACCTTGCTCCCGTCCATCCTCGGGTAGTGGCGCGCCTCGTCGATCATCCCCTTGGAGAGGCGGGGCGAGTAGCGGGAGCCGGGGCACTCCGTCCACAGGTCCTTGGCGAAGCGGCCGTCGGCGTGGAGGTGGGTGGAGAGGACGCCGCGGTCGGGGTCGTCCGTCGCCTCCAGGCAGGCGGCGCCCGCGCCGTCGCCGAAGATGACGGACACGTCGCGGCCGCGGGTGGAGACGTCCAGGCCGGTGGAGTGCACCTCGGCGCCCACCAGCAGCACCTTCTTGTACTGGCCGGAGCGGATCCACGCGTCCGCCACCGACAGGCCGTAGATGAAGCCGCTGCACTGGTTGCGGAGGTCGAGCGCGGCGATGCCCGGCACGCCCAGCTTCGCCTGGAGGAAGCACGCGTCGCCGGGGAAGTTGTGGTCGGGAGAGAGCGTGGCGTAGACGATGGCGTCCAGGTCGGTGGCCTGCCATCCCGCCTGCGCCAGCGCCTTCTTCGAGGCCTCCAGGGCGAGGTCGGTGGCGCCGGTCTCCGGGCCCACCCAGCGGCGCTCCTTGATGCCGGTGCGCTGCTGGATCCACTCGTCGCTCGTCTCCATCATGGTGGTGAGCTCCTGATTCGTCACCACGCGCTCGGGGACGTGCGTCCCGAGCCCTACGATCGCCGTCCTGGCCATAAGGGGGGCCTCCTCGTGCTCCGGGGGCGGACATTCCCCGGAAATGGGGGCGCAGTTCAACCACCGCTCGATGCGCCTGTCGCGCCCGGCCGGACGGCGGCCAGGTCACGAGTCAGAAGCGGCGCTCATGGGACGGCGCAGGGGCCTGGCCGCCGGCGGCGCCTTCCGGCGGGCCGAGGCCGGCGCTTGGCCAGCCAACCAAGGGGGTGACCCTGGCGTCCCAGAGGGGGTCGGGGTTATCCTTGGTCAGCTGACCAAGCGCCGGCGACGCCAAAGGACCTGCACATGGCCTCCTCCAACTTCTTCCTCGACAACGACGACCTCCGCTTCCAGGTGAAGCACGGGATCGACTGGGAGTCGCTGACGCGCCTGGTGGAGGCGGACTTCACGCTCCCGGAGGGCTTCAAGAACGTGGAGGAGGCGGTGGCCTTCTACACGGACGTGCTCACCGCGGGCGGCGAGGTGGCGGCCAAGGAGATCGCCACCCGCGCGCAGAAGGTGGACCGGCCCCACGGCGGCGCGTACCTGGAGAACGGCGAGGTCAAGTTCACCGACGACCTGAAGAAGATGATCGAGTCCATGGCCCAGGTCGGCCTCTTCGGGGTGACCGCCCCCCGCGAGCTGGGCGGGTCCAACTGCGCGGGGGCGATCTACTTCATCCTCACCGAGATCATCGGCCGGGCGGACGCGGGCGCGCTCAGCCACTTCGCCTTCCACGCCGGCATCAGCACCATCTTCCGCGCCTACTCCGCCCACGAGGGCAGCGCCACCGTGGAGAAGGGCGTCATCACCAAGACGCGCTGGGACGACGCCATCCGGAAGATCTGCATCGGAGAAGAGTCCGGCTGCATGGTGATGACCGAGCCGGGCGCCGGCAGCGACCTCGCCGCGCTCCGCACCCGCGCCGTGCAGAAGGACGGGAAGTGGCTGCTCAACGGCGAGAAGATCTTCATCACCAACGGCCAGTCGCAGCACCACATCGTGCTCGCCAAGACGGAGCCCGACTCCGGCCCCGAGGGCGGGCTGAAGGCGCTCTCGCTGTTCTGGGTCCCGCGCTTCCTGGAGCGGGGCGGCCAGCGGGTCGAGAACGTCAAGGTGACCAAGGTGGAGGAGAAGATGGGCCAGCACGGCTCCCCCACCTGCTCGCTGCTGTACGAGGACGCCGAGGGCGAGCTGATCGGCCAGCGCGGCCAGGGCTTCGAGCTGATGCTGTTCCTGATGAACAGCGCCCGCCTGGCGGTGGGCCTGGAGGCGGTGGGCAACGCGGAGGCCGCCTACCGCGCCGCCCTCGCCTTCGCGGCGGACCGCCGCGCCATGGGCAAGCCCATCGACCGGCACGAGCTGATCGCCGAGAAGCTGATGGACATGGAGACGTGGATCGCCGCGATGCGCGCGCTGGCGTTCGACGCCATCAACGCCGCGGAGATCGGCCAGACGCTGCAGATCCGGCTCAAGCTGGCCCCGCCGTCCGACCCGCTCAAGCTGGCGGAGATGAAGGCGCTGCAGTCCAAGATGTCCAAGAAGGCGCGCCGCCTCACCCCGCTGCTCAAGTACATCGCGTCGGAGAAGGGCGTGGAGATCGCCCGCGACTGCATGCAGATCCACGGCGGCATGGGCTACATCGACGAGACCGGCGTGCACCGCTTCCTGCGCGACGCGCTGGTGATGCCCATCTACGAGGGCACCTCGCAGATCCAGGCGCTGATGGCCACCAAGGACCACCTGGGCGCGGCGGTGAAGAACCCGGCCGCCTTCCTCCGCCGCTCCGCCCGCGCCCGCCTGCTGGCGCGCACCGCGGAGGGGGACCTGGCGAAGATGGTGGGCCGCGCCGACGCCGCGCTCGCCTCCGCCACCGAGAAGCTGCTGCTGCGCATCTTCGGCTCCAAGCTGAGGCAGGAGTGGGAGCACGGGGTGAAGGGCAAGGACGCGCGCGCCGCCGGCCAGTACCTCAAGGACGAGTTTTTGCGGCACTGGGATGCCCGCGCGGACTTCTCCCACGGCCTGCTCCACGCCGAGCGCCTCACCCGGCTGATGGCGGACGTGGCCATGGGGAAGATCCTGCTCAAGCAGGCCAACCGCTACCCGGAGCGCCGCGACCTGGCGAGCCGCTTCATCCGCCGGATGGTGCTCCGCGCCGAGGCCACCGCGCGCGAGATCCACGAGTCGGACGACGCGGTGTTCGAGCGCATCAGCTCCCAGCAGGACCAGGCCCACGCGAAGACCGCGTAGCGTTCATGGCCACCGACCCGGACGGCAAGGTGTTGGACGCGGCGGCCCTGCTGTTCCGCCAGAAGGGCTACCCGGTCACCACCTTGCGGCAGATCGCCGGCGAGGCGGGCGTGTTCCCGGGGAGCATCTTCTACCGCTACCGCACCAAGGAGGCGCTGCTCCTCAAGCTGATGGAGCGCGCGGTGGGGCGGATGACCGACGCCATCCAGGAGGCGGTGGCGGGCTCCAGGGATCCGGTGGAGCGGGTGCGGATCGCCCTGCGGACCCACACCCGGCTGCTGCTCTCCGACGACGCGTCGATCTTCGTCCTCCTCTACGACTGGCGCTTCCTCGAGCCGAAGACCCGCGAGTCCATCCTTCGCCTGCGCGACGGGTACGAAGCCTTCTGGGACGGGCTGCTGCAGCGGGCCTCCGGGGCGATGCCCTTCCGCCGCGGCGTGAACCTCAAGCTGCTCCGGCTGCTCAGCTTCGGCGCGGTGAACTGGGTGGCGCAGTGGTACTCGCCCTCCGGACCCTTCACGCCCGAGGAGATCGCCGACGCGTTCTGGGACTACACCTGCGCCGGGGTGCTGGAGCAGGCCGCCGCGCCCTCCCGCCGCCGCGCGCCCGCTCGAAGTGAGCGCCGTCCACTTCCAGCGCCCAGAAGGAGTCGGTAAGGCCGGCCGGGCGGAAGATGGCCTCCGCTCGGCCGATTCGAGTCCGTCAGAGAAACTCGTCCACAATCACAATGCTTGTTGTTGGGAACGTGCTCTCGTCCGCAATGGCGGGGCGCGAGGTAGCGCGGGCGGACGAGCATGCGGGGCCGAACGGAAGTGAAGAGGCCCAACTCTCCCCCCAATGCCCGGGGGCCTCCGAGGGTATGTCCATGCTCGACGCGCAGCGCAGGCCCCTTGGGAGATGGCGGGTGTTCGCGCTGGCCCACGGTCGCACCCTCCCGCTGGCGATGGCGCTGCTCGGACTGTCCGGATGCCTGGCGCATCAGGAGCCGTCGAGGGAGTGGCTGGTGTACGCGCGGGAAGTGCCCGTCGCGCGGGTGACGCTGGCGGGGACTTCGCGCGGAAACGTGGTGGACCTGGCGGTGCGGGGTGGCACGGCCGAGGTGACGCTTCGACACCAGGGCCAGGCGACGCTCACCCTGGTGCAGTCACCACCGGGGATGAAGGTGGCGCTGCGGGCGGTGGACGTCCGCGCGCTGGCGCGGGGCGACTTCGACGCGGTGGAGCGGGAGGTGGAGGTGGCGCCGCCCGGCCATGACGACGACACCGCGCGGGAGGTGCTTCAGGGGACGGCGGATGAGGAGCTGGCGCACGCCCTCCAGTCGGAGCGCGGGCGGAGGGCGGTGGCGCGGTTGTACAGCGCGTTGACGGACGGGAGCATCTGGGACGACGAGCGGGCGCAGGCCCGGCGCGTGCTGACGGCCTACGCGCAGCGGATTGGCCCGGAGCGACTCGCCCGAGCCGTCGAGGACGAGGGAACGAAGGTGATTCCTCTGCGCGGCTTCGGAGCCACCGTGGCGAGCCCCGTGTCCCTGCGGGTGGAACTGGCCGGAGACGGGCTGGACGTCTTCGTCAACACCAAGGTGTACGCGTACCCAGAGGCGAAGACGCTGCCCTTGGACTGGCTGCGCCTCCACGTCGGCTACGACGAGGTCGTGGGGGTGCGGCTCTACGACGAGGGAGGAGCGACGCGGTTTGCCCCCGCGCTGTACCTGCTGGAGGTGGCGCACCAGGATGCCCGGCGGACGCTGCTCAAGTGCGGCGAGGCATTCACCTTCGGCGTCACCCTCGGAGCGGGAGGGGCCGTCGCCGCTGCGGGAGGGCGAGTGGCCACGGCCCTCCTGTGGTGCGACCGGGCGGCGGTCGCGCTCGGAGCCGTTACCTCGGTAGTGGATGAGCACCGGGCGTGGATTCTGGAGAAGTACGGCGAGCGGGGCGCGCGCTTCCTCCGGTACTCGGACGGGTTGTCAACGCTGGTTGCCTTTTACGCCGTGGGAAGGCTCGCCACCGCGGCCCCGAAGGTGCTGGTGGGTTTGCGGAACGCCTACCGGGAAATGAGGGCGCTGAAGGCCGCGCTGAGTGCCGAGGACCAAGCGACGCTGGAGCTGCTCGGCCGGACGACCGAGGAGGCGCTCGCGGTGGTGGAGCGCGGCGCGGACGTCATCCCCATCGAGCGCGCGAGAGCGAAGCCACCAGCGCTCCAGATGGAGCCGCTCCAAATCCGTGCCACCGGGACGGACGGGAAGCTGGTTCCAGTAGGGGAAGGCCAGCCTCGGCCCGGGCCGGTCGCCAGCGCGGGCGAGGGCGGTAGAACCAAGCCGCTGCGCGCCTCCCCGCCGTCGTCGGTAGGTGCCCGTGCGACGGGCGGGCGCGGTGGTGGGCGAGGCGGTGGCACCGAGGCGGCGGCCCCCGCCTCGGCGGAGTCGGAGATCACCACCGCGCTGATGCGCCTGCGCCTGTCGGAACAGCAGGCGCGGCAAGCGGCGCAGTCTGCCGCGAAGAACGGCGTGGTGGACGAGGTGGAAGCGCTCGTGAATAGCCCCGGCTTCAAAAACCCGGAGAACCTGCCGAAGTTCCTGAATGACTGGAACGCTGCCGAGGAAGACGTGCGCTTCGACCCGAGGTCCACTCATCCGCTCAAGGGAGGTGACCGGAACGCCGTGCGCGCCGCCTTCCCTGACCGTGACAGGCTAAGAGGGGTCGACCGCATTTTCATCACCACGGACAGGGGCACTTTCCAGTTCGACCCTCCGTTCCCCCTTCACTGAGCCATGCCATCCATGTCGACCGACAGGAACTATTGGGCGACGTATAGGGATTCGATCGCCTTCTGGGAGGGCAACCTTCCGCCTCCGGCCAAGCTGGGAATGGAGCGCGTGTTCGAGTTCGCGCGCCACATCCTCGACACCGCCGAGCGGGAACAGGTCATGCGGGTTCTCGGCGTTCCTGCGCCGCCCTCGGCCAAGAACTGTGATGAGCTGTCGTGGTTCGAGTTCTTCCGCGCCCGGTTCGAGCGAGAAGGACGGCTCAATCTCTTTCCGGGGTACCCCTCCATTCCGGAGCGGTTTGGAGGAGGGCGGCTCAGGTTGCCGGCTCGTCTCGCGTACTACCAGGGAGACCGCATCATCGAAGAGGAAGTCGAGGACGTAGGGGACCTCGAAAAAGCCGTGGTCATGGCGAGGGGAGACGACCCTCATGGAATCAGGTCTACGCTGCCCATCGTGTTGGGCGGCGATGCGCGCGAGGAGGAGGAGGAAGCACCTGGCCGGCCTCCCACCCGAGCCCTCCCCCTCTACGTCGCCCTCTACACCGACATCTGGTTCCCGCGCGTCCAAGGGCTCCGCATGGGTGACCTGTCAGGCCGTGCGGACGAGTTGCATCCCGCTCGCGGCCGAGACCGATTGATGGACAACTCCGCGCTGGCAGCGCGCCACACGCCTCGGCTCAACCGTTTTATCGAGACCCTTCGTGCCGCCATCCTCGAACTTGGGGGCACCTGGGACAAACCCGACGTCAACCCAACCTATAAGTCGATGATCCACGCCGCCGGCATCCTCCTCGACTACCCCGCCGCCGACGCGTAGCGCCTGCTGGCGGCCTCGGAGCGTTGCGTGGCTCCCCGGCCATCGGGCGCATCGTCAGGCGGAATCGACGCCGGAGCCGGAAGCAGGGAGACCGCCTCGAGCAAGGCCGCCGCCTGCTCGATCGTCGAGACCTTCCGCGGCGACCGTGTGACGGGGAGCCGGGCCAAACGCCGCGGCGTTCAACACGATCATGACCAGGGCGAACAGGTGCATCCCCATCATGAGGCCGATCCCGAGGTGCATCCCGACGATGCAGATCAACCAAAGTCGCCGGGTCTTTTTCAGCCAGATAAAAACCGGGTAACCGGTCTCGAACACGACGATCGCGATTCCGGCAATGGGGAACAGGACCTTGAACCGCACCAGGAGCTCCGGTGCGATCTGGTCGAAGGGCGGGCGGGTGAGGGCGCGCCAGAGATTGTCCCCATTCCACCAACCCCTGCCCAGGCTCTTGTCGAGACCGCCGAAGAGGTAGATCGCGCAGAGATGGACCTGCAACACGCGCCGGAAGAACCCGAGGAGCTCCGGATCACCCAGCGGCTGGCCTCGCCACCGGTGATCCAACGACCGCCGATCCGGCAGTGGTGACAACATCAGGTAGAACAGGCCCATCGTCATGAAGCGGTCCACGCCGTAGTTGAGGAAGCCTCCGCTCTTCGCGGCGCACAGATGAAGGAGCCAGGCGAGGATCGCCGCCGGGCGGGAGAACAGTCCGGCAGCCAGGGCGCCGCCCGCGGCCAGCAAGCAGATCCAGGCCACCGTGAG
This sequence comes from Myxococcaceae bacterium, assembly GCA_035637895.1. GTDB lineage: Bacteria > Myxococcota > Myxococcia > Myxococcales > Myxococcaceae > DASRBA01. The sequence continues at coordinate 8,990 of DASRBA010000292.1, forward strand.
CACCGCGCTCTCGGAGACACCCAGGCGCGCCCCGGCGTCGATGAACCATCCCATCCGTGGGATGAAAGGGCTCTCCTCCGAGAGGATGCCTTCGCTCAGGGCACTCCCGAGGAGACCGGAGCCGCTCCGGGACAGCAGGTCATTCCAGTCGGGTCGCAGGGACAACGCGTACAGCGCGACGTGGACGCCAAGTCCGATCCTGAGAACGGTCAGCCACGTGCCGGAGTCCTCTGGAAACAGGAACCGTGAAGCTCTTTCTCGCCACGCGCTCACTCGGCCCGACTGAAGTCATACGCAAAGATGAAGTGGTACGACTCCTTCTTTCCCTGTTCGAATTCGCTGATCGTGGGCAGCTGGATGGATCCAAAAACGGCGCGAACGGTCACCGCATCGGGATGCTCGCGCCACGTCGCATCCGCCAGCGATCTGATCATGTACTCCCGCAGCGGCTCGTAGCGCGTGCGGCCGATCTCGTCGAGGAGGCCCGCGACGCGCAACCCGGCGGCAGGGCTGCTCACTCGCGGGAGCACCGAGTCCACGCGGCCGTCTGGATAGTGGAGCTCGAACACCAGCTTGAAGCTGCTGGGGACGTTGGGGGCAAAGTAGCCATAGCCGCCTTCATTTCCTGCCAGGTGCCAATAGGTCGAGAGCCCGCGGCGGACCGGGTTCGACGGGTCCAGATGCCGGCCGAGCGCCGCCTCCACGGCGGGTTCGACGTCCGCCGCAATGGATTCGACGGAGGGCGGAAGGATGGTCAGCTTGCGCGCCACCACCCAGATCGTCTCCCGGCAGGCCACCGTGACGACGAGCAGGAAATGCAGGAAGAAGCCGGCGGTGTAGAGCGATTTCCGCCGCACGTGGAGCGAGCGATCCGGGAGCTACTGCAACCGATCGAGAACGCGCTGCACGGCCGCAACCCGCGGAGAGACATCCAGGGCCGAGGCCCGCGTCGGGTGGCTGGGGGACCCGGCCATCGCGTCGACCTTCTGGGCCACGTCCGCGGGCATGTCCATCTCGTCGACCTTGTTGAGTATGTTGACAGGCGGGTCCATCTCGCCGACCTGCGCCGCGTGGTGCGGCCCGCCCATGTTGCCGACCCCATACATCAGGTGCGGCATATCCATCTCGGCGACCTCCATGGTCCTTCTCACGCTCATGTCCATCTCGCCGACCTGCATGGGCCTTTTCACGCGCATGTCCATCTCGGCGACCTCGATGGCCCTTTTCGGGGCGGCCCTGTCCATCTCATCGACCTTCATGACCATGTTCACGGGCATGTCCATCTCGCCGACCTGATAGGTCGCGTGCGGCACGTACATCTCGCCGGCCTGCAGCTGACGAACGGTCAGCCGGTCCGTCTTGAGCCTGGAGGCTGGCGCGGCGATGTGTTCGCGCGGAGCGACGGAGTACAGCTGGGTGTCGTGCGTCGCCAAGGTGGCGCTGAAGTGAGCCTCGCCGTACTCGAACGGAGCCACCTTCGCGGCGTTCGCCGGCGGTTGCGATGCACGCAGCTCCGGAGATGCGCCTGCGCTCAAGGCGAACAGACCAAGGACACCGGCGACTGCCACCATCCCGAGCAGGTTTCGCATCTGAGGAGGGTGGCGGACCGGCGATGACGGTGTCAAGGCCGGCGCCCGCTAGAAGTGGGCGTCGTCCACTTCCAGCGCCCAGAAGGGCCCGGTGAGGCCCGCCTGGCGGAAGATGGCCTCCGCCTCCCGGTTGGTCCACTTCCGCCAGTCCGGCGCCAGGTGCCGCCCGTACCACAGCCGCCCCAGCGCCAGCACCCTGTCCAGCGGCACCAGCTCCCCCAGCCCGTAGCCGTGGCGCTTGCACCACTTCTCCACCGACGCCGCGTCGCGGAACGCCTGCACGCTGGCGCACCAGTGGATGACGTTGTTCCACGCCACCTTCGGCGGGAGGGGGAAGTGCACCAGCAGCTGCTCGGACAGCTGGTCGCCGTGGACCTTGATGCAGATCTCCTCCGACTCCCCGCCCAGGCGGGTGCGGATCTGCGCGTCGCCGCCGGACAGCACGGAGATGCCCATGGCGCACCACAGGCAGGGCGCCCACCAGCCTTTCTCCCCGCTCGACACCCAGGTGGCGGTGGGCGAGAGCGAGAACGGGTGGATCATCCACACCAGGCTGGTGCCCGGCAGGAGCATCAGCCCGTGGTGCGCGTGCAGCCGGTGGAGCGAGGCGTGGATGGCCGGGACGTCCACCTGCAGCCGCGCCGCCACCTCTTCCTGGTAGGGCGGGTGCCCGTCCCGGAGGATCCCGGCAATCAGCGCCTGGTGGACGCGTGCGTCGATGGGCAGGTGCGGCATGGGGTCTCCGGGGGTCGGGTTTCAGCGCCCGCCGGCGATTCTGTACCCCCAACCGCTGTGGAGGAAGAGAAGCAACTGGTCGGCGACGGAGAACAGGCGCGCCGACTGGAAGCCCCGCCCGTCCGGCGGCATGGGCGTCACCTGGATCGGCTCCCACGTGCCCAGGGGCGAGGTGCCGTCCGCCCGCAGCCGGAAGAGGCCGCCCTGGGCCACCGCGAAGGTGGTGGTCCCCGCCTGCGCGTAGTCCAGCACCGGCGCCCCGGCGCCCAGCCCGTCCGCCACCAGCACGCGGCTGGGGAGCGCGTACACCTTGCCGTCCTTGGTGCCGGCGCGCCCGCGGCGGCCGTCCGCCACCACCGCGATGACCTCCGCGCCGCCCAGGTCCAGCTCGTCCACCTTCCAGTAGGTGTGGTTGAACGCGGTGACCTTGAAGACGCGGCCACCCTGGACGAGGAAGGCCTCGGCGAAGAGCGGCGGGGCGGCGGCCGGGTCGGGCGGGATGGGGACCAGCGAGGTGATGGGCGTGCGCGGCAGCGCCACCGCCCGCACCTCCAGCTCCGGCGAGGCGAAGTACGCCGCCTCGTCCAGCCCGCCGGCGCTGGGGTCGTCCGCCAGCGCGGTGACGTCCACCGCGGTGAGCACGTCGTTGCTGGTGAACATCAGCACCTCGCGGCCCAGGGCGTTGCGCGTCGCCGCGCCCAGGAACGGCGGCTGCAAGGCCACGGCGCCGTTGAAGTGGGCCAGGATGCGGATCGGGAGCATCTCGGAGGAGGTGGGCCGGCTGTTGTTCTCGACGACGACGTAGAGGCCGCGGTCCTCGTTGGCCGCCAGTCCCCAGGTGGGTTGGCCCGCCACCCCGGAGAGGTAGTCCAGCTCGTCGTTCCCGCTCCCGCCGAAGTCGGACCGGTTCTGGTGGAACAGCTCGCGCGGGATGAGCAGCGACTGCTCGCCCTGGAACGGGTCGCCGATGAACTCCTTCGCGGTGGTGCCCGCCAGGCCGGACACCGTCTGCACCATCAGGCTGGGCGGGCGGTCCAGGGTGATCGCCGGCAGCGTGAGGCCCTCGGTGAAGCCGCCGATGCCGTAGAGGTGTCCCAGGTCGTTGGCGTAGGCGTGGGAGAACCCGTCCGTGTGGTCCCAGCGGGTGGGCTGCGTGTAGCGGGCGAGGTCCGGCAGCACCGGCGGCTCCGAGTCGCACCGGTTGATGGCGTCCTCGATGGCGTTCACCGTCTCCGTCGTGCCGCCGTCGTTGGGGAGGCAGCGGGCCTCGATCACCAGGCTGGGGGGGACCGGGTCGCCGGGTGGGTACTGCCAGGAGATGCGCCAGTCGCGCATGCGGAAGCCCGCCTCGCAGGGCGTGCAGTTGGCCATCGACTCCCAGAAGAAGCGGGGGAAGGCGGGCGGGTTGGCCGAAGGCGACGGTAGCGGCACGCACTTGCCGTAGTACGGGGTGCCCGCGTCGGTGGTGGAGCGGTAGACCAGCACGTGGTCCACCGGTACCGGCAACCCACCTCCCACCGAGGTGGTCCGCGTCACCTGGATGCCCAGCACGGGGTCGGAGGTGACGTTCAGGTAGTCGTCCACGTAGCGCAGGCTCAGCGGCAGGCTGTAGCCGCCCCACGCCGGGTCGCGCTGGCACGCCACGTCCTGGGTCATCACCGGCTCCCACAGGCCCAGCCCCGGCGGCCCGCCGCCGTCCGGCTCGAAGCGGAACTGGGCCAGCGAGCTGACGAAGAGCCCGGCGTCGCTCGTCACCGCGGTGAGCAACTCGTAGTTGGGCCCGGCGGTGCCCTGGATGGTCATCTCGTCGATGACCAGCGGCCGCGCGCTGCCGGAGGGGACCACCTGGCGCACGGTGCTCACCCCTCCGTCGCCCAGGCTGTAGAGCGCGTACTGGGAGCTCGAGTGCGCCAGCATGTACGCCTCGTCGCCCGGGTTGGTGCGCAGGCGGGTGGCCGCGAAGGGGAAGACCCCGCTCTTGCAGCCGCCGGAGAGGCCCGGCGTCCCTGGCGCGACGCGGAACGAGCACAGGCCGCCGGACTCGGTGAGCACGTAGGTGGTGCCCTCCACCTGCGCCAGGTCCACCGCGCGGCGCCCTCCCAGGGAGCCTTCCCAGCGCTCCTGGTAGACCGGCGCCGTCGCCGCGAAGGACGCCGCGCACTCCGGCCCGGTGGGGAGCCCGCCGTCCGCGAGCGAGTCGCGCCCGTCCCGGAAGACCGCCGTCACCGACACCGAGTCCCCGCGCACCTGCGCCACCATCGGGTGGGCGGACCAGGTCCGCGAGCGTCCGGCGTCCGCGCAGCTCCCCGGGTACTCCGTGCCGTCCCGCGAGGTGGAGATCAGGTCCGGCAGCCCCGGCGGGTCGGCCGGGTTCACCTGCGCCAGCGCGGGAGGCGGCGCCGAGGCGTTCGATTGGAGCGCGTCCCCGCTGGGGTCCACGCAGAAGTGGTCCGTGCCGCAGCGCCAGCCGGCCACGCACTCGGTGTCGGCGGTGCAGCGGTAGCGGCGCGGCTCGGAGAGGTCCAGGCAGACGCAGCCGCCGCCCACCATCGCCACCGCCGCGGCGAGCAGCAGCCACCCTTGAGCGCGCGTCACCGGAATCGCTCGAATCACGGAAACACCCCCTTCAGCGCCGCGGCGAGCACCAGCCATCCGCGGGCACGGATCGCCGCAACTCATGGGAACACCCCCACCAGCGCCGCGCCGCGCCCGGTGGGCACCAGCATCGCCCGCGCGCCGCCGCCGGCGGTGTCCGCGGGGTTCAGCCACAGCCCCAGCCCGGCGAGGACGACCCCGCCCGCCAGCATGCCGATGCCGATCTGCCGCTGGAGCGAGATGGCCGCCGCCTCGCCCTGGTAGTACGCCACGTCGCGCAGGTCGCGGAGCCCGGCCTGCCCCTCCGCCAGCTCCTGGGCGACCCGCGCCTCGTGCGTCACCGAGTCCGCCGTCACCAATCCGCCGCCCAGGAACACCAGCCCGCCGCCCACCATCATCGAGACGGGGAGCACGCGCGAAGGCGGCGGCGGCAGCGGCGTGGCGGTGGCCTCCGCCGCCGTCCACGGCACCAGCGAGAGCAGCGTGTTCAGGTCGGAGGCGATGCGGGTGGCGCGACCGATGACCTGCGCCTTCGAGGTGTCCAGCGTCTGCAGCGAGAGCTGGTAGGCGTTGCCCAGCTTGGCCAACGAACCGGAGACCACGAAGCGCGCGCCCGAGGCGTCCGCCAGCTCCGCCAGGCAGTCCGTCGCGTTCTCCTTGCAGCCGGTCACCTGCCGGCGCCGCTCCGAGCCCAGGATGGTCTGGATCTCCGCCATCGACATCACCTCGAAGAAGCCGCGGGAGGAGATCTCCTTGGTGATCGCCTCGGTGAGCGAGGCGGCCACCTCCGGCTCCACGCCGCCCGCCGCGCTCAGCCCCAGCACCACCAGGCGCGGCTTGGCGCCGGCCTTCTGCGGTGGGGGGGCCGCGGCCGGCTCCGGCGCCGGGGCGGGTGCCGCGGGTGCGGGCTCAGCCGCGGGCGGAGGGGCCGGGGCCGGTTCGGGCGCGGTGGCCTTCGGCGCCGGAGGCGGCGGCATCGGCAGGCTCACCTTCGACTTGCTGCCGGCCGCGGCGGCCATCGCCACCGCGAGAACGAGACACTTCATGTGCTTCCCCCCGACGGGTTGGCCGTGAGCCTCCGGTTTACGTCGAGGCGGGGCCCGGCTTCAATCGCGCTCATGGAACGGGAGGACGCCCAGTGAAGGTCCTGGTGACCACGCCCAACGGCAAGGTGGGCCAGGAGGTGGTGAAGCTGCTGCGGGCGGGGGGCGTCCCGGTCCGGGTGGGCTCGCACACGGTGGAGCGCGGCGAGGAGGCCTTCCCCGGCGCCGACGTGCGCGCGGTGGACTACGAGGATCCCGCCACCTTCGGCCCGGCGCTGGAGGGCGTCACCGCGGTGTACCTGGCCTCCCCCGCCACCAGCGAGCCGGACCCGGAGCGCGCGCTGGTGGACGCGGCGAAGGCGAGCGGCGTCCGGCGCGTGGTGAAGCTCTCCATGTTCGGCGCCCAGGTGGCGGGCGACGACTTGCCCATGCGCGCGGTGGAGAAGCACCTGGAGGCGTCCGGCCTGGCGTGGACCTTCCTGCGGCCCACCTGGTTCATGCAGAACTTCTCCACCCTCCACGTGCCGTCGATCTGCTCGGGGACGCTGCTGGAGCCCGCGGGACTGGCGCGGCGGGCGTACGTGGACGCGCGCGACGTGGCGGCGGTGGCGGTGAAGGCGCTGGTGGAGCCCGGCCACGAAGGGCGGGCGTACCCGCTCACCGGCCCGGAGCTGCTGGACCGGCACCAGGTGGCGGAGAAGATCGGCGCCGCGATCGGTCGGCCCGTCCGCTACCGGTCGTGCAGCGACGCGGAGTTCCACCAGCTGATGAAGCCCTACCTGCCGGAGAGCTACATCGAGCTGTGGCTGGCGCTCTACGCGGACCTGCGCGAGCACCGCGACGGGCGGATCACGGACGAGGTGCGCCGCCTGCTGGGCCGGCCGCCCGCGAGCTTCGACCAGTTCGCCCGCGACTTCAGGGACGCGTGGGGCTGATCTCCTTCGACGTGAGCTGCCTGGCGTGGGAGGCTCCGGCTGGACTGGGAGGAGAGACCGATGATCGCGACTGCGTTGATGTCCGTGGCATTGCTGGTGGGGGCGGACAACCCGTGGGACATGGCCAAGAAGGTGGCCGGTGACGCCGCCACCAAGGGCGTGGAGGCGGAGGTCAACAAGCGGCTGCTGTCGGAGGGCCAGAAGAACCAGTGCTCGTTCAAGACTGACAGCGACGTGCTGGAGGCCGGCTGCGACAAGAAGATGAAGAACCTCGCCAACGTGTTGATCGACGCGAAGAAGAAGCTCAACGACGCGGGCGTGAAGAACTTCAAGTTCGAGGTGTCCGGGCACACCGACACCTCGGGCAAGGCGGATCACAACAAGGAGCTGTCGCAGAAGCGCGCGGCGGTGATCGTCAAGGAGCTGGTGGCGCGCGGCATACCGCAGGACGAGATCGTCGCCGTGGGCGTGGGCTCCGACCGCCCGCTGGTGAAGCCGGACGACACGCCGGCGAAGAAGGCGAAGAACCGCCGCTACGAGCTCCAGGTCCGCTTGTGAGGTGGGTCGCGGCGCTGGCGTTCGCGGTCGCCGCCGCCGCGCTGCCCTCGTGCGACTGCGGCCGCCCCACCCCGCCCGACGGAGGCGAGGACGCGGGGGAGGACGGAGGGATGGACGCCGGCGCCGACGCCGGCGATGGCGGGTCTCCTGGATCCGACGGCGGTGAGAGCGATGGCGGGTCCGACGGCGGCAGCGGCGGGATGGACGGCGGGTCCGACGGCGGCGAGCCCGACGGCGGCGGATCGTGGGACGGCGGCGTCCAGACGGTGTTCCTGATCCTGATGGAGAACACCAACTGGAGCTCCATCGCCGGCTCCGCGAGCGCCCCGTACCTCAACAGCCTCCTCCCGGCGGGCGCGCACGCCGAGCAGTACTACAACCCGCCCGCGCTCCACCCGAGCGAGTCGAACTACCTCTGGTTGATCACCGGCCAGAGCTTCGGCATCGCCGACGACAACCTGCCCTGCACCAACCACCAGGCGACGACGCTCCACCTGTCGCACCAGCTGACGGCCGCGGGGATCTCCTGGCTCTCGTACCAGGAGGACATGGTCCCGGGGACGTGCCCGCTCATCAACAACAACGGCGGCCTCTACGCGCCCAAGCACAACCCGTTCGTCTTCTTCGACGACATCATCGGCGGGCCGCCGCCCAACTGCACCAGCAACGGGACGGACCCATTCTGCGTGGCGCACCACCGCCCGATGACCGCGTTCGCCGGCGACCTGGGCGCGGGGACGGTGGCCCGTTTCAACTTCATCACGCCCAACCAGTGCAACGACATGCACAACAGCACCGGCTGCGCCACCACCGACCGGATCCGCAACGGCGACACCTGGCTCTCCGGGTTCGTCCCGCCGCTGCTGGCGTCGGCGGCGTACCGGAACGGCGGCGCGGTGATCATCACCTGGGACGAGGGCGGAGGCGGCAGCGACGGCCCCATCGGCTTCATCCTCCTCTCGCCCAACGCCCGCGCCGGGTACTCGAACACGGTGCACTACACCCATAGCTCCACCCTGAAGACGCTCCAGGAGATCTACGGGGTGGGCCCGCTGCTGGGGGACGCCGCCAACCCGGCGACCACCGACCTCGGCGACCTGTTCACGCGGTTCCCGTAGCTGCCAGCGCTCACTTGTAGTGCACGTCCTTGATGGCGGCGATCTTCCCCGGGCCGTGGCAGATGAGGCACTGCTCCCGGTTCGCGTAGGGCTGCGCCCCGAGCGCGTCGTAGATCTGCCCGCCGTTGGCCTCCATGTGCAGCATGTCGATGGGGGCGTCGTGGCAGCCGAAGCATGCGTTGCTGATCGGCGAGTTGATCAGCGTGGTGGGCGCCGCCTCGGTGATGGCCTGCGTCCCGACGTTGTACGAGTAGCCCGACCCGTAGTTGTAGACGTTGTCCGCGGTCACATAGGGCGAGAGCGCCCACAGCGCCGTGTTGACGCCCCCGTCCGGCAGCGTGGGCAGCCCGTTGTAGGTGCCGGTGGCGACGGTCTGCGGGAGGCGGGTGGCGACGTTCGCGTCCGTGTACCAGGCGGCGCTGAAATCGTAATACCCGGGGTTGTGACAGCCCTCGCACTGCTGGGGGCGGCCGGGGAACGTCACCTGGAAGAAGCCTTCGTCGTCGTTCAGCGCGTGCCAGTTGAACGGGACGGTGCGCTTGCCGGCGCCGTGGATGGCGTGGACGAAGCTCTCGGACCCGGCCGACCAGCCGCTGCTGGTCTTGTTCTGGGTGTGGCACCACGAGCACGTCGGGCCGTCGTTGCGCTGGCCGGCGTGGAACGTGGGCGAGACGCCCAGCGTGTTGTGGCAGTTGTTGCACTTGGCCGGGTTGACGATCAGCCCCGACCCCGCCGGGTTCCGGTTGTCGATGGCGCCCCGGCGGCCGGTGTAGCCCACCGCGACCTGCCAGACGTCCGGCGGCGGGACGGAGAGCCCTCCGATCTTCGTGCCGGGGTTGTACGGATAGCCGGGGACGTTGGTCTGCGTCAGCGGCTGGGTCGAGGTGAGGGAGTAGGTGTAGCCGACGCCGCAGGTCAGCATCTGCGCCGAGGGCGGGATGGTCACGCCGGTGAGCGTCACCGTGTAGAAGCCGCTCGGGTCCGGGCCCGTCATGGCGCCCGCGCCGGTCCCCGTCGCGCTGCCGCGCCAGATGCTCCGCAGGTATCCGCTCGCCGACGCGTTGAAGTCCGCGGGCGCGGCGATGCCGTCCTGCGACATGGTGAACGCGCAGTACACGCTGGGGGAGCCGACGAAGTTGTCCATCAGCTCGGTCACGCCGGCGTCGAACGTGTTGAACACCACGCCGGCGGCGCCGTTCATCAGCTTGAACCGCACCTGCGCGTTGACGCCCCCGTCCGCCAGGGGCACCGCGGTCACGCCGCCGTCCGGCATGGCGTAGGTGAGGACGATGGCGCCGGCCGGCGGGTTGAACCGGTTGCCGATGGCGGACGCGTTGGTGTTGCTGCTGCCCCCGTCCGGGTTGGAGAAGATGTTGTTCGGGTCCACCGGCGCGACCGGGATGTGCGCGGTGGCGATCAGCGACGGCGGGTGGCACGTGCTGCACAGGGCGTCGTCCGCCATCGGCCCGGCGGGGTGGCCGGCCCCGGTGGTGAAGTCGACCGCGTCGTGGCACGCGCCGCACGCCCTCCGGTTGGGCCGGTTCTTCCAGTTGTCGGCCAGCGCCGCGTTCCGGTGGCACTTGGCGCAGTTGCTGGGGCTCTGCGGGAAGGTGATCTCGTTCAGCTCCGCGCCCAGGCCCACGTAGTTGCCCTTTAGCGCCAGCTCGCGCCCCATGTGGATCTTGTGGACCCACACCGGCAGGTCGAGGACGGCCTCTCCGCGGAGGACCGCGACGTTGCTGCGCCCGGCCGGCGGGATCAGGGTGCCGGCGTCGATGGTGGGCTCGGCGATGACGGCGTTGCCGCCCGATGACGAGCCGGAATACTTGCGCTGATCGTTGTGGCAGACCACGCAGTACTGCGCTTCGTAGCGCTGGCCGTTGTGGAACGGCGTGACGCCGCCGGCGTTGAGCGCGTTGGCGCGCCACTGCATGTGGCACTCGAGGCAGTTCGCCGTGTTGACCTTGTCGTTCTGGCCGGTGACGTCCGCGCCGGTGGCGGGGATGTACTCGTAGACCGCGTCCACCGGCCGGAAGGGGTTGCCGGACGCCGCCAGGCGCAGGCCGAGCTTGTGGGGCGTCATCGCGTCGAAGGCCACGCCCGCGACGGCCGTGCCGCCGTTCACCACGTCCTTCTGGAAGGTGTAGACGTAGGCGCCGGTCCTCTGGTCGAGCAGCGAGGCCGTGCTCGCCGTCTCCGTCGTCGCCGTGCACGTCGCGCAGTTGGCGATGTGCGAGACCCAGGTGTCGGCGCCCAGCCCGTTGCCGCCCGCCGAGGTGTCGCCCGGGACGAGCTGCATCAGCGCGATGCCGGAGAAGTTGGCCGGCGGGATGTTCTTGACGCCCTTGCCGTGCCCTTCGCGCACCACGAAGGTGACCACCGGCCTCGGCGTGTTGGTGATGCTCACCACGGTCACCGACAGGTCAGTGACGGCGAGCTCCGCCGGGGTCAGGGTGGCGTAGTCCACCACCGCGTTGGTGTCGGTGCCGTTCGTCCCGTTGGTGCCGTCGAGCACGGTGACGGTGGTGCCGTCCGAACAGGTGATGGTCTTGGTGCCGGCGTCGGGGTTGGCGCTCACCGAGCACGAAGTGCCGTTGGTGCCGTTCGCCCCGTTCCGCACCAGCACCGAGGTCCCGTCGGGGCAGGAGATGGTCGCCGTTCCGTCGCCGTTGTCCCGCACGCTGCAGGGCTGGCCGGCCGGACCGGGGCACCCCAGCAGCAGGCAGCCCGCGAACGAGAGGAGCACCGCACGGATGTCATGGCCAGATGGAGGCTGCATGCGGTCCTCTCCCGTCGTCGCGCGAGGGCATCTCGCGGCCGGAGACCATGCCGAAACCATGCCCGGTCCTGGATCCCCTCCAGGGCCGCCGGCGGCGGGTCGGGGACGCGCAATAACTGCGCGGGCGCGGGCCTGGGCGGCAAGTATTTCGCGCCTTCGCGGTGATACAGCGTTCGTCGCCGGCTAATTCCCTGTCTTGCTGGCCGACGCCTTGCTACTCGCCAACACGTTGCTTAAGAGCCGATCCCCGTAGACGGCCCCGGAGAGCGTCCGATGCGCGCACCATTCCTGGCTGCAAGCGTGGTCCTGGCGATGGCGTGCGCGTGCAGCGGCCCCCGCGGCCCCGAAGGTCCCCAGGGTCCGGGGGGTGACGCCGGCCAGCAGGGACCGGGCGGCGACGCCGGCCAGCAGGGCCCGCCGGGCTGCGACGCCACGCCGGCCGATCAGCCGGTGGGGATGGCGGTGACGCTCGCGGTGTCCGCGCCGGCCAACGGCCAGTTCTTCACCAGCGAGGAGCGTCCGGTCCTCACCATCTCGTTCAAGGACCGCTGCGGGCGCGCGCTGGCGCCGTCCGCGCTGGGGACCGCCAACCTGTACCTGATGGGCCCGCGCTCCGGCCTCACCGGCACCACGGCCTGCGGGTTGCTCAACTGCGTCACCGACCGGAACGCGCCGGACCGGCAGCACCACTTCATCAACCTCGCCTCACCCCACTACGCGGTCCCGGCCGAGGCGAACCTCGCCACCGCGCCGGACGGCTCCCTGGTGTACACGCTGCACGCGGTCAGCACCGAGGCCCCGGGCACGTACACCGCCGGCGTCTGGGCCAAGACCACCGGCGACCTGGAGCAGGCGTTCCCGCTCGCCGACGTGCAGATCGGCACCGCCGCGCGCGAGGAGTTCGCCACCGGCCCCAGCGCCGGCGCCACCTGTTACGACTGCCACCTGGGGAAGCGCTCCGGCAAGACGTACATGCACCACACCTTCCCCAGCTCGTTCTCGTCGGTAGGGAACTTCTCGCTGGACCAGTCGCCGGTGGGCACCTGCCTGCTGTGCCACAACCGCGACGGCTACTCGCCCAACCCCGCCGTGCGGCGCATCCACGGCGTGCACCGGGGCGAGAACCTGAAGGCCCCCGGCGTCGCCCACCCCGAGTACGGGCTGCCCAACGCCGACCCGGCCATCCTGGACTACCTCAACGTCGCCTTCCCGCCGCTGCCCGGCGCGGAGAAGAACTGCAACAAGTGCCACGCCGACGACCGGTGGAAGACGCGCTTCTCGCGCCTGGCCTGCGGCACCTGCCACGACAACCTCTTCTTCGACACCGGCACCCTCAACCCCGTCCGCGTCGTCGGCACTCCGACCGCGGGCGCCTGCACCACCGACCCGGACTGCGCCTCGTTCGGAACCGGCGTCACCTGCGACTTCGCCTCCGGCTCCTGCGTGCGCGCGACGCACCCGGTGCAGAGCGACGACGCCCAGTGCGCCACCTGCCACGCCGACGCGCCGGGCGCGCTGGCCTCTGTGGTGGCGGTGCACGACGTGCCGGGGCTCACCAAGATCCGCGGGCTGAAGATCGTGAACGTGGCGCTGGACGGCGGCACCGGCTCCAACGGCACGTTCCAGGTGAACGACGCCCCGGTGATCTCCTTCCGGTTGGTGACGTCCGACGGCGGCGTGGTCACGGACCTGAAGACCAACGCCAACCTCTCCGGGACCTTCATGGCGTCCGGGCCCACCACCGACCCGGAGCGCGTGATCGCCTCCACCACCATGAAGTCGTCCGGGACGCTGACCTTCGACTCCGCGTCCGGCGTCTACAGCTACCGCCCGCCGGGGGTGCTGCCCGCCGTCTCGCTCCCGCCGCTCAACGGCAACCCGGGCGACACCCGGACCAACGCCGCCGGCACGTACAACTTCTACATGTACGTCGTCGAGGCGTTCAATCCGCCGGGGCAGCCCAGCTGGCGCGACTCCGACGGCGTCAACGTCCCATTCAAGTTCATCGCCGACCAGCCGGTCCGCCCGCGCCAGGTGATCGCCAAGAGCGCCTGCAACACCTGCCACGTGGACCTGCAGCTCCACGGCGGCTCGCGCAGCGACCCCGAGGCGTGCATGAACTGCCACACGCGCAACGCCATGGACCGGACCGTGGGGGCCAAGGGCGTGGCCTGCACCACCAACGCCGCCTGCGCCGGATTCCCCTTCGGCTGGGAGACCTGCCAGGACACCAACGGCGACACCGTCCCCGACACCTGCGTCATCGCCGCGGACCCCACGCCCAACAGCACCATCCGGTTCTCGTGGCTGGCCCACTCCATCCACTACGGGCGGCGGCGCGGCGGGTACAGCCAGCGCAACAACCTGCAGAACCCGGGGGAGATCGCCTGGGTGGGCAACTCGAACCGGTACCTCAACTTCTCCGAGGTGCTGATCCCCGTCGACGCCCGCAACTGCACCAACTGCCACGCGGACAGCGGCGCCCACTGCGGCGCGGCGGCGGATCCGCCCTGCGGCACCGGCCAGGAATGCGCCGCCAGCCGCTGCGCCAACACCGCCTGGAAGAAGCCCATCGGCGAGGTCTGCCTGGCCTGCCACGACACCGACGCCACCTTCGGCCACGTGATGATCAACACCTGGCCCGGCACCACGCCGCCCATCGAGACCTGCGACGTGTGCCACGGGCCCGCCGCGGACTTCTCGGTGGAGAAGGTCCACTCCATCTCCAACCCGTACGTCCCGCCGTACTCGAGGGACCCGTAGCCGCATCACCTGCAACCCACGACCCGAGAAGGAGCCACACCATGCGCAGCACCATCCGATACGTCACCATCGCGCTCGGCGCGTCGCTGTTCCTGGCCGGGGCCCCGGCCCAGGCCGGCCCGCCGGACAAGAAGATCGAACGCCTGTGGAAGTCGAAGTGCGCCTCCTGCCACGGCGAGGACGGCAAGGCGGACACCGAGAAGGGCAAGCAGATGAAGATCGGCGACCTCACCTCCGCCGACTTCCAGAAGAAGCGCACCGACGAGGAGATGAAGAAGGTCATCAACGAGGGGTTCAAGGAGGAGAAGGGCGGGGTCAAGAAGGAGATGGACCCCTACAAGGACGAGCTGAAGCCGGAGCAGGTGGACGCGCTCGTCGCCTACATCCGCGGGTTCAAGAAATGAGCGCACGCGGCCACGCCTTCGTCGCGGTGGCCGCGCTCGCCTGTGCCGCGGCCCGACCGGCGGCGGCCGGGATCGAGGTCTCGTTGGTGTCGTACCTGTCCGCCCGCCCCGAGCTCCGGGACGGGCGGGCGCTCACCGCCGCGCCGCTGCTGGAGCTGGTCTCGGTGGACGCGTGGGGGCTGAGCGCGCCGGGCGTCCGCGACGCCCGCGTCCACGTGTCGACCTGGGGCGCGCTCGGCCTGCTCGACCTGCCGGCGCGCGGGTCGGTCTCCGGCGACGTGGACCTGGCCTACGCCGAGGGGCGCCTGCTGGAGGACCACCTGCGCCTGGTGGTCGGCCGCCAGCTGATCGCCGGGGGCGCGGCGCGCTTCCTCCAGTTGGACGGGTTGTTCGCGGAGTACTCGCTGGCGCGGCGGCTCCGGGTGACCGCCTGGGGCGGCGCGCCGGTGGCCGCGCGCTTCAACGTGCGCCAGGGCGACGCGGCGGCCGGCGGGCGGGTGGCGTGGGCGCCGTCGTGGGACTCGGAGCTGGGCGCCTCCTACGCGCTGGTGCTGGACCGCGGAGTGGTGGCCAGGAGCGACGCCGGCGTGGACGGCCGGTGGGCGCCCAGCAACGCGCTGTGGATCACCGGCCATGCCCTGTGGAGCGCCGCCGAGTCGCGGATCGTGGAGGCGGAGCTGGCCCCGCACTGGCGCGCCCTTCCCTCGCTCGAGCTGGCGCTCTCCGCCCGGCAGGTGGCGCCGGATCTGCTGGTGCCCCGGAGCTCCATCCTCTCGGTGTTCGCGGAGCCGGAGCGCGACGAGCTGGGAGCGATCGCCGTCTGGGAGGTCCGTCCCGAGCTGGCGGTGACCGCCGACGCGCGGGCGGCGTGGCTGTCCGGCTCGCCCGGGGGCGACGCCGGGGCGCGCCTGGCGGCGCGGGTGGCGCCGGGCACGCTGGTCATCGGCGAGCTGCGGTGGCTGGGCGCCTTCGACCAGGGCGGCTACCTGCGCGCGCGCCTGGCCGCCTCCCGCAAGGTGACTCCCAAGCTGGTGCTGGCGGTGGACGCGGACGCATTCTGGCGCGACCGGGCGGTGAACGGGGTGAACCACTCCGCGGTGGCGTCGGCGACCGCCAGCTGGACCTTCGCTCCGGAGTGGCTGGCGGTGGCGGAGCTGGGGGCCGGCACCACGCCCGAGCTGGCCGCGGAGGCGCGCGGGATGGTGAAGCTCGCCTGGCGCTGGAGCGTGGCGGCCTCCGACCGGAGCGGGCCGTGAAGGGGCGCGCGCGGGCGGCGCTGGTCGCGGTGGCGCTCGGCGGCGCGGCGTGCGCGTCGCTGTGGGGCGCGCTCGGCCGCCGGGCGGACGCGATCAAGATGCCCCACGCGAAGCACGTCGCCGCCAAGGTGGACTGCCTCGCCTGCCACGAGACGATCTTCGACGCGGAGGCGCTCTCCGAGGCGGACCTCCCGAAGGAGAAGGTCTGCCTGAAGTGTCACCGCGAGGAGAAGGAGAAGGGCAACTGCGGGATGTGCCACACCGAGCCGGGCGCGCCCGGGACGTACCCGCACCAGGAGCGGGCGGTGGCCATGTCCCACGCCAAGCACCTCGAGCTCAAGGAGGTGAACGAGGACTGCCGCACGTGCCACCTGGAGCTGCCGGAGCCGGGCCGCCCGGAGGCCAAGCCGCCCATGGCCGCGTGCACCGGGTGCCACCGCCACGAGGAGGAGTACGCCTCCGGCGGCTGCCGGTCGTGCCACCAGGACCTCACGCGCTTCGCGCTGCGCCCGCTGAGCGGCTTCTCGCACCGGGCGGACTACCTGCGCGCGCACCCGGCGGACGCGCGCGCCCGCGGCGCCGCCTGCGCCACCTGCCACGAGCAGACCTTCTGCGCCGAGTGCCACGCGCGCACCGCCCCCGCGCCGGTGGTGGCGTTGCTGCCGGAGCGGGTGGACCGGCTGCTCATCCACCGCGGCGACTTCGTCGGGCGGCACGACCTGGAGGCGAAGGCGGACAGCGCCACCTGCGCCCGCTGCCACGGGACGTCGTTCTGCGCGGAGTGCCACGCCACCCGGGGGCTGACCTCGTTCTCCAGCGCGCCGCTGGACCCCCACCCGCTGGGGTTCTCCGATCCGCGCTCCGCCGCCTTCCACGGCCCGGTCGCCCGCCGCGACATCGCCACCTGCGCGGCCTGCCACGACCAGGGCGCCGCCTCCACCTGCGTGCAGTGCCACCGCGTGGGCGGCGTGGGCGGCAACCCGCACCCCGCCAGCTGGCTGGCGCGCCACGACCGCGCCGAGCTGAGCACCAACCCGATGTGCCTGGCCTGCCACCCATGAGCGCGCTCCTGTCCAGAGGCCACGAACACCGCGCGACCGGGCGCGAGCGCACGGTCCGCCCTGCGCCCGCGAGCGCGCTCATCGCCGGCCTCGCCCTCGCCCTCACCGGCTGCGGCGTGGCGCGCGATCCGCTCTTCGGCCGCGCGCGTTGCCCGGACTTCGACGCGGAGATCGCCCCCGTCCTCTCCCGGCAGTGCGGGGATTGCCACGGCGGCAGCACACCCGCGGGCGGGTACCCGGTGGTGGACCGCCTCTCCACCCTCTCCCGGCGAGACGACGGGAGCGCGCGCCTGGTCCCGGGCGATCCCAACTCCGACTTCCTCGCCGCCGCGCGCGGCGACCGCGCCGGCCATACCGCCGTCTCGAGCGATGACCAGTCGCTCCTGGAAGACTGGGCGGTCCGCTGCCGTGCGGCGCCGCGGACACTGGCGGTGCACCCGCCCGGCTGGACCACGCCCACCGACGCCGAGCAGTTCCACGGCGCGGCGCTGCGCCAAGGCGCGTACGACCTGGCGCCCTGCCGCGAGTGCCACGGAGAAGACCTCGGCGGCGGCGCCGCGAAGGTGGCCTGCGCGAGTTGCCACCCGCAGGGCCCGCTGGCCTGCAACACCTGCCACGGCGACGCCCTGTCCTTCGCGCCACCGAAGTCGCTCTCCGGCGTGCGCCTCACCACCTTCATCGGCGTGGGCGCCCACCGCTCGCACACCTCGGACTGCTCGAGCTGCCACGTCTTGCCCCTCGCGCCCGAACAGGAAGGTCACTACCGGCGCGGCGGAGCGCTCGACCTGGGCCCGGCGGAGGTGTTCCTCCCCTCTGCGCCCGGCCTCACCGCGCGGTGGGACCGCGACACCGCCACCTGCTCGGGGGTGGCGTGCCACGCGCCCGCGGGCGCCGCCGACGCGCGCGCCACGCACCAGTCGCCGCAGTGGACCCGCGTCGGCGCCGGGGAGGCGGCGTGCGGGAGCTGCCACGGCCTCCCGCCGGAGGACCACGGCGGCGCGGGCGCGGACTGCGCGCGCTGCCACGGCGCCGCGTACGCGGGTGGCCAGCTGCTCGCCTCGAAGCACGCCAACGGCGTCCTCGACCTGGGCGACGGCCTGGGCTCGGGCTGCAGCGCCTGCCACGGGGACGCCACCTCGCCCGCGCCGCCGCGCGACACCGCCGGCCGCACCAGCGAGGCGCTCGCGCCCGTCGGGGCCCACCGCGCGCACCTCGAGGCGCGGCACCACCTCCGCGGCCCCATCGCGTGCGCCGAGTGCCACCGGGTGCCGTCCTCGCCGCTGGCGCCCGGGCACATCGACTCCGCGCTGCCGGCGGAGGTCTTCCCCGACGCGAGCGTGGGGATGCTGGCGCGGGCGGACGGCGCCTCGCCCACGTACGACCCGGCCACGGCGTCGTGCGGCTCGGTCTACTGCCACGGCGCCGGGACGCGCGCCTCCGGCGACCAGGCGGCCACCCGCATCCCGAACCCGAGCTGGACGGGCGGCACCTCGCAGGCGATCTGCGGCGCGTGCCACGGCATCCCGCCGGCGGACGGGCTCCACTCGCCCACGCTCACCATCACCGGCTGCGCCCGGTGCCACGCCCCCAGCATCGACCCCTCGGGCGCCATCCGGATCACGGTCGACCCGGTCACCGGGGCGATCAGCTCCACACACATGGACGGGCAGCCGACGTTCGGCGCGCCAACGCCCTGAAGACCACGGAGGCCCCTTGACCGCACCGGACC
>DASRBA010000293.1:0-15327 GCA_035637895.1 Myxococcaceae bacterium
ACATCCCCTCGCACCAGGTGGTGAACGCCGCGATCGGCGGCAGGCCCGCCACCGCCACCGCCCGCGACGAGGTGCCGGTATTCCCCTGGTTGTCCGTCACCGCCAGCGTCACGGTGTACGTGCCGTCCACGGCGTACGCGTGGGACGGGTTCTGCTCCGAGGAGGTCGAACCGTCGCCGAACGACCAGCTCCAGCCGGCGACGGTGCCGTCCGGATCAGAGCTGCCGTCGGTGAACGCGCAGGACAACCCGGAGCACGACGAGGTGAACGAGGAGGTCGGCGGATACTGGACCGAGAACACCAGGTCGTCGCTCTCGTCGTAGCTGCCCGTGGAGCAGGTGGAGGGCGAGCCGCTGTAGCCGTAGCGGAAGTGCCCGCGCACCGCCTGGACCGACCCGGACGGGAGCGTGAACGTCTTGGTGAGCACCTGCACCCCGTAGTTCTGCGGCGTCAGGGTGGCCAGCAGCGTCCAGGACGGGTTGGTGGCGTCGGAGGCGGAGTAGAGGTCGAGCGCCTCGTAGCTCGGGCTGTCGACGTAGACCGTGACCTCGACCTTGGCCTGCTTCCCCACGGCCAGGGTGGTCCCGTCCACGCTGCTGACGCGGATCCGGTCCAGCGACGGGTAGGAGTGGTAGTAGCCGTACAGGCCGTCCGCGCAGAGGCTGTAGATGTTGTTCGGGGCGTGGGGCTCCGGGCCCAGGCCGGCGCGCCCGTCCAGCAGCGTCGTCGAGTCGCAGTACGAGCTGGCCGAGGAGCACCGGGGGACCTGCAGCGTCGGGTCGTAGCTGGCGCGCCCGGGGTTGTTCACGGTCACCGAGACCGCCGCCGAGGTCCCCACGTTGCCGGCGTTGTCGAACGCGCGGGCCTTCAGCACGTGGGCGCCGTTCTCCGCCGCGGTGGTGTTCCAGCTGATGCTGTACGGGGCGGTGGTGTCGGTGCCGACGGCCACGTCGTCCACGTAGACCATGATCTTGGCGATGCCGCTGGCATCGGTGGCGTCGACCTGGACGTTCACCGTCCCGCCGACCTGCGACCCACCCGCCGGCGCGGTGATGGCGGTGGTCGGCGGGGTCTGGTCGTTCCCGCTGCCGATGAACCCGGTGTACGCCAGCAGGTTCGGGGTCCCATTGCCGGGATCGGTGACCACGTTCGCGGTGGCGAACCCCTCCAGCGCGGCCTCCACGTCCGCCGGCGTCGCCGCCGGGTGCGCGCCCAGGTAGAGCGCGGCCGCGCCCGCCACGTGGGGGCTGGCCATGGACGTCCCGCTGATGGTGTTGATCGCGGTGTCGCTGCTGTTCCAGGCGCTGGTGACGTAGTAGCCGGGCGCGAACAGGTCCACGCACGCGCCGTAGTTGGAGAAGTAGGCGCGGTAGTCGTCGCTGGAGGTCGCGGCGACGGTGAGCGCGGCCGGCGCGCGGGCCGGCGAGTAGAAGCAGGCGTTGTCGGTGTTGTTGCCCGCGGCCACCGCGTACACCACGCCGGCCTGCACGGAGCTGGCCAGCGAATCATCGATGGCCTGCGAGGTGCCGCCGCCGAGGCTCATGTTGGCCACCGCCGGGAGGACGCGGTTGGCGGTCACCCAGTCCATGCCGGCGACCACGCTGGAGACGGTGCCGGAGCCGTAGCAGTCCAGGACGCGGACGGAGTGGAGGGTCACGCCCTTGGCCACGCCGTAGGTGGTGCCGCCCACCGTGCCCGCAACGTGCGTGCCGTGGCCGTTGCAGTCGTTGGCCCCGTACCCGTCGGAGATGGAGCTGTACGCGTAGGACGCGCGGCCGCCGAACTCCGAGTGGGTGATGCGGATGCCGGTGTCGATCACGTAGACGTGCACCCCGGCGCCGTTCACGTTGTACGTGTACGACTGGTTCAGCGGGAGCTGCCGCTGGTCAATGCGGTCCAGGCCCCAGGTGGCGTTGGCCTGGGTGGCGCTCGCGGAGACGATGCCGTCCTCCTCGACGTACTTCACCCGCGGGTCGGTCAGCAGCTGCTGCGCCGAGGCCTCGTCCGCCATCAGCACGTAGCCGTGGAGGGCGCTGTGGAACGTGGCGCCGACCTGGCCGCCGACGGCGCTCGCCTGCTCGGAGGCGACCGACTCCACGCCCATCACGTCGTCGCGGAACACGACGATGTACTGGTTGCCCACGGGCTGAGCGGCCTTCAGCATGGGCGGGGGGGTATCAGCGGTGGTGACCGCGGCGTGGCTCGCGGCGAGCCCGCCGGCTTCGGGAAGGGGATCCGGGGATGGGGAACAGGCGACCAGCGCCAGCCCGGCGAATGCGATCAATGACGTCTTCGAATGCATGTGTGTGGTCTCGAACGTGAGTGTGGAATCCGGGGGGACCCGGTGGACTGCGAACGGCCTGTGGTGGAGCCCCCCTCTTGGGCGGGCGCGCCGTGCTGGCCGCGCTCCGGCTTTATGAACGCGGAGATCTGAAAGAGATTACGGGCCGGTGAATCCGATTTCCGGCTCCGCTTCCTGGGTCGTTTCCCACCCGGATCGCCTCGCGGTGGCGAGCGGCGACGTCCGCTGGAGCTACCGCGATCTCGATCTCGCCGTGCAGCGCTGGGCGGACCGGCTGGCGGCCCGCGGCGTCTCCGGAGGCGATCGCGTCGCGCACCTCTCGCGCGTCACCCCGGACGCGGTGGCGCTGGCGCACGCCATCTGGCGGCTCGGCGCGGTCGCGGTCCCGCTCAACACCCGCCTCACCGCCGCCGAGTTGGCGCCGCAGATCGAAGCGCTCTCGCCCCGCCTGACGCTGGTGGACCCCTCGTTCGCGGACCGCGCCGCCCTCGAAGGGGAGCGGCCGTCGCGCCGCTCCTCGGGCGAGACCGACACCGCCGCGATCCTCTTCACCTCCGGCACCACCGGGCGCCCCAGGGCCGCGGCGCTCTCCCGCGAGAACCTCCTCGCCGCCGCGCGCGCCTCCGCCGCGAACGCCGGCGGCGCCCCCGAGGACCGCTGGATCCTCTGCCTCCCGCTCTTCCACGTGGGCGGGCTCACCATGCTCCACCGCTGCGCGACCTACGGCGCGGCGCTCTTCCTCCAGGAGCGGTTCGACGCCGAAGCCGCCAATCGCGCCATCGACGTTGACGGCATCACGCACACCAGCCTGGTCGCCACCACGCTGCGCCGCCTCCTCGACGCCCGCGGCGACCGCCCCTTCCCGCCGACCCTCCGCGCCATCCTGATCGGCGGCGGCCCCGTCCCGCCGGCGCTCCTCGACCGCGCGCGTTCGCTGGGCGCGCCCGTCCTGCAGACCTACGGCCTCACCGAGTCCTGCGCCCAGGTCACCACCGAACGCCCCGGCGAGGCGGACGGCCTCACCGCCGGCCCTCCGCTCCCCGGCCTCCGCGTCCGCATCGTCGACGCGGACGGCAACGACCTCCCCCCCGGCGCCGTCGGCGAGATCGAGGTCTCCGGCCCCACCGTCTTCCAGGGCTACGCCGGCGACGAATCCGAGACCCACCAGACCCTCTGGAAGGGCTGGCTCCGCACGCGCGACCTGGGCTCTCTCGACGGGCGCGGTCGCCTCACCGTCGCCGCCCGCCGCACCGACCTGATCATCTCCGGCGGGGAGAACGTGTACCCCGCGGAGGTCGAGGCGGTCCTCCTCGGCGCGCCGGGCGTCCTCGACGCGGCCGTCTTCGCGCGCCCGGACGACGAGTGGGGGCAGGTGCCGGTCGCCGCCGTGGTCGCCGGCCCGGGCTTCTCCCCCCAGGAAGCGGACCGCCACTGCCGCGCCCACCTCGCCGGCTTCAAGGTCCCGCGCCGCTTCGTGATCCTCCCGGAGCTCCCGCGAAACGCCGCCGGCAAGCTCGACCGCGCCGCGCTGGGTAGGTTCGAGTAGGTGACCATTCCCTGCGGCGACGCGTTGCGGCATGTCAGGGTCATCGGGTAAGGGGCGCCCCCGAGAATGCCCCCAGACATCGCCGAGCGCATCGCCCCGACGCTGCCGCAGTTCGAGGAGTCCGAGCACCAGGAAGGCCACCGGTTCTCCTCCGCGATCGCCTCCGATCCCACCGCGGACCGCGTGAAGCTCCGGCTGTGGTGCCCCGCCTGCGGCACCGAGGCGGACTCCACCACCACGCTGCTGCGCCAGGAGCCCACCGGCCGGATGTTCTCGCCCGGCGACCGGTGGCCGGTCCGCCCAGGTCGGATCAACGGCTACTGGTTCTTCGATGTGCGCGCGCCCGGCGCGGACGGGGCCCTCGTCGTGCTGGACGGCGACTGCTGCCACGGCTGCGGCGCCGACCTCTGGTACGAGCTGGCCTTCGAGCGGGACCACCTGACCCGCGCCCGCCAGGTGGCGCTCTCGCGCTCCACGCTGGACCGCTGCCACGTCTGCTCCACCCGCGTCTCGGTGGTGGCGGCGGCGCTCACCGGCGGCGCGGCCCACCAGATGGGGCCCGGCGACGTGATGGCCGTCCTCCGCTCGCGGCTTGCGCGGCCCGACGAAATCGCCTGAGGTTCGCGCCATGACAAGTGGCGTCCAGGTTCATCGAGGCGGCAAGTCGAACGGCGGTCCTGTGGTCTGCGCCGCGCACCCCAGCGAGGACTTCGGCGGCGCGACCGCGGAGCTGCTGGGGATCGTCTCCCGGGCACAGACGGTCTGCGTGAACGCCCACGGCCGTTCGCTGGAGCAGATGGTGGACGCCGTGGAGGCGGAGCGGGTGCGCCTGAACCTCCCGCCCTGGATCTTCTGGGGCATGTCCGGCGGCGGATTCCTCGCGCAGATCTACGCGCACCGCCACCCCAAGGCGCTGGCCGGCATCGTGGTGGAGAGCGCCTGCCCCTGCTTCAAGGCGCGCGTGGAGGATTCCTCCTGCGTGCTCTCCCCCAGCAACGCCGCCTGGGTGGGGCCGATCAAGGAGGCGGGGCTGGCGGGCGTGGATCCGGGCGCCGGCCCCACCGAGTGGGTGGAGATGCAAGGCGGCTGGAACGTCCTCCGCCGCGTGAACGGGCCGGCCGTGATGGTGGTGCCCGGCAAGCTGGACGACGCGATGCGCGCGGCGATGCCGTTGCTGCTGGCGTTCGACGCCCGCCCGTGGCTCTCGTCGGTGAAGGTCCCCGCGCTGGTGATCGCCGGAGCCGACGACCCGGTGGCGCCGCTCCACCACGTGAAGAAGGTCCACGAGGCGCTGGGCGACCGCTCCACCTGGCTGGTCGTCAAGGGCGGCGGGCACGTCCCCACCACGCTCCGCCACCCGGACGTGATCAGCGGGTACCAGGCGTTCCTCGCCAAGCACCACCTGGTGAAGGCGTAGCCCTCCGGAGGCACATGCGCTCTCGTCACTTCCGTCTCTCGATCCTGGCCGCGCTGGCGCTCGGCTGCACCACGATGACCGCCACCGGCCCGTCAGCGGCCACCGCCGGCTCGTCCGCCTCGGGGCCGAAGCCCGCCCAGCGCGTCCGCTACCGGCCGGAGGTGGTCTTCAGCTCCTTCGGCGAGGTGGACTTCGAGCACGACAACCAGGTGATGCAGCAGTACTTCACCACCCTGCATCCCCAGGAGGTGACGGCGGACGCGGACGGCCGCTGCTTCACGCGCGCGCGCACGGCGAAAGAGAAGCTGGACGGCGTCCCCGCGAAGCGCGAGTGCCTGCCCGCCCCGGTGGGCGCCGCCCCGGCTCCGCCTTCGCCGCCGGCCCCCGCGCCGGTCAAGGTCCTGGTCGACTCCATCCCCGAGGGGATCGACATCACCAACGGGAAGATCCAGGTCGCGGACGGGAAGGGGCTGGTGCTGGTGGGCCGCATGAAGTGGGAGGTCCCCAGCACCGACATCTCCCTGGCGAGCGACATGGACGTCGTCAACGGGCGCTACGGCTACGTGTACCGCCGCAAGAAGGCGGAGATCGTGGACGAGCTGAAGTACCTGGCGCGCGCGGCCTCCGCCAACCTGGTCCTGATCACCTTCATCGACGAGAGGACCGACACCGCGCACGGCGCCGTGGGGCTGCTCTTCCACGTGGACCTGAACGCGCTCGACACCAGCAAGAACCGCCTGGGCAAGGTCCCCACCGAGATCTGATTCGGGGGTTCAGCCCAGCCCGTTCGTCTTCAGCACGCGCTTGGCCAGCTGGAGCTGCTCCTCGCGGTCCTTGAGCGCCGCCTCCAGCGTCTTCACCTGCGCGCGGAGGGAGGCGATCTCCCCCTCGCGGCGCTCCAGCAGCCGCTGCAACTCGCGGTTGGCGCCCTCCAGCTCGTCCATCTCCGGGGGCTCGTCACCGCCGGGCGTCGGGTCCTCCACCACGGACGCCTTCGAACCGGAGCGGACGCGGGCGGGCGGAGGTCGCGGGGCGGTGGGGCGCTTGGCGGCCTCACCCTCGCCGTAGCGCGCCTTGGCCCGCGTGGGCTCCGCGCCGATGGTCTGGTCCTCGTCGTCGAAGGGGTTCGGCCCGCGCGGGTCGTCGGTCTCCTTCGCCAGCTCCGGCGGGAGCTCGAACTCCTCGCCGGCGCGCGGGTCTCCCTCTTCTTCCCCGGGCTCGGGCGCTTCGTCTTCCGCGGGCTCTTCTTCCGCCGCCGGCAGCTCCGGCATTCCCGCCGAGTCGAGGAGCGAGTCGTCGATCATCTGCTGGCGCTCGCTGTCCTGTCCCTCCTTGAACCACTGCTTCACCACCGACGGATCCTCTTCGCCGGGATCCTGGGGGTGGGCCGGCATGTCCACCTCGGTGCTGTTGGGGCCGTCGTCCCCCAGCACCCGCGACGGGGTCCGCGCCGGCGGGCGCTTCACCCCGGATCCGGCGGTGGCGCCGGCCTTCCGCGCAGGCTTCTGCTCCAGCGGGTAGAGCACCGGCGGCTGCGCGTCGCCGCCGCGCCGCAGGCTCCCCACCAGCTCCTGGAGCGCCTCGTTCGCGGCGGAGGTGAGCTTGCCGAACTGGATGCGCAGCCCCTGGGGGAGCTTGGTGCGCGCGGACAGCTCGGCGGTGATGACGCCCACCACCCACCCGGACACGGTGAGCGCCTTCTTCATCCCCGGCTTCACCAGGTCGAACGCGAGCTTGGTGCCCACCGGGAGGAAGCGGTCGGTGCGGACGAAGATCCCGCCCACGGAGATGTTCTGGACCGTGCAGCCGGCGTTGTGGCCGTTGAGGCGCAGGTAGGCGGCGACGCCCTTGCCCTCGACGCGCGGGTACTTCCGCTTGTTGGAATCGCTCATGCCGGACGCCGGGGGGGGAGAGCCCGAGAGACAGTGGATGTTAGTACGGCTTTCCGTCCGCCGCCGCTTCCGTTGCGTCCTCCCGGCCATACCTGGTATCGCGCCGCCCACTTCGAGGAGGCAACCTGACCATGGCAGCGCCCGCCGGAGAGAAGATCGGCTTCAAGAACGGCAAGCTCAGCGTCCCCGACCGCCCCATCGTCCCCTTCATCGAGGGCGACGGCACCGGCCGCGACATCTGGCGCGCCTCGCAGATGGTGTTCGACGCCGCGGTGGAGAAGGCGTACGGCGGCAAGCGGAAGATCGCCTGGATGGAGGTCCTCGCCGGCGAGAAGGCCTTCAAGCAGGTGAACAACTGGCTCCCGGACGAGACCGTCCAGGCGTTCCGCGACTACCTGGTGGGGATCAAGGGCCCGCTCACCACCCCGGTGGGGGGCGGCATCCGCTCCCTCAACGTCGCCCTCCGGCAGATGCTGGACCTCTACGTCTGCCTCCGCCCGGTCCGCTACTTCAAGGGCGTCCCCTCGCCGGTGAAGTCGCCGGAGAAGGTGGACATGGTGATCTTCCGCGAGAACACCGAGGACATCTACGCCGGCATCGAGTTCGAGGCGGGCACCGAGCGCGCGGCGAAGTTCCTCCAGTTCCTGGAGAAGGAGTTCGCCAAGGACTTCTCCAAGGTCCGCTTCCACAAGGACGTGGGCTTCGGGGTGAAGCCGGTCTCGAAGGAGGGCACCGAGCGGCTCGTCCGCGCCGCCATCGAGTACGCCCTCTCCCACAAGCGCAAGAGCGTGTCCCTGGTGCACAAGGGCAACATCATGAAGTTCACCGAGGGCGCCTTCCGCAAGTGGGGCTACGAGCTGGCGCAGCGCGAGTACGGCGACAAGGTCTACACCTGGGAGCAGTGGGAGCAGACCAAGGCGAAGAGCGGCGAGGAGGCCGCCAACGCCGAGCAGAAGGCGGCGGTGGGGGCGGGCAAGCTGGTGATCAAGGACTCCATCGCGGACATCACGCTCCAGCAGGTGCTCACCCGGCCGGACGAGTTCGACGTCATCGCCACCCTCAACCTCAACGGCGACTACCTCTCCGACGCGCTGGCCGCGCAGGTGGGCGGCATCGGCATCGCGCCGGGCGGCAACATCAACTACGTCACCGGCCACGCGGTGTTCGAGGCCACGCACGGCACCGCGCCCAAGTACGCGGACCAGGACAAGGTGAACCCGGGATCGGTCATCCTCTCCGGCGACATGATGCTGCGGCACATGGGGTGGGAGGAGGCGGCGGACCTGATCATCAAGGGCATGGACCGCGCCATCTCCCAGAAGACCGTCACCTACGACTTCGCGCGCCTGATGAAGCAGGAGGGGCAGGGCGGGGTGACCGAGGTGAAGTGCTCCGAGTTCGGGCAGGCGATCGTCAAGAACATGTAGGTAGCGGTTCCCGGAGACCATCACATGAAGCGGAAGATTGGACTCATCGGCGGCGGGCAGATCGGCGGCAACCTGGCGCTGCTCGCGATGCAGAAGAACCTGGGCGACGTGGTGCTGTACGACATCCCTCAGGCCGAGGGGCTGGTGAAGGGCAAGGCCCTGGACATGAACCAGCTGGCGGCGGTGGACGGCTACGACTGCCGGGTCACCGGGACCACCGACTGGAAGGACGTCGCCGGGTCGGACGTGCTGATCATCACCGCCGGCGTGCCGCGCAAGCCGGGGATGAGCCGCGAGGACCTGCTGGACATCAACCTCAAGATCATGCGGGACGTGGCGGCGAACACCAAGCAGCACTGCCCCAACGCCTTCGTGATCAACGTGGCCAACCCGCTGGACGCGATGGTGTACGCGCTCTGGAAGATCACCGGGTTCAAGACCAGCCAGGTGGTCGGCATGGCGGGGATCCTGGACACCTCGCGCTTCAAGTGCTTCGTGGCGGAGGCGGTGGGCTGCTCCATCCGCGACGTGGAGGCGCTGGTGCTGGGCGGCCACGGCGACGACATGGTGCCGGTCATCCGGCAGGCCACCGTGGGCGGGGTGCCGCTCACCAAGCTGCTCCCCAAGGACAAGCTGGACGCGATCATCAAGCGCACCCGCGAGGGCGGGGCGGAGCTGGTGGCGCTCTACAAGACCGGGTCGGCGTACTTCGCGCCGGCGGCCTCGGCCATCGCCATGGCGGAGAGCTACCTCCTGGACCGCAAGCGCGTGCTGCCGTGCGCCGCGTACCTCAACGGCGAGTACGGCATCTCCGGCTACTTCGTGGGCGTGCCGGCGCAGATCGGCGCCGGCGGCGTGGAGCGCGTCCTGGAGCTGGACCTCTCCAGCGAGGAGAAGGCGGAGCTGGAGAAGTCCTTCCAGTCGGTCAAGAAGACCGTCGACTCGGTCAAGCTGTAGGTCGGGCGATCAGCGAGGGGCGGGGAGCGGCACCGCCGCCCCGTCCAGCGGCGCGGTGGGCGCGATGCCCATCCGGTCCAGCACCGTGGGCAGGATGTCCACGCAGCGGAACGGCTGGAGCGGCGTCGTGCCGGCCGCGATGCCGGGGCCGGAGAGCACCATCGGGATGTGCTGCACCGGCCGCTGCGCGCCGCCGTGGTCGCCGGCCACGCCGTAGCTGGTCTCGTCGCGGAGCAGGCCCACCACGTCCGGCGCCCAGGGCGCGGCCATGGTGTCGACGAGCTCGTTCCCGTGCAGCGCCCACCAGTCGCGCTCCTCGGTGGTCATCTGGGTGGAGGTCTCGTCCGTGTCGAGCTGGTAGTAGTCGCCGCTCAGGTAGTAGGTGGCGATGACGTCCGGCATCGACCGCATCACCATCGCCGCCTCCTGCTTCCTGGTGAGCGACGCGTCCGCGAGCCAGGTGCGGATGGCGGTGTCCTGGTAGCTGAAGGCGACGTTCCCGGTGCCGACGAGCGCGGAGAGGGACGGGGAGGGCTGCAGGTACGTCTCGTCCGGGTCCTGCCCGTAGTACCAGTTGAAGTCGGAGCGGGCGGCCTGGTTGACGCCGTCGTGGTGGGTGGACGGGGAGCCGCCGTGGTCCGCGGTGAGGACGATCAGCGTCTCGTCCAGCTGGCCCAGCGCGCGCAGCTTGTCGATCACCCGCCCGAGCTGCGCGTCCGCGTTCCGGGCGATGAAGCGCAGGTGCGACATCTCGTCGTCCGACCCGGCGGCGTACGCGGTGACGTCGGTCAGCCCGCCCCACATGTGGCCCGCCTTGTCGATGGCGCCGAAGGTGATCAGCATCCCGCTCCAGGGCTCGTTCTCCATCATCGCCATCGCCGCGTCGGCGGCCCAGGTGTCGCCGCCCAGGTGGTCCGGGTCGCGGCCGGGGAAGAAGCGGTTCCCGTCCTCCGGGTACATCCACGCCGGCGCGGTGGTCTTCGTCGCGTAGTCCAGGCTCTTGGAGGAGTTGATGTAGAAGCGGCCGCACGCCGGATCGGACAGGTATGCAGGGACGTTCACCCCGGTCGGCCCGCGCCAGTTGTTGGTCCCGGCCGCGTCGCAGTCGAAGTTGCGCCCGCTGAAGGTGACGATGATGTCCGCGCTGGGCCCGCCGGCGGTGTACACGGCGTAGTTCTTCTCCCCGACGGCGATGAACTTGGTGCCGGGGAACGCCTGGTGCAGGTAGTCGCCCAGCTTCGGGTAGCCGCGCGCGGTCATCAGCGAGAAGAATTCCGCGGAGCTCATGCTGGCGGAGACGTTGAACCCCCCCGCGCCGCGCCCGAGCACGTTGTCCGCGTCGCGGTACACCTCGTCCGACCAGCCCATGTGCTTGGGCAGCAGGCCGCTGGTCATCACCCCGTGGCTGATCACCGTCTCCGCGGCCATGTGGCCCAGGTAGGCGTTGGGGTAGCTCACCCCGCCGGCCATCAACGCGCGGACGTTCGTCATGTCGAACAGGTCCACGTACTCCGGCCGCATCTGATCCATCACCACGATCAGCACCCGCGTCGGCTTGGCCGCCGGCTTCGGACACCCGAGCGCCCCGGCAAGGCAGAGCGCGAGCGCCACCCGCATTCGATTCATCTTCATGTGTTGGACCCCCCCTTGGTACAGCGGGGGAGGTCGTATCACGTCCGGGGGAGGCCAGGAAACCTGGAGGATCCGGGGCGCGATCGAGAGCGTGGTGCCCGCGCAGGCCGTTCGGAGGTACACCTCGCGGTATGCGCCCCCCGCCCCCCGCCCGCCTTCCGCGAGCGCTGCTCGCCGCCCTCGCCGTCGCCGCCCTCATCCACTTCATCCCCGCCTGCGGAGGCGGAGGAGGGAACGACGGCGGCGAGAGCGCCACCATCGCCTTCGCCGCGGCCGACTCCAGCGGCGACGAGTCGGTCACCCCGGCGCATGTCCAGATCGCCCTCTCCGCGCCGCTCTCCACGGACCCCGCGAGCGTGGACGTGGCGGTCACCGGGGGCACCGCCAACGCGGGCTCCGACTTCACGCTGCGCGCCACCACCGTCACCATCCCCGCCGGCCAGACCCAGGCGACGGTGGACCTGGACGTCGCGCAGGACGGCTTCGACGAGCCGGACGAGACGGTGGAGCTGACGCTCTCCAACCCGCGCAGCGCCGGCATCGCCGCGCTCACGCTGGGCGCCGCCCGCGTCCACACGTACACCATCAAGGCGCAGAGCGCGTCCGGGTCGCCCACCCTCTCGTTCCGCGCCCCGACGATGACGGTGGACGAAGGCGTGGGGTCGGCGACCGTGACGGTGGAGCTGTCGCGAGCGGCGGCGGGCCCGGTCACCGTGGACTACGCGGTCACCGGCGGGAACGCGTCCCCCGGCACCGACTTCTCGCTCGTCCCGGGGACGCTGACCTTCCCGGCCGGCTCGCTCACCCAGAGCTTCTCCATCCCGATCGCGGACGACCAGATGAACGAGGACGACGAGACGATCCGGCTGACGCTGAGCAACGCGTCCGGCGCGCAGATCGGCGGGCCGGCCACCGCCACCCTCACCATCGCGGACAACGACGCGGCGCCGCTGGTCGCCTTCGCCAGCTCCACCCAGTCCGCGGACGAGTCGGACGGCACCGCCAACCTGCAGGTCGTCCTCAGCGCCGCCTCCGGGCGCGACGTCACCGTCAACGCCACCGTGGCGCCGGGCGGGACCGCGTCCGGCAGCGGCGTGGACTACGCCTTCAGCGCCTCCACCCTCACCATCCCGGCCGGCCAGACCTCCGCCTCCCTCCCGGTCACCATCGTGGAGGACACGCTCGCGGAGGGGAACGAACAGGTCAGCTTCGTCCTCTCCTCGCCGACCAACGCCACCCTCGGCAACCCGGGGACCATGGCGCTGCAGATCATCGACAACGACGGGCTGCCGCTGGTGGGCTTCGCCACCGACACCTCCAGCGCGCTGGAGAACGGCGGGCCGGCGACCATCACGGTGACCCTCTCCTCCGCCTCGCTGTCCACGGTGAACGTCACGTACGCGGTGACCGGAGGCACCGCCACCCCCGGCATCGACTACAACCTGCCGAACGGGACGGTCACGTTCACGCCGGGCCAGACCTCCCGCACCATCACCGTGGGGCTGCAGGGCGACTCCATCGACGAGGACAACGAGACGATCATCCTCACCCTCTCCAACCCGGTGAACGCGGCGCTCGGCGCGCGGTCGGTGCACACCTTCTCCATCACCGACGACGACCCCAGCGCGGCGGTCGCCTTCGCCACCGCCGCCTTCAACGCGGCCGAGGCCGTCGGCACCGCCACCGTGGCGGTCAACCTCACCGGCACCACCGCGCGCACCGTGTCGGTCAACTACAGCGTCACCAGCGGGACCGCGACCGGCGGCGGGGTGGACTACACGCTGGCCGCGGGCACGCTGACGTACGCCCCCGGCGACACGTCGAAGACCATCTCGATTCCCATCGTGAACGACGCGCTGAACGAGGTCACCGAGACGATCGTGATCTCGCTCTCGTCGCCCACCAACGGCGTGCTGGGGCCGGTCTCCACCACCACGTGCAGCATCCAGGATGACGATCCCCTGCCGACCATCTCCTTCGGCGCCGCCACCTCGAGCACCAGCGAGTCCGGCACCCCGAGCATCCCGGTGACGCTCTCCACCGCCTCGGGGCGCACGGTGACGGTGTCCTACGCGGTGGGCGCCGGCGGCACCGCGACCGGCGGCGGCACCGACTACACGCTGCCCGCGGGGACGCTCACGTTCCCGGCCGGGACCACCTCGCTCAACGTCCCCATCACCCTGAACGACGACAGCATCGACGAGGCGAACGAGACGGTGCCCATCACGCTCAGCGGCCCGGTGGGCGCCACGCTGGCCGCGCCCTTCACGCACACCCTCACCATCACCGACGACGACCCGCCTCCGACCATCAACTTCCAGCTCGCCTCGTCCTCCGGATCGGAGGGGACCACCCAGGTGTTCCTGGTGGTGTCGCTCTCCAACGCGTCCTCGCAGACGGTCACCGTCAACTATTCGCGGACGGGCGGCACGGCGACCCCGACCAACGACTTCTCGCTCGGGGGGACCGCGCTCAGCTTCACCCCGGGCATCACCAACCAGAACGTCCTCATCAACGTCGTCAACGACACGCTCGACGAGGACGACGAGACGGTCACCGTCACCCTCGCCACCCCCACCAACGGCACGCTGGGGACGCAGACGACGCACACGTACACCATCACGGACAACGACCCGATCCCCACCGTGCAGTTCCTGCTGGCGACGTCGTCACAGCCGGAATCCGTCCTCTCGCCGCCCGTCGCCGTGACCCTCAGCTCGGCGTCGGGGAGGACGGTCACCGTGCCCTTCTCCGTCACCGGAGGAACGGCCACCAGTGGCTCGGACTACTCGCTGGGTGCCTCGCCCATCACCTTCGCGGCCGGGACGACCAGCGTGAACCTCCCGCTCACCGTGGTGAACGACACGGCCATCGAGCCGGACGAGACGATCGTCTTCCAACTCGGCCCGCCGACGAACGCGACGGTCGGCACGAACGGGGCGCACACCTTCACCATCGTCAACAACGACTGACCTAATGGAGGGTAGCGCCGCCGCTCATCCCGTCCCGCGAAACGCATCTTCCGGAGTGGGCTTGGCGGGTCTAAACCCCCACCCAATGGCCCACGCAGCAGCGCTGGCTCGCCCCGCTTCCGAGAAGGTCGACCGGTCGTTCCTCTGGCGGAGGCTGCACTCGCTCTCGGGCGTGCTCCCGATCGGCGGGTTCCTCTGCTACCACATCTTCGAGAACATGGCGGCGCTCCGCAGCCCCGCCGCGTACGACGAGATGGTGAACCACGTGAACACCATGCTCCCCCGGATGTACTTCTTCGGGGTGGAGCTGGCGCTCCTCATCGGCCCCATCCTCTTCCATGCCCTCTACGGCCTCTACATCGCCCAGACCGGGCACCCCAACGCCAACCGCTACCCGTACGGCACCAACTGGTCGTACTGGGCGCAGCGCGTCTCCGGCTACGTGGCGCTTCTCTACCTCCTGGTGCACGTGGGCGTGCTCCGCGTCGGGGTGACGATGCTGGGCCGCCACCTGTGGGAGTCCCCGGGCGTGAAGGAGGGTGGGCTGGACCTGGTCACGTACAACGACGTGGCCGCGCACCTGGGCAACGCCACCTTGATGAAGCAGGTGTCGGCGGGCGCGGGCCCCCACATCTTCGCGCTCTACCTGTTCGGCACCCTCTTCACCATCTACCACTTCACCAACGGCCTGAACGGCTTCGCCTGGACCTGGGGCATCGCCGCCGGGCGGGTGGCGCAGCGGCGGGTGCGAGCGGTGGCCTGGGTGCTGTTTGCCGCCCTCTCCGCGGCGACGTTGAACATCCTCTTCCAGATGCGGTTCGCGTAGGAGCATTCGAACGATGGCGGACGCTCGATTCACGGTGGTGGGCGGTGGCCTGGCCGGGCTGATGACGGCCATCAAGCTGGCGGAGGCGGGGCAGCAGGTGGACCTGCTCTCCATCGTCCCGGTGAAGCGGTCCCACTCGGTGTGCGCGCAGGGCGGGATCAACGGCGCGGTGAACACCAAGGGCGAGGGCGATCACCCGGACATCCACGTCAAGGACACCCTGCGCGGCGGCGACTTCCTCTCCGAGCAGACCTCGGTAAAGGGGATGTGCTACGCGGCGCCGCACATCATCTACATGCTGGACCGCATGGGCGTGCCCTTCAACCGCACCGCGGAGGGCCTGCTGGACTTCCGGC
>DASRBA010000294.1:0-19437 GCA_035637895.1 Myxococcaceae bacterium
CGTTCATCTTCCTGGGTCCCACGGGCGTGGGGAAGACGGAGACCGCCAAGGCGCTGGCGGAGTTCCTGTTCGACGACGAGACCGCGATGGTCCGGATCGACATGTCCGAGTACATGGAGAAGGACGCCGTGGCCCGGTTGATCGGCGCGCCTCCCGGGTACGTCGGCTACGACGAGGGCGGGCAGCTGACGGAGGCGGTGCGGCGGCGGCCGTACTCGGTGATCTTGTTCGACGAGATCGAGAAGGCGCACCACGACGTGTTCAACGTGCTGCTGCAGATCCTCGACGAGGGGCGGCTCACGGACAGCCAGGGGCGCACGGTGGACTTCAAGAACACCGTGCTGATCATGACCTCCAACACCCAGGACCTGAAGGGGACCTTCCGGCCGGAGTTCCTCAACCGGGTGGACGAGATCGTCGAGTTCCAGGCGCTCCAGCGTTCGGACATGAACGCCATCGTGGACCTCCAGGTCCAGCGGCTGCGGAAGCTGCTGGAGGAGAAGCGGCTGGCGCTGGAGCTGGCGGACGGGGCGCGGGAGTTCCTGGCGGAGCGCGGGTACGACCCGGCGTACGGGGCGAGGCCGCTGAAGCGGGCGGTGCAGAAGTACCTGCAGGACCCGCTGGCGATGAAGGTGCTGAGCGGGGAGCTGGTGCCCGGCGAGACGGTGGTGGTGGACGCGGGGAAGGACGCGCTGCGGATCACCAAGAAGGCCGTCAGCTGATGTGGTAGCTGAGCCCGGGTGCGGTGGAGTCGCTCCCGGGCTCTCGTGTTTCTGGCGGTGGGGCTCGCCGCCGTCCACTGGCGAGCCTTCCGCGGGTGGGTGATCGCGGACCGGGACGCGGGGCGGATCTTCTTCCCGGACTCGGCGTTCATGCAGCGGTGCCTGAGGGGCGGGGAGCTGCCGCTGTGGCAGCCGTACGCGTTCCTCGGATCGTCGTTCGTGGGGTCGCTGCAGGCGCAGCTCTTCTACCCGCCGCGCGTGCTGGCGGTGCTGCTGTTCGGGCCGTACTGGAGCCTGACGCTGTTGCAGGTCTTCCACGCCGGGGTGGCGGCGGTGGGGGCGTACCGGCTGGCGCGCGCGCTGGGGCGGAGCGCGGAGGCGGGCGCGCTGTGCGCGGTGGCGTTCGGGTTGTCGCCGGTGCTGGCGGACATGGCGACCACGCCGAACCTGGTGCACGCGGCGGCGTGGGCGCCGTGGGTGGTGCTGGCGGCGCGGCGGAGGGCGGTGGTGGGGCTGGCGGGGTTCCTGGCGATGGCGCTGCTGGCGGGGTCGCCGGAGATGGTGCTGTGGGAGCTGGGGCTGGTCGCGCTGGTGGCGGTGCGGCGGCGGACGTGGGCGCGGGTGCTGGGCGGAGTGGCGTGGGGCGGCGCGCTGGCGGCGGCGGCGTTGCTCCCGGCGGCGGAGGCGGCGATGGCGTCCGCGCGGGGGACGGCGCGGGTGGATCCGCTGGACTGGTCCGCGTCCTGGAAGCAACTGCTGGCCATGGCGTGGCCGCTGGCGGACATGCCGCGCGGGCCGTACTGGGGCGAGGACCAGTGGCTGTTGATCCAGGTGTTCGCGGGGACGGTGGTGGTGGCGCTGGCGGTGGTGGGGGCGAGGCGGTCGAAGCCGTTCGCGGTGGGGGGGGTGTTGTTCGCGCTGCTCGCGCTGGGGAGAGCGTTCCCGCCGGCGGCGTGGCTGCTCACCCGGCCGCCGTTGAGCATGTTCCGGTACCCGGCGAAGTACCTGGTCGGCGTGCTGTTCTGCCTGGCGGTACTGGCGGCGTTCGGGCTGGACGCGCTGGCGGCGTGGCGCCACTCGCGGAGGCTGCGAAGAGCGCTCCTGGTGGTCGCGGTGACGGAGCTGGCCTTGTTTCATGCGGCCCAGGTCGGCCACGGGTGGGCCCCCATCGGCGACGTCTCGAGGCCCGCGGCGCTCGCGTCCTTCATCGACCCGCTGGGGTCCCGGATCAGCGTCCCCATCGGCCGGCGGTCGGACTCCGCCAACGTCCTGGTGGAGCTCTCCCGAGAACCCACGGAAGGTCTCCTCGCCTCTCGCCAGATGCTGGTCTCGAACCGCTTCGCCGAGGACGGGCTCCGCGCGCTCGAGGGGTACGGCGCCCCGGAGCCGGCCCGCATCTTCGACTTCCAGCTCAGCGGCCAGCGCGCGGTGGCGGACCTCGCCGGCGTCCGCGTCTTCGTGCGCCCCACCCCGCCCTTCCACGACGTCCGGTCCGTCGCCGCGCTCCCCGGAGACCTCTTCGCCTACGAGTCCCAGACCGCCTTCCCCCGCGCGTGGGTCGTCCCGCGCGGCACCGTCGCCGGCGACCGCGAGGTGCTGGACGCTCTCACCCGCGGCTCCGCCCTCTTCCGCGAGGACGCGCTCCTCGCGAGCGGCCCTCCCCTCCACGCCACCCCCTGCCCCGACGACTTCGCGCGCGTGACCGCGGAGGCGTGCCGGAGCATCGACGTGGAGGCCAGCGTCTGCCCCGAAGGCGGGTTCCTGGTCCTGGGCGACGCGTACGACCCGGGCTGGCGCGTGGAGGTGGACGGCCAGCCCGGGGCGCCGCTCCTCCGCGCCGACTACGCGCTCCGGGCGGTGCGGCTCACCGGCGGGGTACACCGGGTACGGATGACGTACTCCCCGTGGACGTTCTGGCTGGGGTTGTTGATCAGCACCCTCGCGCTGGCGACTATCGCGTTGACATGCACCTTCCTCCGCCCTCGCCGCCCGTCCGCGGGTTCCTCCTCCGGCTCCTCGGCCGCCTGACCGCGTTCGGCCCGCTGCGGCGCCTCATCCTGATCAAGCTCCGGCGCGACACCGGCATCGCCCACCTCCCGGAGCTTCCAAAGTGATCGCCGAGCTCGTGGCTCGCTTCCGCGACGGCCAGGACGACCCGGTCGCCGCCCTCGAACGCGCGCTCGCCGCCGCCCAGCGCGCGGAGCCGGACCATGTCATCCGCTGCCTCGTCCCCGGCGCCATGGAGCGCGCCAAGGCGTCCGCCCAGCGCCACCGGAGCCGCGCGCCGCTGGGCCCGCTCGACGGGCTCCCGATGGTGGTCAAGGACTGCGTGGACATCCGCGGCCTGCCGACCACCAACGGCACCCGCCTCCCCATCCCCGCGGCCGAGCGCAACGCCACCATCGTCGACCGGCTGGAGGCGGCCGGGGCGGTCATCTTCGCCAAGGCGAACATGCACGAGCTGGGCATCCAGCCCACCGGCGTGAACCCGCACCACGGGACGCCGGTGAATCCGTGGGACGGCGCTCGCATCCCGGGCGGCTCGTCCTCCGGCGCGGCCGTCAGCGTGGCGACGGGCATCGCGGCGGCGGCCATCGGCACCGACGCGGGCGGCAGCATCCGCGTCCCGGCCGCGCTCAACGGGCTGGTCGGCCTCAAGCCCACCTTCGACTCCGTCCCGTCCGACGGCATCGCCAAGCTCACGCACGACCTCGACCACATCGGCCCCATCGGCTGGAGCGTCGATGACTGCGCCGTGCTGTTCGAGGTGATCGCTGCCCGCGCGCTGGAGCGGAGCACTTCTCCCGGGAAGCTGGCGCTGGTGGCGGACCTCTTCGAGGGCGCCGACGCCGAGGTGGCCTCCGCGGTCCGCGCCGCCGCGCGCGAGTGCTTCGGCGAGTTGCCGGAGGTGAAGGCCCCCGCCACCGCCTGGGCCTCCGCCACCCTGTTCGTCATCGTCGGCGAACAGTCGTCGCAGATCGCCCGGTGGATGCTGGACCGGCACTCCCACCTCCTCGGCCACGACACGCGGACCATCCTCCGCCTCGGCGGCGCGCTCCCGGCGTCCGACCGCCAGAAGGCGGCCCGCGCGCGCCAGGCGCTCATCGCGGAGCTGGACCGCCACCTCCGGGACTTCGACCTCCTCCTCGGCCCGACGACCGGGACCCACGCGCCCGCGCTCCATCCGCTCGCGAAGCTCCACGGCGAGCTCGACACGCGGACGATGGCGCGGCTGGCGTCGCAGACGTTCCCGGCCAACCTCTCCGGGCTCCCGTCCTGCACCGTCCCGTGCGTGCGCGAGGGGCTCCCGCTTGGGTTGCAGATCATCGGCCGCCGCGGGGACGAGGCGCGCGTGCTGGCCGCGGCGCGGGTGGTGGAGTCGAAGTTCCCGCCGCGCCGGCCGCCGCGGTGGCACGGCGCCGGCTAACGGCCGGAGGTCTGCTCCTCCAGCCACTTCGCGTAGCGCCGGCGGGTGGCCTCGGCCTCCGCCTCGTGGCGCGCCTTGACCCGGTCCGCCGCGGCGCGCCCGTGCCTCGCGAGGAGGAACCCGAACGCCATCCCCAGCCCGAGCGTCGCCACCCGCCCGGTGAAGTACCCGATGGAGCGGTAGACGTCCCCTCGGAAGCTCCCGACCGCGAGGTCGAACATCACGTACATCGTCTCGCCCCAGGCGCAGATGGAGAACGCGATCACCCACGGGCGGGCGTTCAGCACCCGGCCCGCGCCCCACGCCGCGAGCGGCGCCACCATCCACACCCACAAGCGGGCGATGGCGATCACGGTGACGTCGTGGAGGGCGCCGGGGATCGCCTGCACCTCGGCCCGCAAGGCGAAGGCCACGCTCACGGAGATCGCCGCGCCCGCGATGGCGCACATGACGCCCAGGGCGAGCAGGATCTGGAAGACCCGGAGGCGCGCCCGAAGGCGCTCCCGCCGCTCGGCGACCGGGTCAGGCGCTAGCGGTGTGGCGAGCGCGGACGAGGCATCGCTCGAGGCCGGGACCGGCGCTTCGGATGCGCGGTCCGGCGGGGGTCCCGGCGGCGCGTCACCCGTCATCGTCCACCTCCGCTCCCGCGCGCGGCCCGCCGCCCATCCTCACCTCCACCAGGCACAGGCCGTGCGCGGGCGCCGTCTGCCCCGCCCGCGTGCGGTCCCTGGACGCCAGCACCTCCGCCACCCACCCCGCCGGCCGCTTCCCCTTCCCCACCTCCACCAGCGTGCCGGCGATGTTCCGCACCATGTGCTTGAGGAACGCCGTCCCCTCCACCTCCAACGCCACCTCGCCCCCGGCCTCGCCGGCGATCGACACCTCGCGCACCTCCCGCACCGCGTGAGGCGCCTCGCAGTCCGCCGCGCGGAACGCCGAGAAATCGTGCCTTCCCAGCAGCGCGCGCGCGCCCTCCCGCATCGCCTCCACGTCCAGCGGCGCGAACAGCTCCCAGTGCGTCCTCCGCCGCAGCGGCGACCTCCCCCCGCGGTTGCTGATCCGGTACCGGTACCGCTTCCCCAGCGACCACCGCCGCGGGTCGAACGCCTCCGGCACCTCCTCCGCCGCCACCACCGCCACGTCCGCCGGAAGGTGCCCGTTCAACCCCACCGCGTACGCCTTCATCGGCAACACCCGCGCCGTGCTGAACGCCGCCACCTGCCCCAGCGCGTGCACCCCGGAGTCCGTCCGCCCGGCCGCGGCCACCTTCACCGGCTCGCCCAGCAGCTCCGCCAGCGCGCCCTCTACCGCCGCCTGCACGGAGCGCCCGTTGGGCTGCACCTGCCAGCCCACGAACTCCGTCCCGTCGTACTCCAGCACCAGCTTGACGCGGGGCATACCGCTCACCGGTACTTCAACCACGCCGCGAGGATCTCCCGCGCCAGCCCCGCCACGCTCAACCCGTTCCGCAGCGCCACGCGCTCCAGCTGCTCCGCCTCGGCGCGCGACACGGCCACGTTCAGCACGCGCTCGTCGCCCGCGCCACCCACCGGCGTCTTCTCCAGATCCACCGGCGGCCCCGGCGGCTCCGGGTACGTCGTCCGGGCGGTGATCTCCCGCGAGCCCGGCTCCGGCGGCAGCTCGGGCGGGGCCTCCGCCTTGTCCTCGCCCTCCCTGGAGGCGCCCGCGGGCGGTTCGGGGAGTGACGGGAGCTCCAGCGTCGGATCGCGCGCGTCCGGCGCGGTGGGCTGCGGCGAGAGCGCCCCCACGGCGACCTGCTCGTCTTGCTCGGACGCGGGGAGGGAGACCTTCTTCTCGTCCTCGCGCAGCTCGTCGTGGAACACCTGCCGCAGGAAGTTCGCCAGGTGCAGCGAGGTGGGCGTGAAGTCGTACTCGGCGAGGAGCTTGTCGATGTCCGACTGCATGTCCCACGCGGTCTGGTAGCGCTTGTCCCGCTCCTTCTCCAGGGCGCGCATCAGGACGGACTCCACCGCGTCCGGGATGTCCGCCTTGAAGTACGACGGCGAGTAGATCTTCCCCTCGGTGATGCTCTTGAGGATCGCCACCTCGGAGTCGCCGGTGAACAGCTGGTACCCGGTGACCCACTCGTACAGCACGGCCCCCAGCGAGAAGAGATCGCTGCGCTGGTCCAGCGGCAGCCCCATGCACTGTTCGGGGCTCATGTAGCTGAGCTTGCCCTTGATCTCCCCGCCGCGGGACTGCTCGATCTGCCCGGCCGCCTTGGCGATCCCGAAGTCGAGGACCTTCACCACGCCGTCGAACGACACCATCACGTTCTCCGGCGTGACGTCGCGGTGCACGATGCTCAGGGGGTTCCCGTACATGTCGTGCTTCTGGTGCGCGTAGTACAGCCCTTCGCACGCCGACGAGGCGATCTTCAGCGCGTACACCATGGGGAACGGGATCCCCTGCGAGTCCGCCTTGGGGA
Source organism: Myxococcaceae bacterium (assembly GCA_035637895.1). Lineage (GTDB taxonomy): Bacteria > Myxococcota > Myxococcia > Myxococcales > Myxococcaceae > DASRBA01. The sequence continues at coordinate 6,599 of DASRBA010000294.1, forward strand.
TGATCCGCCGCATGTCCCGGCCGCGGATGTGCTCCATGGCGATGAAGTAGCTCTCGCCGATCTTCCCCAGGTCGTAGATCTGCACCACGTTGCGGTGGTTGAGCTGGGCGGCGAGCTTGGCCTCGTTGAGGAACATCTTCACGAAGGCCGTCTGCCGGGAGAGGTGCGGGCGGATCCGCTTGATGACCAGCGTCTTCTCCGGCCCCTCGACCTGCCGGGCGAGGAAGATCTCCGCCATCCCGCCCACCGCGATACGCTCCAGCAGCTGGTACTTGCCGAACGGGACGGGATCGACCGCCGAAGCCTGGGAGTGGGCCGCGCTGGGGGTGATCATTCTGGGGCGCGGACATTACCGCACGTCGAGCACCAGCACCTTCAACCACGTGCCCGGTGCCTTCCCCCCAACCACCGGGAAGTCCACCGGCGAGGGGCCGAAGCGGGCCGCCACCCGGTGCAGCCTCCCGGAAGGCCCCAACCCCTCCTCCACCATCCGCGCGAACCGCGCCTCGGACAGCTTCTCCAGGTTGCAGCACGCCACCAGCAGGCCGCCCGGCGCCAGCACCCGCGACGCCAGCGAGACCAGCTTGGGGTAGTCCCGCCCGGCGGCGAACACCTGCTTCTTCGAGGTGGCGAAGGAGGGCGGATCCAGCACCACCAGGTCGAACTGCCGCTCCTGCTTCCGCAGCCTGGGGAGCCACTCGAAGACGTCGCCGGAGAGGAAGTCGCGCCCGTCCACCGCCTGCCCGTTCAGCCGCGCGTTCTCCGCGCCCCACTCCAGCGACCGCTTCGACAGGTCCACGTTCAGCGCCGACCGCGCGCCGCCCGCCCGCGCCATCGCCGAGAACGCGCAGGTGTAGGCGAAGCAGTTCAGCACCCGGCGACCCTCCGCGTTCGCCTTCACCCACGCCCGCGTCTCGCGCATGTCGAGGTACAGCCCCACCCCCATCCCCTGCGCCGGCCGGATGCGGAAGCGCAGGCCGCTCTCCACGGCCTCGTGCTCGGGCACCGCCTCGCCCGCCGCGGGCAGCTCGGGGGCCAGCTGGTCCTTCTCCCGCGCCGCGGCCCGCCCGTCGCGAGGGCGCCGCTTGAGGTACACCGACCGCGCGCCCAGGCCCTCCACGCACGCCTCCACCAGCGCGGCCTCCTCCAGCGGCTCGTACAGGCTGAGCACCGCCACCCCGTCGAACCAGTCCACGGTCGCGCCGGGCACGCCGTCCGCCTCGCCGTTGACCATCCGGAACGCGGTGGTCGGCGGCCCGCGCTCGACCAGCGGCGCCCGGCGCTCGCGAGCCTTCCGCACCCGCCCTACGAGGCCGGAACGTTCGCGCGCTTCCACAGCGACTCCAGCGTCCGCGCCGCCGCGCGCGCCAGCTCCATGTAGTCGTGCCCCAGCAGCTGCCCCTCGCGCACCACCACCCGCCCGTCGACGATCACCCACGACGGCCGGACGGAGCCCAGCTGCATCAGCAGGTGCGGCGTCAGCCCGCTGGCGTCCTCCTGCGCGGGCACGTGGTCGTAGACGACCAGGTCCGCCAGCGCGCCCGCCTCCACCGTCCCGCTCGGCGCGCCGTAGAGCAGCGAGCACAGCTCGGCCGGGCCGCCGAAGAGGATCTGCGCCACGAAGCCGTCCGGGTCCAGCAGCCGCCCGGCGCGGGCGATCTGGATGATGCCGGTGAAGGCGCAGATCAGCTCGCCCCAGAGGAGCCCGGTGCCGCTGGTGCCCAGGCCCAGCAGGTTCTGGTGGGCGAGCACCGCCTCGAAGCCGCCGCCGCCCGTCTCCGCCAGCAGGCTGAACCTCGGCCCGAGCGCGATCAGCGTCCGGCTGCGCGACAGCCGCTCCGACTCCGACCGGTCCACCGCGCGCGCGTGCGCCGCCACCACCCCGGGCCCGAGCAGGCCGAAGCCCTCCAGCCGGGGGACGATGCGCCGGCCGTGGCGGGAGAAGGTGGAGGTGAGGTCGTCCTCGGTCTCGGCGAGGTGGAAGGTGACGCCGACCCCGAGCTCCTCGCGCGCCAGGCCGATGCGGCGGAGCAGCGCGTCCTCGCTGGAGAACGACGCGTGGAACCCCAGCGACGGCCGCACCAGCGGGTGTCCCCGCCTCGCCTTCACGTAGGCGGCGTTCGCCTCGAAGCCGCGGGTGGCGGCCTCCTCCCCGCCCAGGCTGTTGGTGGCGTGGCTGTTGGAGAGCCGCATCCCCAGCCGCTCCGCCACCCTGGCCTGCGCCTCCAGCGCCGGGCCGGGCTCGGCCGGGCAGTGCAGGTGCTCCACCGCCATGGTGACGCCCGCGCGCAGCGCCTTGCCCACGGCGAAGGCGGTGAGCGCCTCCACGTCGGAGGCGGTGAGCAGCTCGTCCAGCCGCCGCTGCAGCGCGTGGCGGGCGCGCGCCGGGCGCAGGAGCAGCTCACCGGACTGCGGGAGCACCTGCGCGTTCACCAGGTGCGTGTGGCAGTCGACCAGGCCGGGGGCCACCAGCCGCCCCTCGCAGGCCGCGCTCCAGTCGCCGGGGCGGACCGGCACCTCCCCGTCCGGCACCACCGCGGCGATCTTCCCGCCGTCGACGACCACGGCCATGTGGTCCTTCACCCGGCCGTCCGGGCTGAAGATGGCGCAGTCCTTGAGGAGTAGGCGGCCCTCCATCGCCGGGCCACTATAGTGGGTCCGTGCGCGGCACAACCGGGCGAGCGGCGGGGCTCGCGATCGCGCTGCTGGGCGCGTGGATCTACCGGCCGGTCCTCTGGGGGGAGGCGCTGGCGGGGCGCGACGTGTTTCGCATGGCCATCCCGGACTGCGCCTTCATCCTGGAGTCGCTCCGGAGGTGGGAGCTGCCGCTCTGGCTCCCGTACTCCCGCCTCGGCCAGCCGTTCCTCGCCACCTTGCAGTCGCAGGCGATCTACCCGCCGCGGGTGCTGGCCGCGCTCCTCTTCGGCCCGGTGTGGGCGCCCACCGCGGAGCAGGTGCTCCACACCGCGCTCGCCGTCGCCGGGGCGTGGATGGCCGCGCGCGCGCTGGGGAGCAGCCGGCTGGCGGCGGCGTGCTGCGGCGCCGCGTTCGGGCTGTCGCACCTGATGGTGATGCTGGCCGCGGAGCCCAACATGGCCAGCGCGGCGGCGTGGTCGGGGTGGATCGTCGCCGCGGCGCGCGCGCCCGGGGACCGGAGGCGGGCGGCGGGGCTCACCGCGCTGGCCGTGGGGGCGTCGCTGCTGTGCGGCTCGCCGGAGACCACGGTGTGGCAGGGGGCGATGGCGCTGGCGTGCGGCCGCGGGCGCGGGCGGTGGCTGGCCTCCAGCCTGGGCGTGGCGTGGGGCGCCGCGGTGGCGGCGATGGTCGTCGTCCCCGGGCTGGAGCTGGCGGCGCACTCGGTGCGCGCGCAGGGGCACGAGGCGGTGCTGGCGTGGTCCGCGTCGGTCACCCAGCTTTTGGCGATGGCGCTGCCGCACGCGGACTGGCCGCGCTCCGGCTACGGGGACGGAGAGCAGTGGCTGCTGCTGAGCACCTTCATCGGGGCGCTCCCCTGCGCGCTGGCGGCGTGGATCTCCGTCCGCGGGCAGCGGGCGTGGATCCGCCCGGTGATGGCGCTCTCCATCGCGCTGCTCCTGCTCAGCCTGGGCGAGCACTTCGCGCCCTCGGCCGCCATCCTGGAGTGGACGCCGCTGCGCTGGTTCCGCTACCCGTCGAAGTACCTGGTGGGCGCGGCGTTCGGCGTCGCGCTGCTCACCGGCGCGGGGGTGGACCGCTTCGCCGCGGCCGTCCGCCGCCGGAGGCCGAGCGCGCGCGGGTCCGCGGCGGCGCTGGTGGTGATGGTGGCCGCCGCCGCCGCCGCCCGGAGCTGGCTGCCGCCGGCGGTGTGGCTGGTGGCGTTCGTGGGGGTGGCCTGGCTGCTCCCGCAGGCGCTGCCGCCGCGCGCGCGCCGGGGCGGGCGGGTGGTGATGGCGTCGCTGCTCTTCGTGGAGCTGGGCACCGGGAACGTGGTGCTCGGGGGGCCGGCGTTCGTGAGCGCGGCGCGGCTGGCCGAACCGTCCGAGCTGGCGGCGCTGGTGCGCACCCCGCACGGCCGGGTGAGCCTGGAGGCGCAGGGCCGGCTGGACCGGGCGCCCACCGCGGAGGGCGTGCTGGAGTTCATCGCCCGCAGCCGGGGCGCGCTGGTGCCGCAGCGGCACGTGGAGGAGGGGCTGCTGGCGGTCGAGGGGTACGGGACGCCGGAGCCGGAGCGCACCGACGAGCTGCTGGAGCGCGGCGGCCAGGGCGCGCTGCACCTCACCGGTGTGGAGTGGGTGGTGCGCGCCCACCGCTCGCCTTCGCGCAACCCGGAGCCGTACCCGCGCGCGCGCTGGCTGGGCGAGGCGCAGAAGTACACCGACGACGAGGCGCTGGACTCCATCCGGGCGGACGGCGAGGGCCTGCGCGAGGAGGCGATGCTGGCGGAGGGCGACGACTCGCTGGAGTCGGACTGCCAGACTCCGCCGGTGGAGTGGCTGCGCGACGAGGCGCGGGTGGTGGAGGTGGCGGTGGACGCGTGCGGGCCGGGGTACCTGCTTCTGGCGGACCGCTGGTACCCCGGCTGGCGCGCGACGGTGGACGGGGCGGAGGCGCCGATCTTCCGCTCCGACTTCGCGGTGCGCGCGGTGCCGCTCCGGGAGGGCGGCCGCCACGTGGTCCGCTTCGAGTACCGGCCCTGGAGCGTCCGCGTCGGAGCGTGGCTCTCGGTGGCGTCGGTGGCGGCGGCGCTCGCGCTGCTGGTCAGGCTCAGAAGTAGAGGTAGAGCCGCGCCGAAGCCCCCACCGTGAACGCGCTGGGGGTGGTCTTCACGTCGTCCCAGCCCGCGCGCGCGGCGAGGTCGAGGAACGGCCGGTCGCCCCAGGCGATGGTGTAGCCCGCGGTGGCGGCGAGCGGGACGCCGAACGCGGCGACGTTCGACAGGTCCGCGATCTTCACCCCGCTCGCGGCGCCGATGAACAGGTTGTCCGTGAGGTTGAACGACACGCCGGCCGGGACCAGCACCCCGAACGCAATCCCGGGGAGGACGCCGAGCAGCGCGTGCGCGCCGAGGTCGATGGCGAGCGCGTTGCCGGCGTGGATCCGCAGCGGCACGCCGAGCTGGATGGTGGCGGTCTTCACCGCCCCGAAGAGCGAGAGGTCCCCGGCGAGGCGGGCGCCGATCTCCACCGGACCGCCGAGGAAGCGGTAGAGCGCGCCGATCGCGGGCTCGTGGAAGATGGGGTCCACGGGCTGGGCCACCGGCCCGGCGAACAGCTCCAGGTCATCGGTGATGCCGAACCTCAGCGGGAGGACCGCCTGGGGGATGTTGGAGGCCCCTCCCAGGGCGATGCCCGGCTCGACGCCCAGCAGCAGGTTGAACTTCCCGATCGCCAGGGGCCGGGCCGAGGCGGAGACGGCCAACCTGGGCGCTTCGGCGAGCGCCTGGGACGAGACGAGGATAGACAACAGGGACACGACGGCATGCGTCGAAGCAAAGCGCACGAGGGGCCTCCGGGTTGGGGGGCCCCTCAGTTAACGGCCGTATATTTTGAGCTCAAACCAAAATTCAGATCGCCGGCACCAGCAGGGCGCGGACCTCGGCCTGGGGGACCACCTTGACCGGGCGGCGCAGCTCCACCAGGGCGGGGGCGCGGGTGGAGATCAGCGCGCCGTCCTGCTCCAGGAGGGCCGAGCCGGTGGCGAGGAACAGGTACCCGCCCTGCTCGAATTGCTGGGCCTCGCCGGAGGCGGCCAGCCGGCGCTCGCGGCACTCGCGGAGCCAGGCGTTGCGGCGGTCGTGCCCCAGGTGCCGGAAGTGCGGGTGGACCCGGGCGTGCGCGTCCAGCCGGCGTTCGCAGTACAGCCGCCACAGGCGCTCGCACAGCACCGCGTCGGTGTCCATGGCCACCAGCAGCGCGCGCCGCGGGATGCGCACCAGCATGGAGGAGGTGGCGGTGCGCACGGTGGCGGTGCGCGGCTCGCCGCTGAGGGCGCCCATCTCGCCGGCCAGGGAGCCGGAGCCGAATTCGTCGATGATGTGCTCCTCGCCGCCGCGCTCGGCGAGCACGTAGGCCGCGCCGCGCGCCAGCACCACCACGTCGTCGCTCGCCTCCCCCTGGCGGAAGAGGACGGAGCCGCCCGGCCTCAGCTCCAGCGACGACGCGGAAGCCAGCGCCCGCAGGGTGGCGGGGGCGACGCCCTCCAGCATCGGGGCGGCCTGGAGCTGGCGGAGGACCTCGCCCGGGCGCGGGAAGTGGGCGAGCACCGCGTCGCGGATCCGCGCCAGCTTCTGCGCCACGAACTGCTTGCCCATGGCGGCGAGCGCGGCCAGCGTCACCGGCACCAGCGTGAGCAGCCCGTGGCCCTGCGAGTAGCCGCGGTTCGCCTGCACGAAGAAGCGGGCCGCCGGGCGATCGCAGCGCTCCCAGTAGGCGCGCTCGGCGTCGGTGTCGCGGGTCTTCCAGCCCACCTGCCGCACCAGCGGGCACTGCCCCTCCACGCGCGCCAAGCCGAACTCGTCGGCCATCTCGCCCATCAGGTTCAGGATCTCCGCCGGCGTCTCGGCCCTGGCGGACGGGTACACCTCGGAGAAGTACTTGGCGAACAGCGAGTAGCTGGACGGGTGGACCAGCGAGCCCAGGTAGTAGAGGGGGCGGCCCGGGTTGGCCAGCAGCGCGCGCAGGCCGCGGAGGAGGCCGAAGCGGGCGTTGGCGTTGGCGCCGCGGAAGGCGCGCTTGGTGCCGGCCTCGGCGCGGATGATGGTAACCGGCCGGCCGCCCAGCTCGCGCACGAACTGGTGGAAGGCGAAGTAGCCCACGATGGCGCCGGCCTGGTCCTGGTGGACGAGGATCCAGGTCTTGTCGGCCTTGGAGTTGACGACGTAGCTGGCGAAGGACGTGCGGTCGACGCCGTCGAAGACGTCGCGCTGGACGGCGTAGAGGGCGTCGATCAGTTGCTCGCGCTCGTCGGGGGACAGGTGCTTGGGGACCACCACCTCGGACCGTGCGATTCGGGGCATGCGCGGTCCTTGAGCAACTGCCGTACCCGGTGCGGAGGGCCGTCGTTCCGGGGAGTTGCGCACGGAGCGGGCGTCGCGCCCAAGTACGCCTCGAACGCCGCTGCGTTCGGTAACGACGCCCGTCACGCCGCGTGACGGGTGCCTCACGTCATGTGCGGCAGAGGAAGGAGGCGGTGTCCTCCATCCGGAGCGCGCGGGCCAGGCCGACGGCCGCGCCCCCGGCCGCGGTGGCGACGGGCAGTGGGAACGCCTGGAGGAAGGTGGCGCGCTCCTTCAGGCCGCTGGGCTCGAACTCCGGGTCCCGGATGATGGTGAGGAGGGGGAGGCGGAGCCGCTCCAGCAGCGCCCGCATCGAACGTACGCTGAAGTAGTTGACGTGGGGCGGCATGCGGCCGACCTGGTAGAGCTGGTCCAGCGGCGCCGTCATCCCCGCGCGCGCCAGCACGGACGCCGTCCGGTACATCACCCCGCCGGAGATGGGGACCTTGATGAGGACGTAGCGGAGGTCGGGCCGGAGGGCGTCCAGCAGCTCGGTGAGCCAGCCGGCCAGCGCGTCCGGGTCGATGTGCTCCACGACGTCCAGCAGGGACACGACGCGCGGGCGGAAGGGCAGCCGCTCCACGGTGCGTGCGGGGCGCATGGGGTCCTCGATGCGCACGCCGGGGATGCCCATCGCGGAGAGGGAGTCCATCGAGGTGCCGGACGTGTCGGCGCCGGCGAGCGGCTTCAGCCCCTCTTCGCGGGCGACGTCGAGGAAGTGACCGCGGCCACAGCCGTAGTCCAGCAGGCCCTCCACGGCGCCGGCCTCGCGCTTCAGCGCCGCGACCAGGGCATGCGCCTGGCGCACGCGCGTCACCTTGAGCGTGCCGGTGTACGAGTCGGTCGAATCCTGGAGGAGGAAGTCCTGCTCGGAGGGCGGAGGGCCGGGGAACGCCGCCACCCGGTGGCCGCAGGCGCGGCAGCGGTGGACCTGGACGCGCGGGGTCTGTTCGGCCCGGTCGAAGCGCCGCTCCAGGCATGCCGGGCATCCGACCTCCGGGGTGCTGCTGGCGCCGTTTTCCGTGGTTCCCGTTGTTGCCATCCCCGCTGCCAATGCTCTCATCCTCGCTGATGGTGGCCCGGATCGCCGCGGTGCTCCTCGTCCTGGCGGGACTGTGGGCCCGGTGCGCCAATTTCCGCAGCGTCTTCCCGGCGCAGGGCCACGTGGAGCTGCTCCCCTCCGACTCCCACTACTACACGCGCTTCGCCCGCCTCCAGCTCCACGCGTTCCCTCGTTACCAGACCTTCGACCCGTACGTGAGCTTTCCGGAGGGCGCGCAGATCATCCTCCCGCCGCTGCACGCGGAGCTGGTGGCGGCGGCGGTGAAGGCGGTGGGGGAGAACGAGGCGGAGCTGGGCGCCGCGTGGGTGGGGCCCGCGCTCTCGATGCTGTGGCTGGGGGCGCTGCTGGGGTTGGCCTGGGCGGTGATGGGGGCGGGTCCGTCGCTGGTGCTGGCGGCGTTGCTGGGGCTGACGCCGGTGCTGGTGGACGCGGGCGCGCTGGGGAACGCGGACCATCACCTGCACGAGGGGTTCCTGGGGGCGGCGGTGCCGCTGGCGGTGATGGCGATGATCCGCTCGCCGTCGACGAGGACGGCGGTGCTGGTGGGGGTGCTGCTGGGTGCGGGCAGGTTGCTGACGCCGAGCGCCTTCATATTCGTCCCCTGCGCAGCGGCGGCGGCGGGGTTGGCGGGGTGGTGGCGGCCGGAGGACCAGGGGTACGCGAGGGCGGTGGGGTGGGCGGGGGTGATCGCGGCGGCGATCGGCGTCGCGGCGGCGGTGGCGTTCGGGTCGGCGCGATCGCTGGAGTACGAGGAGGTCTCGGCGTTCCACCCGCTGCTGGCGCTGGCGTGCTTCGGCGCGGCGTATGGGGTGGCGGCGCTGGCGAGGGCGCGGCACTCGACGGCGACGACGGCAATCGCGCCGAAGACAGGTGCCGGGCGACTCCGGGGGGCGGCGGCGCTGGCGGGGTCGGTGGTGGTGGGGCTGGTGCTGGTCCCGCCGATGCGCGGCGCGCTGTCGCACCTGGGGCGGGCGGACCCGTTGCTGGCGCTGGTGACGGAGTCAGAGCCGCTGTGGCGGGATCCGAAGTGGGCGGTGCAGTTGCTCGGGGCGGCGCTGCTGGTGCTCCCGCTGGGGTTGTTCCTGGCGCTGAGGCGCGTGCGGAGGGACGACATCCCGCTGCTGGCGCCGCTGTGCCTGGTGGTGCCGCTGCTGGGGGCGGCCGCGATGCAGGCGCGCTTCGCGCCGGCGCTGGCGGGGAGCGCGGCGGTGCTGGTGTCGGAGTGCTTCGCGCTGATCGACCGGGTGGTGTTGCGGAGGGTGGTCGCGGCGGTGGGCGCGGTGCCGCTGGCGCTCTCGCTGGTGCCGCCGGCGAGGCAGATCCCTCCGGCGGATGTCCGGCTGGTGCGGCCGACGCTGCTGTGGATGCGGGATCATCTGCCGCCGGCGTCGGCGGATCCGTACGACGGGCAGAAGGCGTCGTACGGGGTGGTGGCGAGCTACCTGCTCGGGCACACGCTGCCGCTGTGGTCCGAGCGGCCGGCGGTGGCGACGCTCTTCTCGCAGCTGCGCGTGCACGTGGAGGGGAACCGGCGCGCGGCGGACGTGCTGGCGGCCGGGTCCGATGAGGAGGCGTACGAGCGGGCGGTGGCGGCGGGCGCGAGGTACGTGCTGGTGACGCCGGCGGAGCGGATCCTCGGGCACGATGGGGAGGCGGTGGGCGCCAGCGCGATGGGCAAGTTGCTGGAGAGCGGGTGGATGGGGTCGCCGGAGGACACCACCGGGCACTTCCGGCTGGTGCACGATTCGGAGGAGAAGCGGCAGCGGCCGGAGGGCGGGAGCTACGCGCGGCTGTTCGAGGTGGTCTCCGGCGCGGTGCTGCGGGGCGGGGCGCGGGCGGCGGGGCCGCAGGTGGCGGGGAGGAAGTACGCGCCGGCGGCGAGCGGGAAGGTGCTGCGGGTCAGCTATCCAGGGCGGTACCAGGTGGTCTGCACGAACGGAGGCAGCGGGACCGCAATGGTGGGCGAGGACGCCGTGCACCAGGGGAGCACGATCGCGGTCGAGGGCTGCGGCGGGTGAGGCGGCGGTCGATCTGGGCGTGGGTGGGGTTGGTGGCGGGCGTGTTGTTCGTGCACCGGCAGGCGCTGCTCGGGAAGGTGATGGCCGGGCGGGACGCGTTCCGCCTGTTCATCCCGGATTCGGTGTTCCTGCTGGAGTCGATCCGGCACGGTGAGCTGCCGCTGTGGAATCCGTACCTGCGGCTGGGGCAGCCGTTCGCGGCCACGCTGCAGTCGGAGGCGTTCTATCCGCCGGAAGTGGCGGTGACGCTGGCGTTCGGGCCGTACGTCGGATTCACGGTGCACCACGCGCTGCACGTCGCGGCGGCGGCGGTGGGGATGTTCCTGCTGGCGAGGAGGCTGAGGACCAGCGCGGCGGGCGCGGTCGTGGCGAGCGCGGCATTCGCGCTGTCGCCGATGCTGGCGGACCTCCATGGGCAGCGGAACGTGATGGACGCGGCGTGCTGGACGCCGTTCCTGGTGCTCGCGGCGCTGAGGGTGAAGGCGGACTTCAGATCGGTGGGGTTGCTGGCGGGGGCGATCGCGGGGTCGTTCCTGTGCGGATCGCCGGAGACGCTGCTGTGGCAGTTGATGCTGGTAGCGGCGGTGGTGTCGTGGCGGCGAGCGACGGTCGTGGCCGGCGTGTGGGGTGCCGCCCTGGCGGGCGTCGCGCTGGTGCCGGGGGTGGAGTACGCGCTGAACAGCAGCCGGGGAGGAATCCAGGGGACGCTGGAGTGGAGCATGTCGTGGGCGCAGCTCGCGTCGATGGTGTTCCCGTTCGCGGACCAGCCGCGCGACATTCGCTACTGGGGTGAGGACGAGTGGTTCGTGGTGACGCTGTTCGTGGGGGCGATCGTCTGCGCGCTGGCGGTGGTGGGCGTGCGCCGCTCCCGGCGGGTGTGGCCGTTCGTTGCGGGTGCCGCGATGTTGGCGCTGCTGGCGATGGGGCGGCACTTTCCGCCGGCGGCGTGGGTGCTGAGCGTTCCGCCGTTCTCGCTGTTCCGCTACCCGGCGAAGTACGTGGTGGGGTCGTTGTTCTGCGTGGCGGTGCTGGCGGGGTTCGGGGTGGATCGGCTGGCGGTGCTCCTGAGAAAGCTCCGCGGTCCATCGATTCGCGGGGCGGCGCTGTCGCTGGTGGCGGTCGCAGTGATGCTTTTGCTCTCCGTGCCGATCACGCGCGCTTCGCTCTTCAGACCTGGGTTGTCGTCCGGCGTGTTCTGGTCGGTGGTGGCGGTGGGTCTTGCGGCGACGCTGGTGCTGGGGGTGCCGAGGCGGTTCCGTCGCGCGGCGCTCGCGGCGTGCGCGGTCGTGGAGCTCGGCACGTACCACTTGATCGCGGTGGGCGCGGGGTGGATCTCCCCGGAGCGGCTCCAGCGGCCGTCGGCGCTGGCGGCGGCGATCCCGCTCTCGTTCGAGGGGCGGATCAGCATCGATGCGTACCGGCCGGATGACCTCACGCCCAAAGCGACGTCGCAGATGGAGCTGAGCCGGGATGCGCTGTGGGCGAACCGGTTCCTGGAGGAGGGACTCTCCGCGCCGGAGGGGTACGGGGCGCCGGAGCCGAAGCGGATCGAGGAGTTCCACCTGTCGCAAGAGCGGGCGCTGCTCGACCTGATGGGGGTGGCGTACTACGTGCGGCGCGGTCCGCCGCCGTTCCCACACCTGGTGAAGGTCGAGGGAGGTGGAGAGCTCCCAACGCTCTATCGAGCGGACTCCGCGTCGCCCCGGGCATTCGTCGCCGAAAAGGCGCGGGTGGTGGCGGATGGGGACGCGCTGAGGGAGTTGCTGAGCGCGCCGTCGGAGGTGCTGTTGTCGGAAGGTGAAGCGGTCGAGGCGACGGGGTGCACGGGGTCCAGCGCGCGAATCACACGAGCGATGCACAACGCGCTGGAGGTGGACGCGGTGGCCTGCCAGCCTGGCTATCTCGTCGTGGCCGACTCGTACTACCCGGGCTGGGTGGCGGAGGTGGACGGCCATGAAGCGCGGGTCGTTCGCGCGGACTACGCCCTGCGCGCCGTCGCCCTACCCGCTGGAAGTCACCGCGTCGCGTTGCGGTACCGGCCCATGAGCTTCGCGATCGGGCTCACGCTCTCGGTGGCGGCGTGGCTCTCGTTCGCGTTCGTTCTGCTGCGCACCCGGAGACGCGCTGAATGAGGCGGGATCGCCGTTCAGCGCCCACGCTTTGCGCGCATGTATCGTCAGCGCGCAACGCTCTCGCGCACAGCGCGTTCACGCAGGGGCCTGCCGCGTGACAGATAGGCGCCGGCGCTGGCTGATCACGCTCGCGCTGCTGGTCGCGGGACTGGCGTTCACGTACCGCCCCGTCTTCCGCGGCGCGGTGATCGCCGGCCGCGACGCGTTCCGCCTGTTCATCCCCTACTCCGCGCTGATCCTCGAATCCCTCCACCAGGGTGAGCTCCCGCTCTGGAACCCGTACATGCGGCTCGGGCAACCGATGGGCGCCGCCCTGATCTCCCAGGGCCTCTACCCGCTCGCCATCCTGACCTCGCTCGCCGCCGGGCCCGTGTTCGGCGTCACCCTCCGCCAGCTCCTCCACGTCCTGATCGCCTGGTTCGGCGTCCATCGCCTCGGGCGCGCCCTCCACCAGTCGCACCTCGCCGCGTCCATCGCCGCCACCGCGTTCGCGCTCTCGCCGCTGATGACGGACCTCGGCGGCCACCAGAACGTCGTCGACGCCGCCGCGTGGTCCGGCTGGATGGCCCTCGGCTGGCTCCGCCTCACCCCCC
>DASRBA010000295.1:0-11947 GCA_035637895.1 Myxococcaceae bacterium
TCGGAGCTGTGGCCGCGGGCGTTCGACGAGCTGGCGTTCCCGCTGGTGGTGGTCGCCGTGGGGGGCGAACGCCGGCTGGCGAGGTACCCGGCGAGCGCCGCGGCCGATCACCTGCTGGCCGAGGCGGAGCCGCACTACCGCCAGCGCCACTTCACCCAGGCGGCGGAGCTGTACGAGCGCGCGCTGAAGGCCCAGCCGGACTACTACCCGGCGCTGCTGGACCTGGGTGACCTGGCGCAGCTGAAGGGCGACGCGGAGGAGGCGCTCCGCCGCTACGAGCAGGCGGTGGCGGTGAACCCGGTGGATCACCGCGGCCACTTCCTCAGGGGCAACGCGCTGCTGGAGCTGGGGCAGGTCGCGCCGGCGCTGGACGCCTACGCGAAGGCGCTGGCGCTGCGGCCGCGCAACGCCGTGGTGCTGGACGGCATCGAGGCGCGGCAGCAGCGGCTGGGGGTGAAGGTGGTGCGGGACTTCTTCCTCCCGCGCGGGGTGGCGCGGACGACGGCGAAGGGCGTGGACATCCTCTTCGACGCGGATCGGCCGCACTGGGTGGCGTGGGCGGCGTGCAAGGGGCTGTGGCTGGGGGAGGCGCCGCACCGGAAGGCGCTCACCGGTTCGGACGACCACCGCTTCACCGCGCTGGAGGAGATGGAGTGCCTGGGCGCGCTGCTGCAGGCGTACATCCGCGAGCGCGCGGCGGGGGACACGGAGGAGGAGCCGGAGCTGGAGCGGCTGGGGCAGATCGCGGCGGCCGGCCAGCTGTCGGAGCTGATCCTCTACGAGCTGACGTCGAGGAAGAGCCCGCATGCGACGCTGCTGGTGGAGGAGTCGCAGCGCGCCAAGGTGGAGGCGTTCGTCCGGCGCTTCGCCTTCGAGCGGCAGGGGCCGGGCGTGGGCCCGACGTACGAGGTGAAGAGGTAGCCGCCGGTGCCCGGTCCGGAGGTCGTCTTCGCGTCCACGTCGCCGGGGCTGGAGGGGGCGCTCGCCGAGGAGCTGGCGGAGCTGGGGATGGTGACGCCGGCCGGGCGCGGGGGCGTGGAGGTGCGCGGGGCGGCGGGGCTGCACCAGGAGGTCTGCCTGCGCTCGCGGATCGCGAACGGCGCCCTGCTGCGGCTGGGGACGGCGCGCGGGCGGGACGTGCCGGAGCTGGCGGCGGAGCTCCGGAAGCTGCCTTTGGACCGGGTGCTGCCGAAGGGGCCGCGGGTGCCGGTGGAGGTGGAGGCGTCCGGGCGCCACGCGCGGGTGCGGGACCCGAAGGCGCTGGCGGAGCAGGCGTGGAGCGTCCAGGTCGCGCGCGGAGGGATGCGGCCGGTGGGGGCGGCGCGGCTGGTCCTGCGGCTGTCGGAGGACGGCTGCGAGGTGAGCGCGGACGCGGCGGGGGACAGCCTGTGGAAGCGGGGGTACCGGCAGGAGATCTCCCGGGCGCCGCTGCGGGAGACGCTGGCGGCGGGGATCCTCCGGATCGCGGGGTACCGGGGGAAGGAGCCGCTGTGGGATCCGATGTGCGGGTCGGGGACGCTGCCCATCGAGGCGGCGCTGATCGCGCTCCATCGCGCGCCGGGCCGGCTGCGGACGTTCGCGTTCATGTCGTGGCGGACGTTCGACGAGCCGGCCTGGCACGTGCGGGTGGGGCGGGCGCGGCTGGACGAGAAGACGGACGAGCCGAAGATCTGGGCCACGGACTTGAACGCGGGCTCGCTCGGGGTGGCGAGGCGCAACGCGCGGCGCGCGGGCATCTCCGGGTTCCTGAAGATCGACCGGGTGGACGCGCGGGAGATGCAGCCGCCCCCGAAGACGCCGCCCGGGCTGGTGGTGGCGAACCTCCCCTACGGCCGCCGCGTCGGCTCCGAGCCGGAGCTGGGGCCGCTCTTCCGCGACTTCGGCGCCGCCCTGCGCCGCTTCGCGGGTTGGCGGGTGGCCCTCCTGGTGTCGGAGGGATCGCCGGTGGACGCGCTGGGCCTGGACGACGCCCGGAAGGTGCCGCTCGACAACGGTGGGCTACCGTGCACGCTCCTGCTGGGGGAGATCAGGCGTCGCTGACAGCAGCTCCCGCACCAGCTTCGGCCGCACGCCGGTCTCCGCGAGGAGCTTCTCCAGCGCCGCCCTCGCCTCCCGGTGCTCGCGGTGGACCTTCCGCCCGAGGATCAGCTCGTTCTTCAGCGAGTGCTCCCACCCCGTCAGCTCCGTCACCGTCACCTGGTACCCGAACGCCTCCAGCGCCTGCGCGCGGATGACGTTCGTCAGGTGCGACCCGAACTCCCGCCGGTGCCACGGGTGCCGGTACAGCAGCCGCATCGACTCCGGCGCCTTCTCCGCGGCCGCGGCCGCCTTGAGCTGCTGCGCCACCTCCGCCTGACAGCACGGCACCACCGCCACGTGGTCCGCCGTGTGCCGCACCGCCGCCACCAGCGCGTCGTCCGTCGCCGTGTCGCACGCGTGCAGCGCGGTCAGCAGGTGCACCCGCTCCGGGTACTCCCCCGCGGCGATCTCCGCCTGCGCGAACCGCATCCGGTCGAACCCCAACCTCCCTGCCCGCTCCCGCGCCCGAGCGACCAGCTCCGGCTTCGACTCCACCGACAGCAGCGTCCCCCGCCCCTCCGGCTTCAAGAACAGCTCGTAGAGGATGAACCCCAGGTACGCGCTCCCGCTCCCCGCATCCACCAGCACCGGCTCCGGGTACCGCTGGAACACCTCGTCCAGCGCGGGCCTCAGCAGCCCCACCAGGTGGTTCACCTGCTTGAGCTTGCGCAGGGCGTCCGCGTTGAGGTTCCCCTCCCGCGTCAGCAGGTGGAGCTCGCGCAGGAGCTCCGGCGACTGCTCCGGGAGGAGCTCGCGGCGGACCCGCTCCGCCTTCACCTGCCGCCGCGCGCCGCCCACCTCACACCGGCACGACTTCGACCAGGTCCGGGACGATCTCCCGCAGCCGCGACTCGATGCCCGTCTTCAGGGTCATCTGCGACGACGGGCACCCCGCGCACGACCCCTGCATGTGCATGTACGCGATCCCGTTCTCGTACCGGTCCAGGGTGATGTCCCCGCCGTCCATCGCCACCGCCGGGCGGATCTGCGTCTCCAGCAGCTCCCGGATCTTCTTCTCCTGCTCCGACGCGCCCTCCGGCGACGGCCGCACCAGCGCGCCCTCGACGACGGCCGGCTGCCCGGACGCGTCGAACGCCTCCAGGGCCGCCATCACCGCGTCGTTCACCTCGTCCCACTCCCCTTCCCCGCCCTTGGTGACGGTGACGAAGTTGGGCCCCAGCATCACCGCGGTGATCCCCTTCACCTCCATCACCTTCACCGCCAGCGGCGACTTCGCGGCCGCCTCCTCGCGGGACGTGAGGTTCAGCGCCCCGTAGGGCAGGAGCTTCCGGTCGACCACGTACTTCAGGGTCGACGGGTTCGGGGTCCACTCGAGCTGGATGTTCAGCATGGCTGCCCCCTCACATAACAAGCTACAGCTCCAGGTACAGCGGCAACACCTCCAGCTCCTCCTCCCCCGCCGCCGCGCCCACCGGGTCCATGATCTGCGGCTGCTTCGGCTTGGGATCAGGCGGGCGCCGGATGGGCCGGGCGGGTCCCTGGCCGGGGGGCGGCAGCATCGCGTTGGCGCCGCGGATGTGCTCCACCAGCTGCCGCGCCACCAGGTCCACCATCGTGTACGCGAACCGGTTGCCGGTCTGGAAGAGCAGGTCGAACTCCTCCTGCTCCAGCTTGAACAGCCTCGCCGGGCCGGCGGTGACGCAGGAGGCGGACCGCCCCCCGTTGTCGATCACCGCCACCATCCCGAACATCGCGCCCTTCCCGATGCTGGCGAGCGTCTTCCCGCTCCGCCCCACCGTCACCTCGCCCTCCACCAGGAAGTAGGCCGCGTCCCCCTTGGCGCCCTCGCCGAACACCGCCGCCACCCCGTCCGTCTCCACCAGCTTCAGCTTCTGCGCCAGCGCCAGCTTCACCACCTGCGGCAGCGCCCGGAAGGGCGGAAACTCATCCAACATCGCCGGCGACTGGAGCGGCTTCGCCTCCAGCGGATCCGCGGCGATCACGTCGCCGCTGGGCGGGACGATGCGGTTGTCCGTGGCCCGCAGCTTGGCGCACAGGTCCATGCAGATCTTCCGCAGCACCTTGTACGCCGACGGGTTGAACCCCTCCCGCAGCACCGCGAAGTCCACCGCGTTGATCTGGTGGGCCGGGCCTCCCATGATGACGGTCGCGGTGGCGGACCTGGGGCCGGCGTCCACCAGCGCCATCTCGCCGATGGTCTCGCCGTGCCGCGCGTAGGCCACCACCACCGGCCGCCCGCCCGCCTTCGGCGTGTTCGGCGTGGTGGAGAGCGCGACCTCCACCTCCGGCCCCAGCACCCACATCGCCTGGCCGGGCTCACCCTCGTGGAAGAGCACTTGCCCGGGCTCGAAGGTCACCGGGCGAAGCAGTCGGAGGATGTCCATCAGCTGCTCGGGCTGGACCAGCTCGAACAGCGGGATGCTCTTGAGGAACGTCTGGAGCGCCGCGTGGTCGGTCATCAGCCGGCGGCCGCCTTCCGCGACTCCACGCGGTTCCGGCCGCTGCGCTTGGCGCGGTAGAGGTACCCGTCCGCGATGGAGACGAGGTCGCTGGCGGAGTTGGCCGCCTTGTCCAGCGTGGTGGCCACGCCCACGCTCACCGTCACCGGCATCCGGACGCCGTTGTAGCCGAAGTCCGTCTTCGCCACCTCCGAGCGGATCCGCTCGGCGCACCGGTTGGCGGCCTCCTCCGTGGACTGGCGGAGGATGAGCGCCAGCTCCTCGCCGCCATAGCGGGCGACGATGTCCTCGGTGCGCACCACGCCCAGCACCACCTGCGCCAGCTTCTGCAGTACGTAGTCGCCGGCCGGGTGCCCGTAGGTGTCGTTCACCTTCTTGAAGTGGTCCACGTCCAGCATCACCACCGCCAGCGGCACCCGGTGGCGCGCCGCGTACGCGTACTCCTTGTCCAGCGCCTCCTGGAAGTACTTCTTGTTGTAGAGGCGGGTGAGGCCGTCGCGGGTGGCGGACTCGTAGAGGTTCTTCTGCAGCGCCTCCTCCAGCTGGTCCTGGTAGGAGAACTTGAGGACGGCGGTGCTGCCGATCTGCACCTTGTCCCCGTCCTTGAGCATCTGCTGGGAGATCCGCTCCCCCATGTAATAGGTGCCGTTGGTGGAGTTGAGGTCCTCCAGCTCCACGTTCCCGGTGGGCAGCAGCCGCACGCGCGCGTGGCGGCGCGAGACGCCGTCGTCGTCCAGGACGATGTCCGCGCTGCCCGCCCGGCCGATCACCAGCTCCCCATTGATGGGGAACATCTTGCCCACCGAGGACTTGCCGGCGACGACGATGAGGTAGGCGCGAGAGGACGCCGCGGTGGTGGGCGTCACCATCGCGTCCACGCGCGTCACCCGGGTCTTCTGACTTTCCTCTTCCGGGTCCTTGTCGTCGTCCAGGGGGCCCATCGGGATGAACCATTCTAGGCGCCTGCGGCACAGGTCAAGCGCGGGGATCATGAATCGTCCCTCAGAAACCCGGATCTGGCGCATGGGCCCTTCCACCCGGACGCCGGCCGTGGCAGCGCGGGCGGCTGGCCGCTATAGGCTTGGGCTGCCGTGTCCACCCCCCTGCCCTCCCAGGTCCGCCTGCTGACCTCCATCCGGGACGTCCCGGAGCGGGCGTGGGACGCGCTCGTGCCGCCGGACGGGGCCCCCTTCCTGGAGTGGGCGTACCTGGACGCGCTGGAGTCCTCCGGGACCGCCTCGCCGGAGGGCGGCTGGCATCCCCGCCACCTCACCCTCTGGCGGGGGAACACCCTGGTGGCCGCCGCGCCCGCCTACCAGAAGGACCACGGCCAGGGCGAGTTCGTGTTCGACGCGTCCTGGGCCGCCGCCGGCGAGCGGATGGGGACGCGCTACTACCCCAAGCTCATCCTCGGCGTCCCCTTCAGCCCGGTGACCGGCCCCCGCGCGCTGGTCGCGCCGGGAGAGGACCGGAGGGCGCGGGCGCGGGAGCTGATCCGGGCCGCGGTGGAGGGGGCGCTGGGCGCCGGCCTGTCCTCGGTCCACGCGCTCTTCCCCGCCGAGGCGGAGCTGGACGCGTTCCAGGACGAGGGCTTCGCCGTCCGGCTGGGCGTCCAGTACCACTGGCGCAACCGCGGGTACCGGACGTACGAGGACTTCCTCGCCCGCTTCCGCTCCAGCCGGCGCCACCAGCTCAAGCGCGAGCGCGGCGCCGCCGCCGCCCAGGGCATCCAGCTGCGCACCCTCCGCGGCGACCAGCTGGCCCAGGTGGATCCGGAAGAGTGCTGGCGGCTCTCCCGCGCCACCGCCGAGCGCAAGGTGTGGGGCTACCCGCCGCCCACCCTGAGGTTCTTCGAGACCGCGCTCAAGCGCCTGCGCCGGCGGGTGGAGGTGGTGGAGGCGCGGCGCGAGGGGCGGCTCGTCGCCGGGACCTTCAACCTGGCGAACGAGCGCGCCCTCTTCGGCAGCTCCTGGGGAGCCTTCGAGCCGATCCCCTTCCTCCACTTCCACGCCTGCCTCTACCATCCGGTGGAGGAGTGCATCGCGCTCGGGCGGGAGCGCTTCGAGCCCGGGGCGGGAGGCGACCACAAACTGGTGAGAGGATTTGAACCGACGCTCACCTACAGCGCACACTGGATCGCCCATCCGGGGCTGGACCGCGCGGTCCGGCGCTTCCTGGAGAGCGAGCGAGCAGCCATCCGCCAGGGTCTGCCCCAGTGGTGGCGAGAGACGGGATTCAAGGCGTACGCATCAGAAGAGAATGGGATGAAGGATGCCTGAGAAGCGCAACCCAGGGCGGGATCCGGACGACGGCGGGACGGGGACCGTCACCGAGACGCGCACCCGGCCGAAGGAAAAGCTGAAGCGGCCCCCGATGTACCGGGTGTTGCTGCACAACGACAACTACACCACGCGGGACTTCGTGGTGGCGGTGCTGAAAGAGGTCTTCCACAAATCGGAGACGGATGCCGTGCAGATCATGCTGCACGTCCATTACAACGGCATCGGCGTGGCTGGGGTTTATCCTTATGAGGTGGCGGAGACGAAGATCCGCCTGACGGAGAAGCTGGCCAGGGAGAACGAGTACCCCTTGCGCCTGTCGATGGAGCCGGAGGACGACTGAGGTGGCATCGCCGTTGATCGCGAAAGAGTTGAGGGAGAGCTTTCTGCACGCGACGCAGGAGGCCAAGCGCCTGCGCCACGAGTACCTGACGCTGGAGCACCTGCTGTTGGCGCTCACGCGGGACGCTCGCACGCGCGAGGTCCTCAGGGCCTGCCGGGTGAACATCCCCCGGCTGCAGAAGAACCTGGAGGAGTACCTGGCGGAGACGGTGGAGCAGGTGGGGGAGGACGCGGACGTCGATCCGCAGCCCACCATCGCGGTGGAGCGGGTGCTCCAGCGCGCCACCATCCACGCCCTCTCCGCCGAGCAGAAGACCATCGACGGCGGGGACGTGCTGGTCTCCATGTTCCGCGAGGCGGACGCCCAGGCGGTGTTCTTCCTCCGGCAGGAGGGGGTGGAGCGGATCGACGTCCTCAACTTCATCTCCCACGGCATCACCAAGGATGACGGGGGCGGCGGTGCTTCCGAGGGTGGCGAGGAGGCGGAGGAGGGAGCCATCCCGCCGGGGCCGGACGAGGAGGAGGGCGGCGCGCCGCGGAAGGACCCGCTGGAGGCGTACACCACCAACCTGTCGACCGAGGCGGCGGAGGGGCGGATCGACCCGCTGATCGGCCGCCAGCTGGAGCTGGAGCGGACCATCCAGATCCTCTGCCGGCGCCGGAAGAACAACCCGCTCTACGTGGGCGAGACCGGGGTGGGGAAGACGGCCATCGCGGAGGGGCTGGCGCTGCGGATCCACGACGCGCAGGTGCCGGACGCCATCAAGGGCGCGGTCATCTACTCGCTGGACATGGGCGCGCTGCTGGCGGGGACCAAGTTCCGCGGCCAGTTCGAGGAGCGGCTCAAGGGTGTCTTGAAGTCGCTGCAGAAGCACCCCAACGCCATCCTCTTCATCGACGAGATCCACACCATCGTGGGGGCGGGGGCGACGACGGGCGGGTCGATGGACGCGTCCAACATCCTCAAGCCCGCGCTGGCGTCGGGGCGGATGCGGTGCATCGGCTCCACCACGTACCAGGAGTTCAAGGGGTCCTTCGAGCGCGACCGCGCGCTGTCGCGGCGGTTCCAGAAGATCGAGGTGGGCGAGCCGTCGGTGGAGGAGACGGTGCTCATCCTCAAGGGGTTGCAGTCCCGGTACGAGGAGCACCACCACGTGAAGTACGACGAGGAGGCGGTGCGGGCGGCGGCGGAGCTGTCCGCCAAGCACGTGAACGAGAAGTTCCTCCCGGACAAGGCGATCGACGTCATCGACGAGGCGGGCGCGGCGGTGCGGCTGCGGCAGCCGAAGGCGCCGGCGCCGATGCCGGGCGCGGCGACCGCGCCTGCGCCTGCGCCCGCGCCCGTCGCCGGGAAGGACAAGGTCGGGCAGGTGCTCCAGGCGGTGGCGGAGGTGACGGCCGCGCCGCCGGTGGTGGTGCCGGTGACGGTCTCGGACATCGAAGAGGTCGTCGCCAAGATGGCGAAGATCCCCAAGAAGTCGGTGTCCGCGTCGGAGACGAAGCAGCTGAAGAACGTGGAGACGGAGCTGAAGGCGGTGATCTTCGGCCAGGACTCGGCGATCGGGGAGATGGCGGCGGCGATCAAGCTGGCGCGGTCCGGGCTGCGGAGCCCGGAGAAGCCCATCGGCTCCTTCCTCTTCTCCGGGCCCACCGGCGTGGGGAAGACGGAGCTGGCCAAGCAGCTGGCGAAGGTGCTGGGGGTGGAGTTCCTGCGGTTCGACATGTCGGAGTACTCGGAGAAGCACACCGTGTCCCGGCTGATCGGCGCGCCCCCCGGCTACGTGGGGTTCGACCAGGGCGGGCTGCTCACGGACGCGGTGCGGAAGTTCCCGTACTCGGTGGTGGTGCTGGACGAGATCGAGAAGGCGCACCCGGACCTATTCAACATCCTGCTCCAGGTGATGGACCACGCCACCCTCACCGACAACAACGGGCGGAAGGCGGACTTCCGGAACGTCGTGTTGATCCTCACCACCAACGCCGGCGCGCGCGAGATGAGCTCCAAGTCGCTGGGGTTCGGGCAGAGCGGCGACGTGGTGGACACGTCGAAGGCGAAGAAGTCCATCGAGCGGACGTTCACGCCGGAGTTCCGCAACCGCCTGGACGCGTGGGTGCTGTTCTCCGGGCTCACCCCCGAGGTCATCCTCAAGGTGGTGGACAAGGAGATCGGGCTCCTCCAGAAGCAGCTCGACGAGAAGAAGGTGAAGGTGAAGCTCACCCCGGAGGCCCGCGGGTGGCTCGCCGAGCACGGCTACGACCCGCTCTTCGGCGCCCGGCCGATGGGGCGGTTGGTGGACCAGGCCATCAAGCGGCCCCTGGCGGAGGCGATCCTCTTCGGGGAGCTCAAGGACGGCGGAGAGGCGCTGTTCGAGGTGAAGGACGACAAGCTGGCGCTGAAGTCGATGCAGCCCGCCCTCGCCCCCGCCTAATCGGAGCCGAAAGCCCAGCGCGATCGCCCCACGACCGAGATCGCTTGCCTTCGGCCTGCCCGATGGGCTAAATGATTTTGGTAATGATTCTCAAAATCAGTTGGGCGATGGGGGTGGGGCTCGCGCTGGCGGCGATGGGGGCGGGGGCGTCGGAGCGGCGGTTCACCGCGACGCAGGAGACGGCGGTGCTGAACCCGGGGGACCGGGAGCTGGAGCCGTGGACGACGTTCCGGATCGGCAAGGCGACGCCGTACGCGGCGGTGGATGAGCGGATCGAGTTCGAGGTGGGCGTCCTGCCCGGGCTGCAGACCGCCTGGTACCTCAACTTCAGCGGCGTCACCTCCGGCAGCGGGCTGACCTACGCGCAGGAGTTCGAATTCCAGGGCGTCTCCTGGGAGTGGAAGTACAAGCTCCTCGACCCGGTGGCGGACCCGGTGGGCCTCGCCTTCTACCTGGAGCTCACCGGCGGCCCGAAGGACCAAGAGGTGGAGGGGAAGGTCCTCCTCGACCGCCGCTTCGGCCCAGTGCTCGCCGCGTTCAACCTGATCGCCGCGCACGGGTGGGAGGGCACCGACACCGGCTCGGAGCAGGAGTGGGAGATCGAGACCGATCTCGCCGGCGCGTACCTCTTTGGCAACGGCCTCTCCGCCGGCCTGGAGCTGCGCACCCATACCGGCATCCCGGTGGCGACCGGCTGGGAGAGCAGCGCGTTCTTCTTCGGCCCGGCGGTCAGCTACACCTCGAAGACCTGGTGGGCCTCCGCGTCGGTGATGCCGCAGCTGTTCGCCTTCCAACCCGCCGGCGCCGCCACCATCCAGGACCTCGACCACCACGAGGCCTTCACCGCTCGCTTCATCTTCGGCTGGCACCTGTGAGCCCACTGCGCTTCATCGCCTTCGCCGCGCTGGGCCTGACGCTGGGAGCGGGCTGCGCCGCCTCGCTGCCGCGCCCGTCCACCGCCACCGCCGCCCGCGCGCAGGGCCGGTGGCCGGACTCGACGCTCGCCCAGTTGGAGCAGGGACGCTCCGTCTTCGTCCAGCGATGCTCCGGCTGCCACGCGCTGCCTCTGCCGGACTCGCGCACGGAGGCGGAGTGGAAGAAGGTGCTGGACGAGATGGGCGCCGAGGCGAAGCTCACCGCGAACGAGCGCGTGCTGGTGGAGCGCTTCGTGCTCTCCGTGCGCACCCGGCAGGACTGAGCGCGACGGGCGCTACTTCGGCGGCTCCGCGGGCTTGGCGGCCGCGGCCGCCTCCTCCTCGCGCTTCACCGCCGCCATGTCGATCAGCGGCGCGCCGAGCGCGTGGTACCCGCCGTCCACGTGCACCATCTCCCCGGTGGTGGAGGGGAACCAATCCGAGAGCAGCGCGCACGCGGTCCGCGCCACCGCGTCGTGGTCCTCGCGCGACGACCAGCCCAGCGGCGCCTGGTTCCCCCAGTGCTTCTCCAGCGTCTTGAAGCCCGGGATGCCCTTGGCGGCGATGGTGGCCAGCGGCCCGGCGGCCAGCGCGTTCACCCGGATCTTCTTCGGCCCCAGGTCGCGCGCCAGGTACCGCACCACCGCCTCCAGCCCCGCCTTGCACACGCCCATCCAGTCGTAGATGGGCCACGCCTGCCGGTTGTCGAAATCCAGCGTGAGGATGGAGCCGCCCCCGGTCATCAGCGGCATCACCGCCACCGCCAGCTCCTTGAGCGAGAAGGTGGAGACGCGGAAGGCGGTCATCGCGCTCTCCCACGGGGTGTTGAGGAAGTTCCCGCCCAGCGCGTCCTCCGGCGCGAAGGCGATGGCGTGGAGCGCGCCGTGGAGCACGCCGGCCTTCGACTGGAGCTGCTCGGTGAGGCGCTTGAAGTGGTCCGGCTGGTTGACGTCCAGCTCCAGGATCTCCGGCACGGGGTTCAGCCGCTTGGCGGAACGTTCGGTCAACGACATCCCGCGGCCGAAGCCGGTGAGGATGAGCTGGGCTCCTTCCTTCTGGGCGAGCTCGGCGATTCCGTAGGCGATGGACTGCGGCGTCAAAACGCCTGTGATCAGCAGCTTCTTTCCCTGCAGCAACATCTTGGCCTCCCAAATCTTGCGCGGGCGGGCTTTAGCACGAAGCCCTTGCTAAGGATCAGGGATGCAGAACTTTCAGGAGTCGTTCCTCTCGGGAGCGAACATCGACTTCATCGAGGGGTTGCACGAGCGCTTTCTTCGCGACCCTTCCTCCGTCGACCCCAGCTGGCGCGAAATCTTCGAGAAGAACGGAGGCGGCAAGCCAATCACCGCCGAACCGGCCACCGCTGAGCCTGCTCCTCAACAAGTGCAGCTGGTCCCCACCACCGGGATGTCGCTGGCCGACCTGGCCCTGAGCCAGATCATGGGCCTGCAGTCGCGCGTCGA
>DASRBA010000296.1:0-13350 GCA_035637895.1 Myxococcaceae bacterium
CGCCAGCACGGGGACGAAGAGGTCGTCGGACGCCATCAGCGCGTTCAGGTTCAGCAGGCCGAAGGACGGGGGCGCGTCGAACACCGTCACCTGGTACTGGCCGTCGAGGTCCTTGAGCGCGTTGCGCAGGCGCATCTCCCGCCCGGCGAGCGGCATCAGGGAGAGGTCCACGGTGGACATGGAGAGGTTGGACGGGATGAAGGAGAGGTTCGGCACCGGCGTGCGCTGGATGACCTCCCTCACCGGCGTCTTGCGGACCAGCACGTCCAGGAGCGTCCGCTGGAAGTCCTCGCCCTCGTAGCCCAGGCACTTGGTGGCGTGGCCCTGAGAGTCCAGGTCCACCAGCAGGACCTTGTAACCCAGCTCCGCCATCCGGAAGGCGTACGAGGTGGAGAGCGAGGTCTTCCCGGTGCCGCCCTTGAAGTTGAGGAAGAGCTGGCGGCGATCGCCGATGGCGGGCGGGGGGCGCTGGAGCGACTGGCGCAGGTCCCACAGGTCGGCGGCGGTGTACTGCTCCTGCTTGCGGTCGTTGAGCGCCTTGACCGGCACGCCGAGGAGCTCGGCGGTCTGCTTCGGGCTGTACGTCGGCAACTCCATCGAGATCTCCTCAGGTCAGGCCACGAAGTACTTGAGGCCGCGGCGCACGGCCTGGCCCCGCGCGCACAGCAGCGCGCACGCCTCGTCCACGCGCTCCACCGGCGCGCCCAACACCCGCGACAGGTCCGGCGCCGCGCGGCCACGGATGTTGATCCGGAGCTCCGCCAGCACGGCGGCGCATAGTGCTTCGTCGGCCGATGGCGGCGGGGCATGCGTCGCGGCGAGCGACGCCGCCGCTGGCACTGGCGTGGTACCCACGAGAGGGCCGGCCGGCATGGCTCCGTCCCCGGGTTGCGCCTGCGCCGCCGCGGCCCTCTCCCGAACCGCGATCACCGGATTCGCCGGCATCGCCGCCAGCCGGCGGATCTCCCGGCGGCGCTGCGCATCGTCCAGTGCGACGACCGAGGAAACATCGGTGCCGAGGATCCTCGACAGACTGCGCGACGCCGCCTGCCGCACCGTCGCGTCCGCGTCCTGCAACAACTCCGTCAGCGCCGCCCGCGCCTGCGCGCCACCGGCCGCCCCCAGCGCCAGGGCACCCAGCGCGCGCACCTTCGGGTCGTGGTCGCGCCCCGCCTCCTCGCCCAGCGCCAGCGCCTCCGCTCCCTGGAGCCCCAGCGCCAGCAGCGACGCCCGCCGCCGCACGGTCCGGTCCGGGTCCTTCATCGCCGCGGACAGGTGCGGCGCCGCCTGGGCCGGGTCCACGCGCATCAGCGCCCGCAGCGCGGAGATGCGCACGTCCGCGGACGGCGAGCGCAGATGCGGCGTCACCACCGCGGCGCCCTCCGGCCCCGACGCCGGCGCGAACGCCTCCATCAGCGCGACCAGCACCCGAGGCTCCTGCTCCGCGTTGAGCGCCGTCGCCAGCGCGGGCGCCGCCGCCGGCGAGGCCAGCGAGCGCAACCGCTCCGCCGCGCGGACGCGGGCGCCCGGCTCCGGCGCGGACAGCTCGCGCACCGAGAACCCGAACAGCGTCTCCTCCACCATCGGCTCTCGGGCCAACGCGTGGAGCTCCTCGGAGGAGACGTCCAGCCGGCCCTGCGCCCGGAACCGCTCCGCGTGCCGCGCCATCGTGGCCATCAGCGACGCCCCGGGCGCTCGCACCGCCACCAGCGCGGGGGCGCCATCCCCTGCCGCTTCCGCCGCCGGGAACCGACCGGCGCGCTCACGGTTCGACGCGGGGGTGACCGGGGACGCGTGCGCCGGCGCCTCCCTCAATCCCAGCGCCTCGCCCCGGAGCTCTGCGATGAAGGAGGCCAGGTCGAACTCCGGCTCACCGGCGACCTCCTCGCCGGTGGCGTGCAACCGCGAGGCATCGAGCAATTTGCCGATCAGCTCCTTCCGCTCGCGCCGGAGGGCCTCGTTCAGCCGCGCCTGCTCCTCGCGCTCCACCGAGGACCGGGCGACCGTCACCTCCAGCTCCGCCACCTGCGCGCGCAGGGAGATCTCCCGCTGCGCCGCCGCGGACAGCTCGCGGCGCAACCGCTCCGACTCGTCGCGGCTCGCCCGGAGGTCGGTGGACAGTTGCTCCGACCGCGCCTCGAAGTAGATGATCTTCTCCAGCGCGCTCTTGAGGAGCGCCTCCGGCCGCTCGTCGCTCAAGTTCGGCACGCCCCTCCACGAAGCCGCGCCAGGGTACAGCCCTGTCGCACCTTGTCTCGTTTTCGTCCGCGCGCACTCTACGTCTCAGGCGAGGCCACGTAAACCCTTATATTTATTGGCGATTTATGACCTGAACATCAGTGCAGCGCCGCGCGCGCTGGGGCCGGTAAATCGGCCTCGGAGCGCCTCAAAGCTTTGGGGCCTCCACCGGCGGGGGCGGCAGGTCCTTCCGCCCGACGAGGAGCTTGAGGTCCTCCCGGCAGATCGAATCCTCCGGGTCCAGCTCCAGGCAGGTCCGGAGCGCCTCGTCCGCCTCGTCGTAGCGGTGCATCCGCGACAGCCCCACCCCGAGCGCCAGCCAGTACCCGGGCCGCTCCGGCGTCATGGTGACGCACTGGACGAGCTGCTTGATGGCGGCGTCCACCTTCCCGTCCGCCAGCCGCAGGACGGCGTCGAAGTGGATGGGGTCCGACAGCTCCGGGTGGGCGCCCATCAACCGGGCGATCTGCTCCTTCGCCTTCGCGTTGTTCCGCCACAGGTAGTAGTCGAGCGCCAGGTTGTAGCGGGCCTCGACGTAGTCCGGGGAGATCTCCAGCGCGCGCTTGAGGCGCTTCTCCGCCTCTTCGAACCGCCGCTCCTCCATCGCCAGCACCCCGAGCGCGTTGTGGGCCTCGGGCAGCTTCTCGTCCAGCGCCAGCGCCTTGAGGAACCGGTCGCGCGCGGCCGGCTTCTGGTCCGACCGCAGCTCGACCATGGCCAGGTGCAGCTGCGCCGCCGCGTACTGCGGCGAATACTCCAGCGCCTCCAGGCAGTGCTGACGCGCCTGCTCCAGGTCGCCGTCGTGCAGCAGCGCCGCGCACTGCTCGTCGTGGTGCACCGCCTCCGGGTTGGGCGCGGGGATCCGCTTCGCGCACCCGGCGGCGGCGACGATGACCGCGACGGCGGCGCAGACTCCGCGGACCACCTACGAGCGCACCAGCGGCTTGTACTTGACCCGGTGCGGCTGGAGCGCCTCCGCCCCCAGGCGCTTCTTCTTGTCCACCTCGTAGTCCTGGAAGTTCCCCTCGAAGAAGAACACCTTGGAGTCGCCCTCGAAGGCCAGGATGTGGGTGACGATGCGATCCAGGAACCAGCGGTCGTGGCTGATGACCACCGCGCAGCCGGCGAAGTTGGTGAGCCCCTCCTCCAGCGACCGCAGCGTCTCCACGTCGATGTCGTTGGTGGGCTCGTCCAGCAGCAGCAGGTTGCCGCCGGTCTTGAGCGTCTTCGCCAGGTGGACGCGGTTGCGCTCGCCGCCGGAGAGGTCCTTCACCTTCTTCTGCTGGTCGGACCCCTTGAACGCGAACGAGGCCAGGTACTGCCGCGACGGCATCTGCCCGCGCGGGCCCAGGTCCACGTAGTCCAACCCGGCGGAGACCTCCTCGAACACCGTCTTCTCGCCCTGGAGCGCGTCGCGGCTCTGGTCCACGTACGCCAGCTTCACCGTCTCGCCGACCTTCAGCTCGCCGGAGTCCGGCTTCTCCGCGCCCATGATCATCCGGAAGAGCGTGGTCTTGCCGGCGCCGTTGGGGCCGATGACGCCCACGATGCCGCCCGGCGGCAGCTTGAAGGTCAAATCGTCGATCAGCAGCCGGTCGCCGTAGCCCTTCTTGAGGCCCTTGGCCTCCACCACCATCCCGCCCAGCTTCGGCCCGGGGGGAATGTAGATCTCACCGGTGATGTCGCGCTTGTCCGGCCCGGCCGCCAGCATCTCCTCGTACCGGGTCAGGCGCGCCTTGCCCTTCGCCTGCCGCGCCTTCTGCGAGCTGTTCACCCACTCCAGCTCGCGCTTCAAGATCCGCTGCCGCGCCGACTCCTGCTTCTCCTCCTGCTCCAGCCGCTTCTGCTTCTGGTCCAGCCAGGAGGTGTAGTTCCCCTTCCAGGGGATGCCCTCGCCCTTGTCCAGCTCGAGGATCCACTGCGCGGCGTTGTCGAGGAAGTAGCGGTCGTGCGTCACCGCCACCACCGTGCCGGGGTACTGCTGCAGCGTCTGCTCCAGCCACGCCACCGACTCGGCGTCGAGGTGGTTGGTGGGCTCGTCCATCAGCAGCAGGTCCGGCTTCTCCAGCAGCACCTTGCACAGCGCCACCCGGCGCTTCTCCCCGCCGGAGAGCTGCTTCACCGGGGCCTCACCGGGCGGCAGCCGGAGCGCGTCCATCGCCACGTCCAGCGTCCGGTCCAGCTCCCAGCCGTTGGCGGCGTCGATGGCGTCCTGCAGCCGCCCCTGCTCCGCGAGCAGCTTCTCCATCTCCGCGTCGCCCATCGGCTCGGAGAACCTGGCGGAGACCGCGTTGAACCGGTCCAGCAGGTCCTTGACCGGCTTGAGCCCCAGCTCCACGTTGCCCTTCACCGTGAGCGACTCGTCCAGCCTCGGCTCCTGCGGCAGGTAGCCGATACGCGCGGAAGGGTCCGGCCGCGCCGTCCCGAAGAACTCCTTGTCCTCGGTGGCCATGATGCGCAGCAGGGTGGACTTCCCCGCGCCGTTCGGCCCGATGACGCCGATCTTCGCGCCTGGGTAGAACGACAGGTAGATGCCCTTGAGGATGTCCTTGCCGCCCTTGACCTTCCTCAGGTCCTGCATCGTGAAGATGTAGTTCTCGGCCATGGGCGGGCTCCTGGATGGTTCTGAAGACCGGCGGAGGGGGCGACCTTATTCCTGCAGGCAGAAGACCCGCTGCGTCGAGCTGCACATGTCCGTGTCCGCGGAGTACAGCTGCAGGTAGTAGCCGGCGTAGCCGATGGCGCCGGTCCCGGTCTGCACGCTCCAGTTGGTGCAGGTGCCGGTGTCCGCGCCAGCGGCCAGGGGGGAGGTGGCGCCGGTCCAGACCTGGATGGTGGGGACCACCACCCCGGCGGCGGTGCGCTCGACCCGGGCCTGCGTCACCTGGGTGTCGGCGAAGAGGTCCGCCTCGGTGGTCGCCACGATGACGTTGTCCGGCCGGATGACCGGGGCGCCTCGGGTGGTGAAGCGCGACGCCGCGCTGGCGCCGGTGGCGGCCAGCACGGCCTTGTAGGTGCCCGGCAGGGTCGACGCGGCGGCCTCCGTGGTGCAGACGCCGTCCGCGGTGAGGATTCCGCCCAGGAGCGGGCCCCAGTTGCCGCTGCTCACGAAGAGGATCCGGCCGCTGGGCTGCGCGGGCGGGACCACCGCGGCGGTGTTGTCCGTCCCCAGGCAGTAGAGCCGGAAGGAGCCGGCGCAGTCTCCGTTCGGGTCGCCCCGGCTCCAGTCCACCGAACCGCCCTGGGTGCTCCCCAGCACGGCCGTGTTCCCGGTGGCGCCGGTGAAGTCCGAGCACGAACCCTGGGCCGCGCCGCTGTTGTCCGCGTTGGTGAGCACGTCCGCCCGGAGCGGGGCCGCCGCGCCGGCCTCGTCCCGCTCCATCGAATAGAAGAGGTTGCCCGGGAGCGCGTCTGCGAAGGCCCGACCGTCCGTCCGCAGCCACCCGCGCGCGGCGCCCAGGCGGGAGGGGGCGCTCCCTCCGCTGGAGGCGATCCACGCCTTGTAGTTGCCGGGGAGGTTCACCGCCGCCGCCCGCTCGCCGCAGGCGATGTCCGCGCCGGCCACCACGTTGGCGGCGCTCAGCGTCCCGGACACGTCGGCCTTCGTCGCCAGCTCGCTCAGCGTGTACGCGGTGGACGTGACGAACGCGTAGTTGGCGTTGGGGAGGAAGTTGGCGGTGGCCGCGCGCGCCTGGGTCATCGTCACGTCGCAGGTGGTCCCCGTCTGCCCCGCGCAATCGCCGCTCCACCCGGTGAAGCGCGAGTCCGACCGCGCGGCGGCGGTGAGGTGCACCACCGTGCCGAAACCGTACTGGACCGGCGAGCAGGAAGCGCCGCTGCACGTGATCAGCCCGTCCGAGGAGGTGAGCGTCCCTCCCGAGCCGGGCGCCGCGCTCACCACCGGGGTGAGGCTGAAGCGCTGGATGTCGAAGGCGGCGCCGGCGTTCTTGTTCGCGTCCACCGTCAGCGTGCAGCTGGTGCTGGGGTTGCTGGAGGCGCAGTCGCCCGTCCAGCCCGCGAAGCTGGAGCCGGCGCTGGCCGCCGCGGTGAGGGTGATGGTGCCTGCCGCGGTGGTGGCGACCACGCTGGTGGTGCACGCGCTGCCGCAGTTGATGGCGCCGCCGGTCACCGTCCCCGTCCCGGTGCCGGAGTTGAGCACGGTGACGGTGAAGCTCTGGCGGCCGATGCCGGTGAGGGTGGCGGAGGCCTGGGTGGTGGCGGTGCTGTTGGCCACCCGCCCGGTCACGGTGACGGTCGCGTTCTTGGTGCCGAAGGCCGTGGGCTTGAACGCCACCTTCACCGTGCAGCTGGGCGTGGCGCCCCCGGCCGGGGTGAGCGTGGCGAGGCCGGCGCAGGTGCCGCCGGCGGAGATGACGAACTCGCCCGGGTTGGCGCCGCCCAGCGCCACGGTGAGGGCGGTGGCGTTGACGGCCCCGGTGTTGGTGACGGTGAAGGTGGTGTCCGCGCTCTGGGTGCCGGCGTCCACCATGGCGTAGTCCTTGGTGGTGGGAGCGATCATCAGCGTCGCCGGGGTGCCGCCGGTGCCGCCCACCGGGATGGTGACCGTGCCGCCCGGGGTGCCGGTGACGGTGACCGCCGCCGTGGCCGCGCCCACCGCGGAGGGCGCGAAGCGGACCTTGATGGTGCAGGTGGCGCCCGCGGCGAGCGTCTTGGTGTCGCAGGTGTCGGTGGGCTTGGTGAACTGGTTGGCCTGCGCGCCGCCCAGCGTCACCGCCAGCGCGCCGGTGGCCTGGCTGCCGGTGTTGGTGACGGTGAAGGTGGCGTCCGTGCTGGTGCCGCCGGTGGCCACCGTGCCGAACGCGGAGGACGTGGGGGAGACCTGCAGGAGCGCGCGGGTGACGCCGGCGCCGCGGATGGCGAGCTGGCCGCTGCCGCGGGAGTCGCGCGCGGTGAGCTGGGCCGTCTTGGCGCCCGCGCTCCGCGGCGTCATGGTCACGCCCACCGAACAGGTGCCGCCCGCCTCCAACTGGGTGCCGGAGCAATTGTCGGTGGTCACCCGGAAGGCGGCCGCCGCGATGCCCTCGGTGGTCATGGCGATGACGTCCGACTTCCCGCCGCCAGAGTTCTTGACGGTGAAGGTCAGCTCCTGGCTGGGGGCGTTGAGCACCACCGACCCGAAGTCGGAAGACGAGTCGGCGGTCACCTCGAACACCACCGACTCCGGGCCAGGCGCCGGGCAGCCCAGGAGCGCGGCCGCGGCCAGCGCCGAGACGAAGAGGAGGACGTGACGATGCATGGGTGCGCCCTTGGAAGGTGAAGGAGGCGGGCACTCTGCCGCGACCGAAGCCTGGCGCAAGCGAATTCGGCCGATTAAGAGGGGTCCCGCGTGTCCGTCCTGGAGATCCGCGACCTGGTCAAGCGCTACGGCGCGGTCACCGCCCTGGGCGGGGTCTCGCTGGACATCCAGCCGGGGGAGATCTTCGCGCTGCTGGGCCGCAACGGCGCCGGGAAGACCACGCTGATCGGCGCGGTGTGCGGGCTGGTGAAGAAGACCTCCGGCACCATCCACCTCTTCGGCCAGGACCAGGACCAGGACCCGGTGGGCCCGCGCTACTCGGTGGGCCTGGTGCCGCAGGAGATCAACTTCGATCCGTTCTTCACGGTGGAGGAGTCGCTCCGCATCCAGCTGGGCTACTACGGCAAGCCGCAGGATCCGGCCCGCATCGCCGAGGTCCTCCGGGCGCTCAATCTCTCCGACAAGGCGAAGGCCCGCACCCGCCAGCTCTCCGGCGGCATGAAGCGGCGGCTCCTCATCGCCAAGGCGCTGGTCCACCGGCCGAAGCTGGTCTTCCTCGACGAGCCCACCGCCGGCGTGGACGTGGAGCTGCGCCGCGACCTCTGGGACTACGTGCGCAAGCTCAAGTCCGAGGGCACCACCATCATCCTCACCACCCACTACCTCGAGGAGGCCGAGGAGCTGGCGGACCGGGTGGCGCTCATCGACGAGGGCAAGCTCCAGCTCATCGAGGAGAAGACCGCCCTGATGCGGCGGCTGGGCGAACGGCGGCTGCTGGTCACCTTCTCCTCCCCGGTGCAGGCGCTGCCGGAGCCGGCGCGGAAGGTGGGCGCCACGCTCTCCCCGGACGGGCGGCAGCTCACCTACGTGGAGCGCTCCGGCCAGCCGTCCTCCAGCGAGGTGCTGGGCGCGCTCTACGGCGCCGCGATGCCGGTGCTGGACGTGGAGACGCGCCGCGCCCGGCTGGAAGACATCTTCCTCTCCGCGCTCCACGGAAAGGCCTCCACGTGAGCTCCCTGATGCAGCGGCTGGGCGTCCGCTACCCCATCGTCGCCGCCCCCATGTTCCTGGTCTCCAACGCGCCGCTGCTGGAGGCGGTGGGGCGGGCCGGAGCCATCGGCGCGGTGCCGTCCTTGAACTTCCGAGCCCACGAGCAGTTCCGCGCCTTCCTGGACGCCTTCCCGCGCGAGGTGCCGTTCGGGGTGAACCTCATCCTCGCCTCGGACCGGCTGGCGGTGGACCTGGAGGCAGTGGCGGAGCGGAAGGTGCCGCTGGTCATCACCTCCCTGGGCGACCCCACCGCCACCATCGAGCGCGTGCGCGGCTACGGCGGCATGGTGTGGAGCGACGTCATCGGGCTCAAGCACGCGCAGAAGGCGGTGAAGGCAGGGGTGGACGCCCTCGTCGCGGTCGCCTCGGGCGCGGGCGGGCACGCGGGCACCATCAGCCCGTTCGTGCTGGGGCCATGGCTGAAGGACGAGCTGGGCGTGCCGGTGGTCATCGCCGGCGGGCTCTCCCAGGGGCGGCACCTGGCGGCGGCGCTCGCGCTGGGGGCGGAGGCCGGCTACTTCGGGACCCGCTTCATCGCCACCCGCGAGTCCGCCGCCTCCCCCGAATACAAAGACGCGCTGCTGCGCGCCGGCCCCGAGGACATCGAGTACTCGGACGAGGTGACCGGGGTGAAGGGGAACTACCTCCGCGACTCGCTGCAGAAGCACCGCGAGGGCCAGGGCGGCAAGGCGTGGAAGGACATCTGGAGCGCGGGGCAGGCGGTGGCCTTCCTGGAGGACGTCCCGCCCGCGGGCGACCTCGTCCAGCGCCTGGTGGCCGAGTACGAGGCGGCGCGCGGCGCGCTGCCCGCCCTGGGGGCGAAGGCATGAACGCGGTGGGGATGAAGACCCTGCTGTACAAGGAGGTGGCGCGGTTCATGCGCGTGCCGGGGCAGACGGTGCTCGCGCCGCTGATCAGCACCTCGCTCTACTTCGTGGTGTTCGGCTCGCTGGCCGGGAGCCTGCGCACGGTGGAGGGCGTGCCGTACCTGCGCTTCATCGTCCCCGGCCTGGTGTTCATGGGGATCGCCAACAACGCCTTCCTCAACAGCAGCTCCTCGCTGTTCATCACCAAGATCCAGGGGACCATCGTGGACCTGCTCGCCGCGCCGCTCGGCCCGGCGGAGCTCCTCTTCGGCTTCATCACCGGGGCCATGATCCGCGGCCTGGCGGTGGGCCTGCTCATCTGGCTGGTGTCGGCGCTCTTCACCGACTTCTCGCTGGCGCACCCCCTGGTCGCGGTGGGGGTGCTGCTGCTGGTGAGCTACACCTTCGCCATGCTGGGGCTCCTGGCCGCGGTGTGGGCCGAGAAGTTCGAGCAGATCAACTTCTTCCCGACCTTCGTGATGGTCCCGCTCACCTTCCTGGGCGGGGTCTTCTACTCGGTGAAGACGTTGCCGCCGCCCTGGAACACCATCAGCCTGCTCAACCCCATGGTCTACATGGCGGAGCTGATGCGGTTCGGCTTCCTGGACCGGACCGCCTTCTCGCCCGTCGTGGGTGGGGCCGTGCTGCTGGCGCTCTCCCTGGTGTCCACCGGGGTGGCGGTCGCCGCGCTCCGGTCGGGATACAAGCTCAAGCAGTAGCGGGCTCCGCCGTGTAGAGTCCGGAGGCGAGATGGCGGTGGCCTTCGGCAAGTACGAGCTGCTCCGCAAGCTCGCCACCGGCGGGATGGGGCAGATCTTCCTCGCCCGGCCGTCCGGTTCCCCGGGCATCTCCAGGCTGGTGGTGGTGAAGCGGCTGCTGCCCCACCTGGCCACCGACCGCAGCTTCCTCCACATGTTCCTGGACGAGGCGAAGATCGCCTCCCGCCTCGACCACCCGAACATCGTCCGCATCCACGAGCTGGGGCAGGCGCAGGGCTCGCACTTCCTGGTGATGGACTACGTGGCCGGCGAGGACCTCCGCACCATGGGCGAGTACGCCGCCACCGTGGGCAAGCCCATCCCGCTCGGGGTGGCGCTGCGGATCATCGCGGACGCGGCGCTGGGCCTGCACCACGCGCACCAGGTGAAGGACGCCAAGGGCCGCCCGCTGGGCCTGGTCCACCGCGACGTGTCCCCGCCCAACATCCTGGTGGGGTTCGACGGGGCGACGAAGCTGATCGACTTCGGCGTGGCCAAGGCGGCCGGCCGGCTGCAGGAGACCGCCACCGGCTTCCTCAAGGGCAAGTACCCGTACATGTCGCCCGAGCAGATCGACGCCGCTCCGGTGGACCAGCGGAGCGACGTGTTCTCGCTGGGGGTCATCCTCTGGGAGCTGGCCACCCGGCAGCGGCTGTTCAAGGGCTCCAACGAGCTGACCACGGCGCGGCTGGTGTCGGACTGCTCGGTGCCGCCGCCCCAGCGCGTGAACCGCGACCTGCCCAAGGAGATCGACCGGGTCGTCCTCAAGGCGCTCCAGCGCAACCGCGACCTCCGCTACCCGGACGCGGCCGCCTTCCGCGAGGCGGTGGAGGCGTTCATCGCCGCCCAGGGCCTCAAGGGCGCCCGGCAGGACGTGGCGGACTACCTGCGCGACCTGTACGCGGACCGCATCGTCGCCGAGCAGGACGAGTCCAGGCAGGACGTGCTGTGGGGCGCGCTGGACGAGGAGCCGTCCGCCGCCACCCTGCCGCCCGAGGTGAGGCCGGGCCCGCTCAAGCCGCCCCGCCCCGAGGAGGAGGACGCCACCACCGACACCGAGGAGACCCTCCCCGCCGACGGCGCCGAGGTGCGGCTGATAGGCGGCGGGCCGCGGCAGCACACCACCTCCCTGGCCGTCCCCGCCGTGCCGGACGCGCGCTGGCGCCGCCTGGCCGCCCTGGGGGCCGCCCTGCTGCTCCTGGGCGGGGCCACCACCGCCGCCGCGCTCTACGCCCGCTCGCACCACGAGCCGAACGGCGGCGCCGCCGCCCGGGAGCGCTGAGGCCGCCCGTGCTGAAGGGCCGCCCGCACATCGAGCCGCGCCGGCGCGAGGACGCCGCTTCGGTGGTGGTGAAGGAGATCTACGTCTCGCTCCAGGGCGAATCCTCCCACCAGGGCGTGCTCTGCACCTTCGTGCGCCTCACCGGCTGCCACCTCCGCTGCACCTACTGCGACAGCGCGTTCGCCTTCCACGGCGGCGAGCGGATGGGCGTCCCCACCGTCCTCGAGCGCGTGCGGTCGCTGGGGGCCCGCGCCGTCGAGGTCACCGGGGGTGAGCCGCTGCTCCAGCCGGGCGTCTACCCGCTGATGGAGGCGCTCCTGGAGGACGGGCGGACGGTGCTGCTGGAGACCTCCGGCGCCATCGACGTGCGGCTGGTGCCTCGCGGCGTGCACAAGATCGTGGACCTGAAGACGCCCTCCTCGGGGGAGGCGGACCGCAACGACCTGCGCGTGCTGGAGTCGATGGGCGAGGGCGACGAGCTGAAGTTCGTCATCGGCTCGCGCGAGGACTACGAGTGGTCGAAGCGGATGATCGCGGCCCACCGGCTCGGCCAGCGGCCCTACGGGCTGCTCTTCTCCACCGTCTTCGGGGCGCTGGAGCCGCGCCAGCTGGCGGAGTGGATCGTCGCCGACCGGCTGGAGGTGCGCTTCCAGCTCCAGCAGCACAAGGTGCTCTGGGCGCCGGACGCGCGCGGCGTCTAGGGCGTCAGTTGTTGCCGCCCGGGATTCGAGGCTTCTGGTTGGGGTCGAACTTCGGGATGGGCCCCTGGCTCGGTCCCAGCGGGATCGCGCACGGGTTGCACATCCAGAAGGTGATGGTGTTCCCGCTCGTCTCACCGGTGCACGTGTAGAACGTGCCCCGGCGCGTCGGGGGCTGGATTTCCTGCTGGCAGGAGATGCAGGTGTCGGCCATGGGCCAACCCTACCTCTGTTTAGCCCTGGTTGCCCTGCGCGTTCTGCTCGGCGGCGGTCTTGCCCACCGCGATCATCACGCCGCCGTTGTACGGGTTGTGCTCCATGAAGCGGCGGACCTCGTCAGGGGTCAGCTCCTTCACCTTGCCGTCCCACGGGTCGACGAAGTTGTAGTTCCCGTTCGCGTTCTTCCCGGAGATGGTCCCGTAGTGGCCGACGAGGTTGTCGTGACCCTCGTTGTCCTTGACCTGGTAGGCGCCGTTGACGATCACCTTCTCACCGTCCTGCAGGCGCTTGTCCAGCCACTCTTGGTCGAACGAGTTGCTGGGCTGACCCTTCTTCCAGCTCTTGTCGTAGTGGACCTCTTCGTCCGTGACCGGCTCGCCAGCGGCGGTGGCCATGTCGATCATCCCGTTGGGCGAGGTCCCGTCCTTCTGGTCGGTGTCGCCGACCTTGGCGAAGGCCTTGATCAGGTCCGTGTTGGACATGTCGGCGACACGC
Source organism: Myxococcaceae bacterium (assembly GCA_035637895.1). Classification (GTDB taxonomy): domain Bacteria; phylum Myxococcota; class Myxococcia; order Myxococcales; family Myxococcaceae; genus DASRBA01. Next base: position 12,864 of record DASRBA010000296.1, read on the forward strand.
TGCGTCTGCATGTTGCCGTCGGCGCCCTTGAAGGTGATCGAGTAGTTCGGGTCCTGCAGGGACTTCCCGCGGGCGATCTCCGCCATCGACGTGGGGCCGCAGTTGGTCGAGCCGCCGACGTAGCCGGGGGTCCCGCCGGTCTTGTTCGGGTCGTTCTGGTCGATGCCCGCGACGCCGTCGGCGCCGTGTTGGGTACCCTGGAGCCCGGGCTGCGGGCCGAGACCCATGCGGGCGGGGCCGCCACCGGCTGCCTCGAGCGGATCGCCCTCGGCCGGGCCGCCACCGCGGTTGTCCAGCAGGTCGCGGGTGATGGCCGCGTTCGGATCAGCGTTCGCCGGGTCCTTACCCTGTCCGGTGACCGCGTTCTGGCCGCCGGTGTCCTCGGGCGGGAGGAGGTTCTTGACCAACTCCACGACGCTGCTGAGGGCATCGACGAGGGAGTTCAGGGCCTGGTTGAACTGCTCGTCAGGGTCCTGGGCAGCGTCCA